>JAAZVU010000044.1 GCA_018623275.1 Flavobacteriales bacterium
AGACCTTTTTCTATAAACTCAAGAACTTGTTCCCAAGTCTCTGCCTCTTCAATATCGCGGTAAATCTTCTTCTCAATGAAGATGCGCTCTAGAGATGCAAAGTGCCATTGCTCCTGGAGCTCACCCAATCTTATCTCAAGTTCGGCCTTGAGCACTTGCTTGGTAGCTTCCGTAGAACGACGTAAAATATCTGATACACCTAAAAACAGCGGAGTATCTTCGTGAATACTACACGAAAGTGGTGCTATGCTTACCTCACAGTTCGTGAAGGCATACAATGCATCAATAGTCTTATCTGGGCTAATACCGTTCGGCAAATGCACCAAGATTTCTACATTTTCAGCAGTATTGTCCTCAATCTTTTTGATCTTGATCTTGCCCTTATCGTTGGCTTTCAAGATGGAATCGATTAAACTTTGTGTCGTGGTAGTGTAAGGAACCTCAGTGATGACCAAGGTGTTCTTGTCCATCTGAGAAATCTTCGCTCGAACGCGAACACGCGAACCTCGAACACCGTCTTGGTAGTTAGAGAAATCGGCCTGGCCACCTGTTGGAAAATCCGGGACCAATTTGAACGATTTGCCCTGTAACACCTTCACTGACGCATCAATGAGCTCGTTGAAATTGTGCGGTAAAATCTTCGTACTTAAACCAACGGCAATCCCCTCTACTCCCATCGCGAGAAGCATTGGGAATTTCATAGGCAAGTGCAAAGGCTCGTTCGCACGACCGTCATATGATAATTGCCACTCCGTCACTTTCGGACTGTAGGCCACGTGCAAGGCAAACTTCGTTAAGCGCGCTTCGATATAACGCGGCGCTGCAGCCCCATCACCGGTAAGGATATTCCCCCAGTTCCCCTGACAATCAATGAGCAAATCTTTCTGACCCATCTGCACCAATGCATCACCAATAGAGGCATCCCCGTGCGGGTGAAAGCGCATCGTCTGACCAATAATGTTCGCTACTTTGTGATAGCGTCCGTCGTCCATCTCCTTCATGGCATGCAGCAAACGACGTTGAACCGGCTTAAGACCATCATTCAACGCAGGAACAGCACGCTCAAGGATTACATACGAAGCGTAATCCAAAAAGTAATCTTCATACATTCCAGATACTCGCGTTATACGAGTACCCTCTTCATGCATATTGTCCGATTGCATTTCCGGGTCTAACCCGTCCATTTGTGGATCTAATTCTTCGCTCATCAATTCAATAATTCTTCTTCAAGGTTCTTTTCAACCCTTAGATTCTCAATGATAAATTCTTGGCGCTTTGGTGTGTTCTTACCCATGTAGAACGTCAACAAATCTTCCGAACGGTAATCCTTGCTGATCATTACCGGCTCTAGACGGATATCTTGACCGATAAAGTGCTTGAACTCATCCGGGGAAATCTCACCCAATCCTTTAAATCGAGTAATCTCCGGTTTCGGCCCCAATGCACCAATGGCATCGTTCTTCTCGTCCATCGAATAACAGTACCTTGTCTCCTTCTTGTTGCGCACGCGGAATAGAGGAGTCTGTAAAATATACAGGTGACCTTCCTTTACCAATTCTGGGAAGAACTGCAAGAAGAAAGTGATCAATAGCAGACGAATGTGCATGCCATCGACATCGGCATCCGTAGCAATAACCACATTGTTGTATCTCAAATCGTCCAAGCCCTCCTCAATATTCAAGGCTGCTTGCAACAAGTTAAATTCTTCGTTTTCGTATACGACCTTCTTAGTGAGCCCAAAGCTGTTCAACGGTTTACCCTTCAGTGAAAATACCGCCTGAGTATTTACATCACGGCTTTTTGTAATTGATCCAGATGCACTGTCCCCCTCAGTAATAAACAGCGTCGTTTCTAATCTTCTATCCCCTTTCGGACGTGCCTTTTTATCGTTCAAATGCACTCGGCAATCTCTCAACTTCTTGTTGTGCAAGGATGCCTTCTTCGCCCGCTCGCGAGCCAATTTCCGTATTCCTTGAAGGTCCTTCCGCTCACGCTCCGCACGCTGAATTTTCTTTAAAATCGCCTCTGCAACCTCAGCATTTCTGTGTAAGAAGTTGTCGAGCTCCTTCTTCATAAAGTTGATCACAAAGGTCCTCACGTGCACCTCCCCAGGCGCCATTTCGAGCGACCCTAGCTTGGTTTTCGTTTGCGATTCAAATACAGGCTCCATTACTTTTAGCGAAATGGCCCCAATCACACAACTACGTACGTCCGAAGCATCAAAGTTCTTTCCGTAAAAATCGCGCATGGTCGTCACAATCGCCTCACGCAAGGCATTCTGGTGTGTACCCCCTTGTGTGGTGTGCTGACCATTGACAAAGCTGTAGAACTGCTCTCCCTGCATGCGTTCACTGTGGGTAAGTGCTACCTCTATATCCTCACCTTTCAAGTGAATGATATCGTGCAGTGTATTTCCATCGAGATTGTCTTGCAACAAATCCTTCAAACCGTTTTCACTGTAAAATTTCTCACCGTTCAAATACAGGGTCAAACCTGGATTCAAATAGGCGTAATTCCACATCATCTTCTCTACATATTCGAGGATGAAGCGGTAGTTGATAAAAATTTCAGGATCAGGACGGAAAGAAATTTTAGTCCCCTTACGCTGGCTGCTATCTGTAATAGCATCATCTTCAGTGAGCTTACCATATTCAAATTTTGCTCGCTTTGTTTTTCCATCACGGAACGCTTGCACGACAAACTCTGTAGAAAGTGCATTCACCGCTTTGGCCCCGACTCCATTAAGACCTACTGATTTCTTAAACGCCTTGCTATCGTATTTCGCACCAGTATTGATCTTCGAAACAACATCTACCACCTTGCCAAGCGGGATACCACGACCATAGTCGCGCACCACAACCTGACCGTCCGAGATTTTCACCTCGATGGTTTTACCAGCCCCCATGACAAATTCATCAATGGAGTTGTCCAAAACTTCTTTCAGGAGAATGTAAATACCGTCGTCCGGTGATTTCCCATCACCCAACTTCCCGATGTACATTCCAGGACGCAAACGGATGTGTTCATCCCACTCTAACGAGCGTATGTTGTCCTCGGTGTAGTTCGTTTGTTCTGACATATTTCTTGGAATCGTTAGCTCCCTAAAATAAAGAGATGCCGAACTTTTCCAAGCCCTCGAAAGAGGTTTCTATACACACGTTTTACACATTGAAACGGAAGTGCATGATATCGCCATCTTGGACCACATACTCCTTCCCTTCTACGCGCATTTTACCGGCCTCTTTTACAGCATTTTCGCTACCTAACGAGTCGTAATCTTCATAAGAAATAACCTCAGCGCGGATAAAGCCTTTTTCGAAATCCGTGTGAATGACACCAGCTGCTTGAGGTGCCGTAAAGTCGCGTTTTATCGTCCAAGCACGAACCTCTTTCACACCTGCAGTAAAGTACGTTTGAAGCTCCAACAGATCGTATGCCGCACGAATAACACGGTTGACACCGGCATCCTCCAAACCTAGTTCTTCGAGGAACATTTGTTTCTCTTCGTAGGTCTCTAATTCCGCAATGTCGCTTTCAGTGCTTACTGCAATGTGTAAACAACCTGCATTCTCTTCCTTGGCCATTTCACGTACTCTCTCTACGTGTGCATTGCCTTCTTTCGCCGAACTTTCATCAACATTACACAAGTACAATACTGGCTTGTCGGTCAACAATTGCATTTCCTTGAGCAAACCTGCCTCGCGATCGTTGCGATCGAAACCACGAACGTTCTTTCCTTCCATCAAGAAATTCACCAAACGCTCCAACGTCTCCACATTCAATTTCGCCTCTTTTTCGCCACTTTTGGCCATTTTTTTGGCCTTTTCGAGTCGTTTTTCAGCAGTTTCGAGGTCTTTTAGCTGTAATTCGATATCAATCGTCTCCTTATCTCTGATAGGATCAACACTTCCATCGACGTGAGTAACGTTTTCGTTTTCGAAGCATCTTAGAACGTGAATAATGGCATTGGTCTCGCGGATGTTGCCGAGGAATTGGTTACCTAGTCCTTCACCCTTTGAGGCGCCACGAACCAAACCGGCGATGTCCACGATTTCTACGTTGGCTGCTTGAACCTTCTCAGGATTCACAAGCTCTGCCAATCTTTCCAGGCGATGATCCGGTACAGTAACCTGCCCTACATTGGGTTCGATGGTACAGAATGGATAGTTCGCTGCCTGTGCCTTAGCACTTGAAAGACAGTTAAATAGTGTACTTTTTCCTACGTTCGGCAAGCCGACAATGCCACATTTCATAGTTGATGCTTTAGGCCGGCAAAGATATATTAGAATCTTGTTAGCAACGTGTGTATATATGGGAAGAGTTTAATTCGTTGTACCCCCTAGAATTGGCCTATTTTTGTACCTATAAATAACACGCATTTCTCATGTCACAAGAAAACCTTCAAGCCGTCGTATCGCAAGTACGTAGAGATATTGTAAGAATGGTTCACGCTGTAAACTCCGGACACCCTGGTGGATCTCTAGGTTGCGTGGAGTACCTCGTTTCGTTGTATTTCAAGCATATGAACCACAATGCTGCAGATTTCAAGATGGACGGCGTAGGTGAAGATGTATTCTTCCTTTCTAACGGTCATATTAGCCCTGTAATGTATTCTGTACTTGCTCGTGCAGGCTACTTCGAGGTAAGTGAATTGGCTACATTTAGAAAGCTGAACACTCGTTTGCAAGGCCACCCAACAACACATGAAGGGTTGGAAGGTATCCGTATTGCTTCTGGATCTCTAGGTCAAGGTCTAAGTGTTGCATTAGGTGCAGCAGCAGCCAAGAAATTGAACGGAGACGATAGTATCGTATTTACCCTTCACGGTGACGGTGAGCTTCAGGAAGGACAAATCTGGGAAGCTGCGATGTACGCTTCTGCGAAAAAAGTAGATAACCTCATCGCCGCTGTAGATGTTAACGAGAAACAGATTGACGGTTCAACGGACGATGTTTTGGCCATGGGCTCGCTTCGTGCAAAGTTTGAAGCTTTCGGTTGGGATGTTATTGATGTAGCGCAAGGCAATGACCTTGATGCCATTGATACAGCCATTACTGAAGCCAAAGGGAAATTAGGTAATGGAAAGCCGGTGTGTTTGTTGCTCAGAACAGAAATGGGTAACGGTGTGGACTTTATGATGGGCACCCACAAATGGCACGGAGTTGCTCCAAACGACGAGCAACTAGCGAGTGCACTCGCTCAAAACGAAGAAACTTTAGGCGATTACTAAGACCTCAAGTCTTGAAAAAACTCACCGCCCTCATAGCATTCCTTTCTTGTACTGTGCTTTTGGCACAACCTAAGCAAGAAGAGCAGCGTCCGCCGCTGACAAGGATTCTCTTTGTCTTCGACGGAAGCCAAAGCATGTACGGGCGATGGGAAACGGGCGCAAAGATTGATGTTGCCCAGCGCCTCATGGGTCAGATGTTGGACAGCCTTCAGGAGATTCAAAATGAAGGTAATTTTCAATTGGCACTTCGCGTCTACGGACACCAGAAGCCTGTTCCTCCACAAGATTGCTCAGACACGCGCCTCGAAGTCCCTTTTGGCAAAGGAAACATCTACAAAATCAAAAGAGTACTCAAGAGCATTACTCCAAAAGGAACAACGCCAATCGCAGGTTCATTGCTCAAAGCCTCGAGCGATTTTCCACCGTGTGAAGATTGTAGAAACATCATTATTCTCATTACTGATGGCGTTGAAGCTTGTGATGGAGATCCTTGTATTGTAAGTAAGCGCTTGCAGAAGAAGGGGATCATACTCAAGCCGTTTGTTATTGGCATTGGTTTGGACGAAGATTTCAAAAGTAGCTTTGAATGTGTGGGCACCTATTTTGACGCAGCCGACGAAAACACCTTCAAAAATGTGCTCGGTGTCGTAATATCACAAGCGCTAGATAACACCACTGCGCAAATCAATCTTTTAGACATCAACGAAAAACCGACAGAAACGGACGTACCTATTCTGCTTTATGACCATACTTCTGGTAAGGTCAAGGAGAGCTTTGTGCATACCCTCAACTATAAAGGTGTTCCCGATACCTTAGTTCTTGATCCACTGATCGTATATGATATGGAAGTGCACACCGTACCACCTGTACGCGTAGATAGCATTGTCATTCACAGCGGTACTCATACGCACATCGGCGCAAACACTCCCCAAGGTGAATTGATCCTAAAGGCCTCTCCAAGAATGTCGAAAAACATCTCGTGTATTGTGAAGCCTCGTGGCAAGGAAACCATATTGCACGTACAAGAATTTGGAACTGCGCAGAAGTACTTGAGCGGGACTTATGATTTAGAAATCTTAACGCTGCCACGTATCATACAGAAGGGCGTGCACATCAAGGCAAGTGCCTCTACCACCATCGCTGTACCACCACCTGGAATGGTCACCATTCAAACTGGAGTGAGCGGCTTTGGAGCCATATTCGTGCAACGCGAGGATGGCTATGAGTGGGTAGTCGATTTAAGCGAGAGCAGCGAACGCCAAGTGTTCCAGCTGCAACCTGGCCGATATAAAGTAGTCTTCAGAAGCAAATTTGCGCAAGAGACTGGATACAGTAAAAACAAAGAATTTAGAGTGAGCCCTGGCTCATCAACCATTGTGAAAATCAACTAAAATGAAGAAGTACACAGATTCAGGAAGTAAGGATACCCGTTCAGGCTTTGGAGCCGGTTTGGAAGAATTGGGTAAAACGAATGAAAACGTTGTAGCACTCTGTGCTGACCTTACTGGTTCTCTTAAAATGAATGCTTTCGCTGATCAGAATCCTGACCGATTCTACCAAGTAGGTATCGCCGAAGCAAACATGATGGGTATTGCAGCAGGTTTGACCATCGGTGGCAAAATCCCGTTTACTGGAACCTTTGCAAACTTCTCTACGGGTCGCGTGTACGATCAGATCCGTCAGAGCATCGCCTACAGCGGTAAAAACGTGAAAATCTGTGCTTCTCACGCAGGTCTTACTCTTGGTGAAGATGGTGCAACGCACCAGATTCTTGAAGACATCGGCTTGATGAAAATGTTGCCGCACATGGTGGTGATCAACCCTTGTGATTACAACCAAACCAAAGCTGCAACCATCGCTATCGCAGAGTACGACGGCCCAGTATACTTGCGCTTTGGTCGTCCTAAGGTAGCAAACTTCACCCCTGCTGATGCGAAATTCGAGATCGGTAAAGGCGACGTATTGACGGAAGGAACAGATGTAACCATCATTGCCACTGGCCACCTAGTATGGGAAGCCTTACAAGCTGCTGAAGCGCTAGAAGCTGCAGGCGTGAGCGCAGAGGTAATCAACATGGCTACTATTAAGCCTTTGGACGAGAAGGCTATTCTCGCATCCGTTGCAAAAACAGGATGTGTTGTAACCGCTGAAGAGCACAACCGCTTTGGTGGTTTGGGTGAGAGCGTTGCTCAAACCTTGGTAACCAACCATCCAGTACCGCAAGAATTCGTGGCTGTAAACGATAGCTTCGGTGAGAGCGGTACTCCAGCACAACTCATGGAAAAATACGGTTTGAACGCTGAGGCCATTGTAGCAGCAGCCCAGAAGGTGATCGCAAGAAAATAATTCTTCTGTTAAACCTTTAGTATCTTCCTCTCATCTAAACAGTGATGGAGGAAACCAAAAACATCAAGAGCCTCCTATTGCAAGAGCAGTGGGAGGCTTCTTTTTTTGAGATCGTTGAGCAGTACAGCGAACGTCTCCTCTATTGTGCTGTGGGTATTCTTAAGAGCGAATCTTTAGCACAAGATGCCCTGCAAGAAGGGATGATAGGCATTTGGAAAAACCTACACAAGTTTAAGGGAAGTAGCCACCCTTTTACCTGGTGCTACGCCATTGTCCGCAATGCTGCGCTAAATGAGCTAAAAAAGGAAAAGCGTCACCTCAGTGCCGATCTAGAAAGTGCCTATGCAGCACAAAGCTCCACTGAGCTAAAATGGAATGGTGATGAGATCAATAAAAAGGTACAAGATGTCCTCAACGGTCTCCCAGAAAAACAACAGTTGGTTTTTGAATTGCGGTATTACCAAGATTTGAGTTTTAAGGACATCGCTGAACTCACAGGAACTTCTATCGGAGCACTTAAAGCGAATTACCACCATGCAAAAAACAAGATGGAAGAAAAATTAATCGGCCTATTAAACCTACCATAATTGCAACCACTCTAATTACTAAATGGACAAAAAACAAACATATTCAGCAAGTGATGCTCAATTAAAAGAGCTCAAAGCAAAGCTTCACCGCATTCCGGAGCAGTATCTCGTGGACCGGACCTCGAGCCCTATTGTTGCAACGAAGCCTTCGTATTTGCGTATTGTTCGATGGTCCATGACAGCCGCAGCCGCCATAGCTTTAGCCGTACTCTTTTGGCCGAACACTTCAACACATGACAATGAAGTGACTGAAGATCTATTGGCAGAAATGTACAGCCTAGGTTATGTGCAGATTGAGGATATGTACTCCTTCGTGGAGCCCGATTCGCTCGACTTCGCTGAAGTGGAGCTCGATACAGATGTGTATTACGACTATTACAATTCAGATTACGAATACTTAGAATTATGAAAAAGACTTTAATTTTTGGTCTATTGCTCACAGCAGCAGGGGTCATGGCACAGCCCAATATGGGCGACCGAGCCGATCTTGAAAAAAAGAAAGAAAAGATTGAGGCCATTAAAGTGGCCTACCTCACTGAGGAATTAGAACTAACTGTAGCCGAAAGCCAAGCCTTCTGGCCGGTGTACAATGAATTTCGTGAAAAAGAACATGCATTACGTGAGCAGCAACGAAGCGGCCTTCAGAAGTTAAGCGGCGAGGAACCGTCGGAGAACGAGGTAGAAAAAATGCTGTACTCTTTTGCCGATACGCATATTGCCATCGAAGAACTGCGCAAGTCATACCTAGAAGACTTCATAGATGTGATCGGTGCCAAAAAGACGGCTAAACTTCTTCGTGCTGAAAAGGAATTTGGCCGTAAGATGATGGAACGCATGCGAGGTAAAGACCGCCCACGCGATAAAGGAAGACGTCCAGGTCCAGACGGCGGACGCCCAATGCGATAAGCAAACAATAAAAAACCACCCCCACGGGGTGGTTTTTTATTGGAAATAAGCACATAATTGCTTGATGTAAAACCTTTATTTTTGGGGCTCTATGGCGGATATAAAATCTTTGTTTTTAGACCATGTCGCTCAAGTGGTTGGCTCTCCTAGCGCTCTCGTTATCGATCGCGCTGAGGGCAATTATTTGTACGATCCTCAGGGCAAGGAGTACCTCGATTTTATCTCCGGGATATCTGTGGCCAACCTCGGGCACGGTCATCCCATGGTTGTGAATGCTGTGGTGGAGCAGGTGAAAAGGCACATGCACGTGATGGTCTATGGTGAATTTGCCATTGGGCCACAGGCAAAATTGGCCAAGAAAACGTTAGAGAAACTGCATCCTTGTATGGACCGCGTTTACTTCGTGAATAGCGGTACTGAAGCCATTGAAGCTTCCATGAAGATTGCAAAGAAATATACCGGACGAAGCCAATTTATCAGTTTTAAAAACAGCTACCACGGCTCTACACACGGTTCATTGAGCATCCAAGGATCTGATAAATATAAAGGCGGTTATTACCCATTACTGCCGGATACCATGCAGGCAAATTTTAATGATTTCGCTGTACTCAAGCAGATTACTTCAAAGACTGCAGGGGTAGTCATTGAATGTATTCAGGCAGGTAGCGGATATATTCCAGCAGATCCCGCATGGATTAAAGCTGTGCGCGCACGTTGTAGAGAAGTCGGTGCCTTGATGATTCTGGATGAGATTCAAACCGGCATGGGAAGAACCGGACCCTGGTTCGCGCACTTGGATTATGGCTTCTGTCCAGATATCATGTGTTTGGCGAAAGCCTACGGCGGCGGTTTACCTCTGGGCGCTTTTGTAGCTCCTGAACACATTATGAAGGTTATTCAAGCAGATCCAATCCTTGGCCACATTACCACCTTTGGCGGTAACCCTGTAAGCTGTGCAGCTTCTTTGGGCGTTTTTGAAGCGCTAGAATCTTCCCCTGAGCTCATGGCTGAAATCCCAGCCAAGGAGCAGCACATTCGTCAAATGCTGGTTCATCCTAGTATCGAAAAGATCAGTGGTAAGGGACTCATGTATTGTTTGTGGCTTAAGCCTGAAATAGACGGTTTTGAAGTCATTGCTCGCCTAGAAGATGAAGGGTTGATTACCAATAGTTTCTTGTTCGCAGAAAACGCCATACGAATCACGCCACCACTGACCGTAACTCATCAGGAGCTTGATAGAGGATTGAAACTCATTCTTCGTGTGATCGAGGAATTGACTGCCTAGATCAAATTTTTCCGGGGCCAATTGGGCACTCGCCTTTTTCGCTTAAATTACCGCTCGGTAACACGCTAACACTCTAAACATGACCCGTAAAGTCAAATTAAGCTTTACGCAGATCTTGAACATGAATGTCGGATTCTTCGGCATTCAATACAGCTTCGGTCTGCAACAAAGCGCAGTCAACCCCATTTATGATTTTCTCGGTGCCAGTCCGCATGAAATTCCATTGTTGAATCTAGCCGGTCCTATGACCGGACTCATTGTACAACCAATTATTGGTGCGATGAGCGACAAAACTTGGTCGCCAAAGTGGGGACGTAGAAAGCCGTACTTCCTTGTTGGTGCCCTACTCTGCTCCCTCGCACTTTTCATTTATCCATTCAGCTCCTCCCTTTGGATGGCAGCAGGGCTTTTATGGATATTGG
>JAAZVU010000045.1 GCA_018623275.1 Flavobacteriales bacterium
CTCTTTGCTCAACAGGGCTTCTACAGGAACCTTGGCCATGTCCATATCAGCATAATACTTTGCACGGTCTTCAAAGACGCGCTTCTTGGCTTCTGTAAACAAATGCAGGTGCTCTTCACTGCCCCAGCGTACCTCGCTGAAGTCTTTGTTTTCAAGTATGTTCAACAATTGTAACGCGGCGATACCTTGCCCATTTGGAGGCAATTCCCAAACGTCGTACCCGCGATAATTTACACTTACAGGCTCTACCCATTGGCTGTGGTGTGCGCTTAAATCTTCTAGGGATAGAAATCCGCCTTGTTCTTTGATAAAGGTGGTGATTGTTTGGGCGACCTCACCTTCGTAAAACCCTTCGCGACCTTTTTTAGCAATGGCTCTGTAGGTATCGGCCAGTGCTGGGTTGCGGTAGCGGTCTCCATTCTTTGGACGTTGTCCGCCGTTCGGGTCGTAATAGGTTTCCTTAATGTTTGGATACCCCATGCGTGAAAATCGATCTATAGAGCCTAGGTAATATCCAATCAATTCTGTCACGGGAAATCCTTCCTCAGCATATTCGATAGCAGGAGCCAAAATTTTCTTGAGCGGCATAGATCCAAACTTATCGTGTAGAGAGGTCCATCCGTCTACGGCACCAGGAACACTCACTGGAAGCGGACCATAAGCTGGTATCTTTTCAAGCCCCATAGCTTTCAATGTGTCTAGGGTCATAGATTTTGGAGAGCGTCCGCTGCCGTTAAGACCATAGAGCTTTTGCGTTTTTGCATCCCATACTATGGCAAAAAGATCGCCTCCGACGCCACAACCAGTGGGCTCCATAAGGCCGAGCGCCGCATTGGCAGCGATGGCAGCATCTACGGCGTTTCCACCTTGCTTTAAAATATCCAATCCAATCTGAGAGGCCAGGGGATGCGAGGTACACACCATTCCGTGTTCAGCTATGACTGGACTGCGCGTTTGAAAGGTAGCTCCGTTGACCCTGTCTTGAGCACTTAGTGATAGAAAGCTAATAGTTGAAATTGCGAGTAGAAGTAATCTCATAAGTCAGTTAGTTGAAGTCCCAAATTAAGGATTTCGAACTTGACTTTGTTCATGGGTTTACTTCCCAATACAATATCTAAAGCACTATTGATTATCAGTTAGTTATGTGCTTCTAGGTACAAATCAGTAACAAAAAGTCCTGAAATAGAGCTAATTAACCGCTAAACAAGTGCAAACACAAAGGTAAGGGAATAAAAAAACCGCCCTAGAATTAGAGCGGTTTTCGAGAGAGAACCAATTGCTATTAAGCAACTGTTACAGAACCGATATAAACGCTGTTAGCGACTTCTTTACCATCTTCTGATAGGAAACCAATGAAGGCTTCTACATCATCACCTACATAGCTTGCAGGCATTCCTAAGTTCTGAGAAGTGGCACTTCTTACAGCTCCTGCGGAATCATAGATTGATTCGTCCTTGGTTGGGTTGTAAACAACTAGCAACGCCTTGTCAGTTGCCTGAGCGTTTCCGCTGCCTGTGTTGTCGTCCCATGTGAACTCAACCAATCCACCTGAAGAACTAACAGCTGCGTTTGCTGCTCCTACTAATCCACCACGACTAACGAGCGCATTGGCGTAGTCAATAGTGAAGTTGGGATATGATCCCGTGATTGCGTTGTTCAAGTTGTAAGACATTGCAGCGTTGAACTGCGTCATCTTGTTTGCGTACAACTTGAAACCTACTCTCAAGAAGTCAGTCATTGACTGCAAGAATTTAAGAGTAGTTGAGAATTTAGAACGTTGGTCAACCTGACCTGCAGTTCTTGGATTCGATACGTTGGCAGGCTTGATTCTCATGTAATCAATACCTTTCCATGTACCACCTACGACATTTCCGACCTTGCCGGAGAAGCCGCCTAAGACACCTTGTGAAATTTTACCCATGATCTTTAAATTTTTAGGGGTTAAACATTAGTTACTTGGACTTGACTCGGACTTGGTACGGCCTTGTCACTTTCCACCAAGATTACGTCAATAATTGGGCAAAGTGGTTTCTTTCGGTTTCTTAGCTCTTTCTTGCTTCGGTTTGCTTAAACTCCTATGACAAAAGGGAATGCAGGTCATAGCAACTCCCTGAAAAATGCCATTCTTGCGGTTTCAATCATTTTTAATGAAACATGGATTTTTTGTTCTTGAATCTCTAAGAGCTTGAAGGTCTGAATGAGTTTTTCAAGTTGTTGTTCTTTCTCTTCAGCGGCCTTTATGGTCCTTAGAAAATGCTTTCTGTATTCTCCAATGGTTATGAATGGAATCACTGAACCACGTAGAAACATTTCAAGCTGTCTTGACTTCCAAAGTGCGTATGCTATCCAATACACCTGGTCAACTAAATCTGGCTTTTTGAGGAGGCAAACAAAGCAATTAGGGCAGGGTGCTTTCAATGGTTTACCGCTATTCAATCCTTTATTCAGTATAAAGAAATGGGGTTTTGTGTAGGTGGTTGTCGGTCTGTGTGTCTTTAGCAGAAGCGTTTTCATATAGCAAGCCATTAGAATTATGCTCGCTGCGCTTCGCACAGACATTTTTAAAAGAGAAAAGAAAAAAGGGAAAAAAAGAAAAGAGAAAGCTCTCTTTGAATGTGGGGAGGGATTGTGAACAAGGTTTTTGGATCAAATACTACCCGAAGGGTGGAGATTTTATTCAAAACCCGCAGGGCTTGACCTTGTGAAACAATACCTGGTGCTAACGACCCACTTAAATTTGCTTTTCTATTTTTTTGTTTGACAACATGAACTCCCATTATCATTTTGAATAGGTGGACAGGGAGTTGAGCCATAACTGCAGTAAACACAACAATCACCTTGTTGAGGTTTCAGTACTTTCTTACAGTTCTCGCACTCATAGAAAAATTGACATGCGTCTGTAGGCATGGTTTCTTCTTTCTTGTGACCACATTCAGGGCAAGTAATTGTCGATTGTAGGATTATTTCGCTCATTTTAATTTATTCACTGATTTAACTTTATAACCTGTATTACCGATTGCCGATTTAATTTCTTCAATATTCGTTTGAGATTCATCAAAGGATACTACGGCATTCTCATCTTCATAGGAAACTTCTAATTGTGTAATACCCGGAAGCTTACCAATTTCTACCTTGACGTGTTCTTCGCATCCTGTACAGGTCATACCTTTAATTGAGATTTGATAGTTAGATTCAAGGGTTCTATCAACGGAATTTGAAAACTTTGTCTCAGGAAAAAAGGAGTCGGCATAGTATGGAAATGCAAGCATAATTGCGGCAAATACTGTAACAATGCCAAGGAATCTTTGCGATTGCCAAAGGCTTGGTTTTTCGACATCATCACAAGCGCATTCAATTTCTTCTTTTGACTGAGGTTTTAGTTTCTGATACCATGCAAATGCTAGAACTAGCAGTGTTATTGCTATTAACCATGGACGAAAGGGTTCTAACCATGAAAAGGAAGCTGCTATGCCGCTAGACCCTGCAATAAGAGCTAGTACAGGTGTGATACAGCAGAGTGAAGCACTGACGGCAGTCAGGACGCTTGTTAAGGCCAAGGATTTTGATTTATTAGGTTTCATATAGCTAGTTGTTTTTCTGAAGCCAATAGATTGAATATTGGATTGAGTATGTGGCTATTGGATTCTGCAAGTGAATAAAAAACTGTTTGTCCAATTTTTTCATACTTCACTATTCCCGCTTCCTTGAGTTTTTTTAAATGCTGAGAGATTGCAGGTACAGTCATACCGAGGACATCACTTAAATCACAAGGGCACATTTGGGATTCTTTGTCCAATAGGAATAAGATTTTTAAACGAACTTCATTACCTGCAAGGTTTAATGCCTTTGAAATACGTGTTACTGACGCTGAGACATCTTCAATGCTTTGTTTACAGTCATCTATTTGTGCCTGATTAGCATAAACCCTGATACATGATTTTACCATAATTGAGCGTATTTAAGTGATTGCTTAAATTAACGCAAATAAAAGAAAAGAAGTTTATTGTTTAAGCAAATACTTAAACATTAAATCTACAACTGTCTTTCTTGGTTAGGAGTGGGGAAACGCAGGTAAACTAAGGCGAAGCCGATTTCGCGAGCCGCCAGCGAGCGGAGCAAGGGTGGTGTAGGAAAAAGCCTGAATCCCTTTAGGGTGAAGGCGACCTACGCCTATGTAGGAACTACACAGGGCTGGCGTGATTTTTTGCAACCGTGACGGGAGAGGCAAGTGTAGTGAACGAATTGAAAGGAATGACGAGGCACAAGGAATGAATTGAAATGAGTGAACTGCTCTTGTGAGCGGAGGTGAAAGGGGCTAAGTTGAAGGAGTGAATTGAAAAGAATCGACTGAAACGCAGCGCCTGTAGCCGTGGAGGTAAGCAAAAAGCATGACAGCCCGATTAGCCCGCAGCGACCCGCAGGCGAGCAAAACAACAAGCAGCGATAGCCCCCCAATTAAATACTTGTGAGTTTAGCGAACACCTAAAACGGGGTTTGGGGGGATAGAAAAGCTGCGAATGAGGATTGAGTGGAATGTGTGAAACAAAACAAGTGAACGACTTGAAGTGAGCACCTACTGGAGCGCAAACTGAAAGGTAGTGAATGGTATATGCAAGGGCGACCGTAGGGAGTGCATTTACCCTTGCAGATATGTTTTTGTGAAACTAAATGGAGCGATTGACGAATACCGCTTTACCTGCGTTGGGGTTGTGCGTTGGCAAAAAGCAAGTGTAGCACGGTATGGAATGTAGCCTTGCGGAATGGAATAGCGGGCTTCTCTTGCTGTGCGGTGTTGAAGGTTGGTAAATAGAATGAGGCACGAATGAAATGCACCTACCGTAAGCACATGGCCGTGGGAGGGATTACTTTGCTAATTTAAGTATTCGGAAAGCACCCCGAATGACTATCAAAAAGACTATTGAACCAATTGCAAGGTCAGGAATCTGACTGCTGGTAAAATAGACAAGTGTACCTGCTGTAATTACTCCAATATTTATAATAATATCATTGGAAGTAAAAATCGCTGAAGCCTGCATGTGAGCTTCTTTGCTTTTGGATTTTTGAATAAGATATAGCGAAAGACCATTGGCTATTAAGGCAAGAAATGAGATTACAATCATGGTTTGAAATACAGGCATTTCTTCCGATCCTATAAAACGTCTTATCACTTCAATTAATCCTATTAGGGCTAGGAGTAATTGAAAATATCCACTCCATTTCGCAACGTTCTTTTTGCGGATAGCAGATTGCCCCACTGCCATTAAACTGAGCGCATATACAATTGAATCAGCCAACATATCTAATGAATCAGCCACTAAACCCATTGACCTAGAAAACCAACCAAAAAGTATCTCAATTACAAAAAATGAGAAGTTAATTAATAGTACTGCCCATAGTAGTTTTCGCTCTTTTTTGGAGTCTTTAGAGTAGTTTATTGACTCTGTCGTTTTTGATTCGGAAACCAACTTTGTATCCAATTTCAGCTCTTCTAGCAGATTCAATATTTCAGTTGAATTGCCAAGGTGCATTACAGTTAGTTTTCTGTCTTGAATTTCAAAATCAAGTTGCTGTATGGAATCATAATCGGAAAGCTTCATACGAATCATTTGCTCTTCCGAAGGGCAGTCCATTTTAGAAATGTGGAATATTGCTTTTCGCATCAAATCCATCGTCTCACACTGTTTTTATATGCTTGATATGCTTCACCATGTGTTTCAAGTAGGTACACTTCTTCTAATCTTACTTGGACTTGTACGGTTATTAAGATCACTACTACCAATGTAAAGCTCAGGGTGTTTGGAAGAATTAGGAAAATGCCAATGTAAAATACCACTACGCCTAGGAATACTGGATTTCTTGAGATAGTAAATATCCCTTTATCAATTAATTCAGTCTTTTCGTCATAGTCTATTCCAATACGCCAAGAATCTGACATTTGAACTTGAGCGATTAATGTCCAAAGAAATGAGATTAGCAGGAGGGCTATACCGACCATTTGTATTGAGTCCTGTGATAAAAAAGTGATAGGATTCAAAAACTGATAAACAGCTGGTAGGTAGGAGTAGCAGACAATTGTTATAGCCATAAAAAGAACGGCCATTTTGTAAATGAAACCGAGGTAGTCATGTGCTTTCTCGGTTGAACTGAAAACAAAAGGATTAACACCCGATTGCCGCCATACTATGATTGAGCGAAGCACAAAGACTATGAGCAAATACGCAACGGTGATAATTGGAGTTATGATTTGGTAAAAGTCCATGATTTAGAAAATGTTAATCTTCACACCACCATTAAATACAAAGCCTGGAGTGGGTGCCCATATATCATTAAAGGTTGGATTCGAAATTGGAGCATTTACAAGTGGCTCATAATTGGTTTGTATTGTGTTGGTGAAATTCTCGAAGTTGGCAAATAGGGTAATGTGTTCAAAGTGCTTCATCACCATAAAACCCATTGTCCAATAGTCAGGTTTTTGATCAAAGCTGTTATCAAATTGCTGGCCTGTGTAGTAGAGTTCGTAGCCAACTGACCAATTGTCTTCTAATTCATACATCAGAATGAAACCTGCCATACTCTCAGGGGTTAAGGGCTGCTGCTTATTTATATTGTCGTATTTCAGTTGTGTGTTGGTATAGGTGTAATACATAAATAATTTAAAGTCTTCGTATGTGGTTCTAATCGAAGTTTCAAAACCTGAACTTTGAATTGGGCCATCGGCATTTTCATAAAAGTATGTGCTGCTTGGTACATCTTCTCTTAGGACTAATGCTTGGTTGAGCTGTGTGAAAAAGAAGAGTTGGTTAATGGCAAACGTGAATTTGTCTAGTACAATAGTTTTATAGTTGAAGTCAATATTCCCACCAATGGAGGTTTCGGGATTGAGTGAACTTGTGCTAATCGGTGCTATATCTTTATAATAAATACGCTCCGCATCTTCTGTAAATAGCGTTGGGAGTTTATAACCCATTGCACCGCTTATCCTTGAAGAAAACTTATTGCTGTGCTTGTAAAGTAGTGCAAGTCTTGGCAGTACAAAGGGGCCATGTTCAATGTTGTAATCGGTACGTAAGCCACCTTCAAAAACAAATCTTTCACCTAAATTCCTTGTGTTCTGGACAAAAGCACCAAACGTATTGAATGTGTAATCCTGAGAGCCAAGGCTATCAGGATTGTTGTCTGTAAAAGACTCGTAATAATGATTCACTCCTAAGTGCCATTCGTTTTCATCTGATTTGTCGAGTTTTAGAAATGCTTCTGAAAAACTGGATAGCTGCTGTCCGTCAAATAGATAGTCGGGAATAGTTAATTCCCGGTTGAACAGGCTTATATTATTTTTTAAAATTATCTCACGGTTTTCCTTTTGGTTCTTCAATAGGAATTGAGAATTATACCTTTCGGATTTATTTACTTCCGTAAAGACATTTTCTATCTCAGGATTGCCGTCAATCACTTTCATATCTCCACCTGTTCTTTCATCAAGGGTTGCACCTACACCAAGCGAAACTTCTGTGTTGTTGCTGGGATAATAAAATAATCGTGGATTTAGAGTGAGAGACTGTGATTGAGGCATGTTCGAGAAACCATCATCATCTGGGTCGTATGCTATTTGATTGTTTCCTGACCCATATATGGTTAAACCTAGTTTGCCATACTTCTGAGCATAGAAAATATTTCCTGTAGTTCCCAATGCGCTTGTTTGGTCAAGCATTATGGTTAATTCAGGTTTTTCTTCTGGTGTTTTGGAAACTAAGTTTACGATACCCGCAATGGCACCACCACCGTAAAGCGTAGAGTTGCCACCTTTTATGATTTCAAATTGTTTTAAATCTAATGGTGGGATTTGCAAAAGAGATAAACCACCTGCAAAGCCCCCATAAATGGGTGCTCCATCACGTAGCATTTGGGTATATCTGCCATCAAGTCCTTGAATACGAATGCTCATATTTCCTGAACTTAAAGAAGTTTGTTGCATCATGATACCTGGTGATTCACGTAACACCACACTAATATTACTTGAGTTCATTACGGCCTTTTCGCCTAATTCTTCTAAGGTTATAGCTTCTATGCGGGTTGGAATGGTTTCTATAGTTCTTGAAGAACGTGTAGCAGACACGATTACTTCTTCAAGCTCTTCACCCGATTCCATGGTAATAAGAATGGTTTGTCCATTTGATTCTGGAAAAAGTACTGTCTTGGATTGCGGCTCATACCCTACATAGCTTACAACAAAGTTGATTGAGCCGTTGGGGATATTTTGAAAGTGATACTTGCCTTCTGCATCTGTTGTACCACCATTTGTCGTCCCTTCAATAACAATAGTTGCTCCAATGAGGCTTTCACCTTCTTCATCATTTACCTGAAAGTAAATGTTGTTTTGCGCAACGGCAGATACGCTAAATAGAATGAAAAGTGATAGAAATGCGTGCTTCATGTTCAAGTTTTAATTCGAACACAAAGCAAGCTATTAAGGAGTGCAATGCCATTGCAAAGTTTAGTTGCAGCTACTGCATGAGCCTTCAATCAAGTAGTTGGCATATTTGGCTTTAAAGCCTTTTGGTATTGTGGGTATAGCTATAGGAGCATCTTTTAAACAGTAAGTGGTGGAGCATTTTGTACATAAAAAATGAAGGTGGTTTTCCTGTAAGCTGCAATTACAATCGTCATCGCAAACAGCATACTTTACCATGCCACTACCATCATAAACCCTATGCACCAAAAACTTTTCTTGAAAGGTTTTCAGTGTCCTGAAAATTGTAGTTCTATCAGCATGTTCTAGAATAGTTTCTAGCTCGTTTAAGCTCAATGCTTTTTTTTCATTGAGTAGTGCTTGTAAAACTAACAGGCGCATGGCCGTTGGTTTTACCGACCTAAGTTTTAATTTATTTTCGATTACATCTTTCATAAAAACCAAAGATTCGTTTTACCATATTCGGGAATGTCGTTTGCGTTGAAATGCCCCTACTGAAACGACATGGGCGTAGAAAGGGTTTAATACCCCAAGTATTACACTTGAGGCATTAATTGATTCTAGTTACAATTCTTCCTTTACACTTCCACAATGCAGCATCTTATCACCAAAATAAGGATTGTTTACTTCTTTTTCGGCACTGAGCCAGTAGGCTCCTTCGTTGTTGAATGCCATAGGGCAGTATTGTTTGTAAAGCTTTTGATCATTTACATTAGATTTTTTTACCCACGCGTAAATGTTGTCTGAAAGGGTATTGAAGTGGTCTCGTTGGTGATCTACGTTTTCCGTATCAGCTATATGCTGAGCATCAAAGCGTATTTTTTTCATTAGTTCATCTTGACCATCAGGAATGCTGAGTATAAGTTTCCCTGCCGCTTTGCTAGCTGCTGATCCATCAGATTGCACGAGGGCATCTTTCACTTTAAGATAGTTATCTAATACGCCAGAAGCTTGACCAGCATCAATAGTGGATTGCTCTGTTTTATTTTTCTCATCGCTTTTCTGTGAGTTATTACAAGAATAAAGGGTAGTTGTTAACCCGATGGATACAAGTAATCCAAGAAATGTTCTCATCATCGGATTATTTGTTTTTGTGTTGAATTTCTGAGTTGTTGATTTCATTGTATTTGAATTTGAAGTGAATAATTAGTTGATTTCTTTTTTTACTTCTCCGCAGGTCAGCATAGACTCACCGAAGTAGGGGTTTCGTATTTCTTTTGATTGGCTCAGCCAATCTGCACCTTTATTTGAGTTTACCATCGGGCAATGCTGAATATAAATTGGAGATATATTTGGTTCAAAAGACTCTGCAATTGCTATCATCCCGTTTGAAATATGGATAAAGCTTTCTCTCAGGGCGGCTATGTTTTCTTCGTGTTCAATGTGTTGTAAAGAATTTTTCAGGGAAGATGATAACTCCATCCAAACAGCATGAGCATCGCCTTTGAAAAAGTTCATATCCACATTAGCAAGTGCAGACTTTAGTGCCAAGCCTGATTGCTTTGCTTTTTTAAAATCGTCAGATGCAAGGGCAGTTTTGAAGTTAAAATAAGACTCGAAAAGAGGCTCTATGGATTTTTTTGCAGAGGTAGATAAGGAAGTCTTCTTAATGGCAGAGGCCTTATTCTCCATTGCAGAATTTTTTAGACCACCATGGTTGTGCCCTGTCATAGCTACCCCGCCTTGAGGATTCATCATGCTTGGTTTACCAGCTAATTGTGCTGCTGCATCAATGCTGAAGGTGCCGTTAACTGCAATCTCTTCCCCAGCTTCTAAACCTGACTCAATTACGTAACTATCTCCTAATTCGGGACCTAGCGTAACTTCTCGCATTATGAAACTAACGCCTTGTGAGCTGGTTTGCATGACGTAAACAACAGAACGAGTGCCTGTCCACATAACGGCTGATTTTGGAACCGTCAATGATGGCTTCTTTGTTGAAGTACTTGCTTCTACGGTTCCACTGACGAACATTTCAGGCTTTAGCATTAAGTCGGCATTGTTTCGTTCTACTCTTGCTTTAGCCACTCTTGTTTTGGGATCTATTACAGGGTCGATGTAGCTGATTGTACCACTGAATGTTTTACCTGGTATTGATTGGATAGTGTATTCGACTTTATCCCCTTTGTTTATAAAACCCATGTCCGTCTCATACACATCAAACAATACCCAGACTTTTGATAAATCTGCTATTTGATATATGGGTTCACCTTGCCTTACGTAATCTCCAAGGTTGACCATTTTTTCAGTAACATATCCCGATACATCTGCAAGAATAGGAAATGACTC
>JAAZVU010000046.1 GCA_018623275.1 Flavobacteriales bacterium
ACAACATTAGCCTAGCAAACCCTGGTTTGTTCAGCTTGCCACGTCGTATGCGTCTAGGTTTACGTATCGGACTATAATTAAAAAGCATTCGAAAAACAGCATATGAAAAGAGTATATCTCCTTTTACTTTCAGCCGCTTTTACACTGCCGCTTTCTGCACGTGAGGTGCAAGGCGTAAGTGAGAACTCAGGTAGTGCCAATACCGGTTCAATGAAAACAGTCGAAGAACTTTGTCAGCCGTCAAAGGCGCAGAGTGATTTGAGTATTAATAACGTACGTGCCACCATCCTCGGTGGTGGTGATATGTGGTGGGATTTGAACACCGCACGCTACGAGGTGCCAAAAGGCTCGAACAAGCACTCGATGTTTGCCGGTTCACTTTGGCTCGGCGGTGTGGATGAAGGTAACCAATTGAAATTGGCTGCCATGACCTACCGCCAATCTGGTAACGATTACTGGCCAGGCCCACTAACTACCGACGGTACAGCTTCTACTAACAAGGAGATCTGTGATAAATACGACCGCCACTGGATCGTATACCGCGAAGAGGTAGATGTTCACAAAGCGTGGTTGGAATGTTTGGACGATCCAAACTGTAACGACGCTGAGCTTTTCCCAGGCTACGAGAGCCAAATTCCTCAAAGCATTAAGGAGTGGCCAGGTAATGGTGTTGATGGTGAATTGCCATACCAATTGGCTCCTTTTATTGACCGCGATGGTGACGGAGTATACGATTACTTGGTAGATTACCCTGCTTACGATATCGACAAAGAGTACGACTGTCGTGATAAAGAAACCGACGTGCTTTACGGTGACCAGACCATCTGGTGGGTATACAACGACCGTGGTAACGTTCACACTGAATCACAAGCAGGTGCACTAGGTTTCGAAATCCGTGCGCAAGCGTTTGCCTTCTCAACGAACGACGAGGTAAACAACATGACCTTCAACAACTACCGTATTATCAACCGTTCAACGTTCCGTTTGACCAATACGTACTTCTCAACTTGGTTCGATCCAGATTTAGGGAACTACACGGATGATATCATTGGTTGTGATATCGCACGTGGTCTAGGTTACTGTTACAACTCCGATACGGATGATGAAGGTGCACTTGGCTATGGTTTGAATCCTCCTGCTGTAGGCTTCGACTTCTTCCAAGGTCCTTTCGCAGATTACTACGATGGTCTTGATAATGACCGTGACGGCTGTGTGGATGGTGTTAAGGATCCAGAAACTGGTCTTTGTGTTGCTGAAGATCCAGCAACCGGCGTGAACGAGCGTATCATCATGAGCCAGTTCATGTATTACAACAACACTGCTTCAAACATCTCCGGTAACCCAGATAACGCAACGCACTTCTACAACTACATGCGTGCTTTATGGAAAAACGGTTCAGAGCTTATCATTGAAACTCCTTCAGGTCCAGGTGACCAAGGAAACGGTGATGGATTCGTTGCATCAGGTAATGGTACACCTACTCGTTTTGCTTACCCAGGTATGTCTTACGATACAACTGGTGCATATCCTCCATACGCACCAGTAGATTGGTGGGAGAGTCCAGCGAACAAAGAAGATAAGCGTGGTCTCCACAGTGCAGGTCCATTCTCACTAGCACCGGGTGCACTTAACTTCGTAACTACAGGTGTTGTATGGGAGCGTGATTTGATCAACAACGATCTATTTGCTTCTGTAGAGAAAGTGATTATCGCGGATGATAAAGCACAAAAATTATTTGATAACTGTTTCCAGGTATTGAATGGTCCAGATGCACCGGATGTAACTGCTCAAGAGCTCGATCGCGAGATCATCTTGAAGTTGACCTACGGCCCAGGTTCTAACAACCTTGGGTTCAGCTACCGTGAGCGCGATCCGCTAATTACTGTTAGCCCGGACGATCGCGATTCAATCTTGAATGCAAATCCAGATTACTTCGATTACAAATTTGAAGGATTCCAAATCTTCCAATTGGCAAACTCCGATGTAAGTATTTCTGATATTTACGATCCTACACAAAGCCGTATGGTCGCTCAGTGTGATATTAAGAACGGCCTTACACAGCTGATCAACTGGGAGGTAGATCCAGATTTGAATGCATTGGTTCCTCAGGATATGACGCTACAGTCAAATAACGAAGGAATCTTCACTTCATTCCAGATTACTGAAGACCAATTTGCAACGGGTGACCGTACGCTGATCAATCACAAGGAGTACTACTTTACAGTGATTGCCTACGGTCAAAACCAGTTCTTGGAATTTGATCCTACTACTGCACCAGGAGGTCAGAAAATTCCATTCCTAGCAGGTCGTCGTAACATTAAGACGTACACTGCCATTCCACATGAGATCGACTCAGAGAAAGGCGGTACAGTTCAGGTTGCTCAATATGGTGACGGACCTATTATCAAGCGTCTTGATGGTGTGGGTAACGGTGGTACGGAGCTAGAGCTTCTTCCAGAAGAAGTTGATGCAATCATGAGCGGTAACTCTGACGGTCAGCCTTCTTACATGGGAGGTATGGGTCCTGTTGCTATCAAGGTGGTAGACCCTCTGGAAGTTAAAGACGGCGAATACGTACTTACTTTTGATGCAGCTAATGCTACGGCTAATTGGGAAATCACTGATGGAACAGGAGCTGTAATTGCAGAATCTGATACAACTATTTCATTCTACAACGAGCAGATTATCCCAGACCTAGGTCTGTCCGTAGCTGTTCAGCAAGCACCTTCTCCGGGTGGTGATGATGAAGGATCTTACAATAACGGGGTGATTTTCTCTGAAATTATCTACGACGACCCGTCTAAAGAATGGTGGTCAGGTATTAAGGACGATAAGTCATACACTCCATATAACTGGATCCTTGCGGGTACGAATAGCTTCCCAACTGAAGAGCCAGCTACGTTGTACCCAGATCAAGACGGTGATGCCAAAGGCTATTTCGAAAATATAGTAGATGGTACATGGGGACCATACATGTATGCCTCAGGAAATAACCGTGTGAATGTAAACGGATTCCCTAACTACGGTATGGGACCAGCAGTTACTATCGGTCGTAACCTAAATGATGCTTCTAATCTCCACTCGGTGGATATCGTATTCACTCAAGATAAGAGCAAATGGACGCGTGTTCCAGTATTCGAACTTGCAGAAGAAGTAGGCTTGAGTGAGCACGGTGATAAGAAGCTAACACAGCGTCAGGATACATCTTGGACATTGAACAACGGCAACCTTGTTCAAGATCCAAACATGGAGCCAGGTTGGTCGTACTTCCCAGGTTATGCAATTGATGTAGAATCTGGCAAGCGTCTATCTATGGCCTTTGGTGAAAACTCATGGCTGCCTGGTGAAAATGGTAACGACATGCTTTGGAATCCAACAGATCGTGAGTTCTTGCCTCCAGGTAACACTGTAAATGGTGGTTACGTATTTGGTGGTCAGCACTACATCTACGTATTCGCTGATGAAGATAAAATTAGCGGTAGCGATGTAGACCTGTCTTACTCAGGTGCTAATATCAATAACTGGCCATTAAAGGATTTGATGGAAGATTTAGTAAAGTCTGGTGGTTTGGGTAACATCGCCAAGGCAAACTTCTGGAGAGCTTGTCGTTGGATTGGTATGCCGACCTTACGTCGAGGACTAGACTTTGATCCTTACACAGAGCTACCGACAGAGACGCGTGTTCGTATTCGTATGAATACTGCTTATCAGAACAGCCAATTGGCTGATGCACCTAATAATGGTCTTCCACAATTCCAGTTCAACACTTCTAACATTGCAACGAAGACATTTGTAGACACTGTTGGTTCAAGTGCCTTAGAAACCATTCGCGTTGTTCCAAACCCTTACTATGGTTTCAGTGCATACGAAGGTTCACAGTTAGACAATATTGTTAAGATTACAAACCTTCCAGAGACATGTACGATCAGTATCTTCTCTACTTCTGGAACGCTCGTTCGTCAGTTGAGAAAAGATAACTCACTCACTTACATTGAGTGGGATTTGAAGAATACGTACAACGTGCCAATTGCTTCAGGTGTATACATCATCCACGTTGATGCTGGTGACCTAGGCGAGAAGGTTGTGAAGTGGTTCGGTGCACTCCGTCCGGTAGATTTGAACTCATTCTAAGCAGAGAAGAAAAATGAACATGAAAAAATATATCATAGCATTTTGTTCGCTTGCCCTTGTAGGGACTGTACAAGCTGGTAACCCGCAACGTGCTGGTTCAGCAGGTGCTTCAGAGTTATTGATTAACCCTTTCGCTCGCTCCGCGGGTTGGGGGTCAGTAAACGTAGCCGGTGTAAGCGGTATGGATGCATCCTTCGTGAACATTGCAGGTATTGCAGCGACTCAAGGAAATACTCAAGTTGCTTTTAACAACACGCAGTGGTTGGTAGGTGCTGGCATTCAAATGAATGGTGCTACCCTAATTCAACGTGTAAGCGATGTAGGTGTACTTAATATGGGGATCAGTGCGTTCGACTACGGCGAGTGGGAAGTAACCACTGAAGATCAACCAGAAGGTACGGGAGCAACGATTTCTCCACAAAGTATAGTAATCAACCTTGGTTACGCTCAGAAGTTTACAGAGAACATCTACGGTGGCGCAAATGTAAAATTGTACAGCAGCTCTATCTCGAACTTGAACACTAGTGGTGTTTGTTTTGATGCTGGTGTTCAGTACCGTACAGGTATTGAGGACCGATTCAAATTCGGTATCACTCTTCGTAACGTAGGTCCAGGTATCACATACGAAGGTGATGGTTTCGGTGTAACACTTCCAGTACCAACCTATGGTGTAGCGTATACGCAAACTTTTGAGAGCCGCTCTGCAATATTTGAATTGCCAACGGCACTCAGCATCGGCGGTTCATACGACTGGTTGCTAGAGAACGGAAAGGTAACTGGTGCATTGAACTTTACATCAAATGCATTTGAGAAAGATACGTACCACGCAGGTGTTCAATACAGCCTGAAAGACTTGTTCCAAGTTCGCGTAGGTTACGTCGCTAGAGATAACCGTGCAGATGGAATTGGCACTTCGGCAATTTCAGGAATCTGTGGTGGATTTAGTTTTAACGTTCCTACAAGTGACGAGGGCTCATTCGCTATCGATTACGCATACCGCGGTACAACTTCAGCATTTAGTGGAATCCACACTATAGGTGCAAGAATCAACTTGTAATTCGAAAGATTTTATACCTTTGATTTAAGAAAGAGGCCTTCTTGGGCCTCTTTTTTAGTCAAAACCTATTCGTTATGTCAGCAGTTAGCTATTACACAGCAGAAGGACTTAAAAAGCTCAAGGAAGAGCTTGAGCAAATGAAGACTATTGAGCGTCCTAAGATCTCTCAGCAGATTGCAGAAGCTCGTGATAAGGGAGATTTGAGTGAGAACGCAGAATACGACGCTGCCAAAGAAGCTCAAGGTCTCTTAGAAATGAAGATCAGCAAGCTAGAAGATGTATTGGCGAATGCCCGCATCTTAAGTGAGGATAATATCGACCTGAGCAAAGTGGGAGTCTTGACCAAGGTGAAGATTAAGAATCTTGCCAACAGCGCTACAATGGAATATTCCCTAGTCGCTGAAAAGGAAGCGGATATTCGCAAGAATAAGATCTCTGTGAGCAGTCCTATTGGTAAAGGCTTATTAGGTAAGAAAGTAGGAGAGACTGCCGAAATTCAGGTGCCTCGTGGCGTGATGAGTTTTGAAATTCTAGAAATCTCTATGGCCTAAAGTTATGGCCAGCATTTTCACAAAGATCATAAATGGGGATATCCCATGTTACAAGGTTGCTGAGGACGAAAAGAACATTGCCTTTCTAGATATTCGTCCTATACAGAACGGACATACTCTTTGTGTGCCAAAGCTTGAAGTTGATGAGCTGTATGAACTACCTCAAGAAGATTACGCAAGCCTTATGGCCTTCTCACAACGTGTAGCTCAGAGTTTGAAAAGAGTAGTGCCTTGTAAGAGGATTGGCTCTATGGTATTAGGGATGGAAGTTCCACATGCGCATCTGCACTTGGTTCCTATAAATGCCGAGCACGAATTGAGCTTTGCAAATGCTAAATCTCGTATGAGTAATGAGGAGATGGCAGCGCTCGCCAAGACTATTTCAGACGATCTGGATTCTGCTGAATAAACGCCTCCCAGCTTCCACCTTTACCCTTAGCTTTTGGTCTCTTACCGCCTGAACCATGTTTTGGTGATGGAATACCTGTGGTTTGTGCGTGGTGACACACGGCTGCTGCCAAGGCATCTGAAGCGTCTAAGTACTTGTGGCTTACACCTGGGTACATACTTTGTAGCATTCCACTGACTTGCTCTTTGCTGGCATTACCATTTCCAACGATACTTTGCTTGATCAATCGTGGACTATATTCAAATACAGGAATCTTTTTCGAAAGAGCAGTGGCCATACAGACTCCTTGGGCACGACCAAGCTTCAACATAGATTGCACATTTTTCCCAAAGAAGGGAGCCTCCAGTGCCATTTCATCCGGCTTATAGAGTTCTACAACCTTGCTTAGCTCCTCAAAGATGTGTGATAGGCGTGTGTAATGATCAAGCTTAGCATTGAACTTTAGTACATCAAGAACAACAGGCTTTATCTGCCCTTTTACAATGTGCACAATGCTGTAGCCCATGACCACAGTTCCGGGATCGACTCCGATGATTACTTTGTCAATCTCGTTTTCCATGGTTTAGATAATCATACCAACGTAGGCGGCAGTAAAGAGTGAGGCAGCGGTACCCGCGATAAGTGCCTTTACACCTAGTTCGCTCAATTCCTTTCTACGATCTGGTGCGAGTACGCCAATACCTCCAATCTGGATTCCGATACTAGAAATGTTCGCGAAGCCACAAAGCATGTAAGTGGCTAGAACAACAGAACGCTCGCTACTAAATAGTCCACCTTCTTTCATCTCAGTAAGGCTAACGTAAGAGTAGAATTCATTCAAGACTGTTTTCTCTCCAAGCAATTGACCAACCAGCATGATGTCGCTAGAGGGTACACCGAGGATCCATGCTAACGGGCTAAAGATGGCGCCCAGGATAAACTCTAGAGAGAACGCTTCGAACTGGCCGTTGGTAATGTTAGTTGTCCAGGTATTTAGTCCAGTCCAATCGCCAACCGTGTGAATAATGATGTAGTTCACACCATAAACTAGGGCAACAAAAACCAATAGCATGGCACCAACATTCACTGCGAGCTTCACACCCTGCGTAGTACCGTTTGAGATGGCATCTAAGGCGTTAGAGCCCATGCTTTGTTTAGATATCTCAGCTATCTCGTCAAATTCCTCTGTCTCTGGTATGAGGATTTTTGCACTCATAATGGCTGCTGGTGCACTAAGTACAGACGCAGTAATAAGGTGTTTAGCAAAGAATAGTTTACCTGCTGCATCAGCTCCTCCTAGATAACCGATATAAGCTGCTAATACTCCTCCCGCGATCGTTGCCATACCACCGCTCATTAAACAGAGAAGTTCGCTTTTAGTCATCTTAGAGATGTAAGGCTTTACCAATAGCGGCGCTTCAGTCTGACCGATGAAGATATTTCCTGCAGCTGCTAAAGATTCAGCGCCACTTAGCTTCAACGTCTTTTGCATTACCCAGGCCATTGCTTTTACTACGCGCTGGAGAATCCCATAGTAATAAAGAAGCGACGTTAGAGCTGAGAAGAAGATTACAGTAGGTAAGACCTGGAAGGCGAATAGGTAGCCGAAGCTATCTGTATCGGTGATTAAGCCGCCAAATAAAAATTCAGATCCTTCTTTGGTAAAATCCAGAACGGTTACTGCACCTAGGGAGAATTTATCAAAGGCCCATGAGAATCCAGGTACCTTGAGCACTAATACCGCCAATGTTAGCTGCAACAAACTGGCATTTAGAACAGTCTTCCATTTTATGGCCTTGCGATTGCTGCTCAAAAGCCATAGGATACCGATGAGAACCGCGATACCCGCGATACCTCTCAAAATAAATTCAATCATGATTTTAATTTATCGATGCGATCTCTGAGTCGTGCTGCCAACTCATAATCTTCATTTTCAACAGCATCTGCGAGTTGCTGCTCAAGACTTTCCAAAGTTTCAATGGATGGTTCTTCTGAGGGAGAGGGCGTATTAACTAAGTCTTCTTCTTTACCATCGGCAATGTGCTCTTCTCTTTCGGTAATTCCTGCTTGTTCTAAGATAGATTCTAAAACGAATATTGAACACGCCACACGAACGGCAAGTGCTACCGCATCAGAAGGACGTGAATCGAATACAAGTTGTGCTCCGTGTTCATTGCGAACGTAGATAGAGGCGTAAAAAACGCCGTTAACTAGTCGATGAATGAGCACTTTTTCAACCGTAGCTCCCAACTCATCTAGCATGTTCTGCCAGGTATCATGAGTCATAGGACGCGGTGGTGCAATGCTCTTTTCGAGAGCAACAGCTATGCTTTGCGCTTCAGCGCCTCCAATAACTACTGGTAGCTTGCGTGCATTTGGTCCTTTCTCAGCTAAGATGAGTGCATACGCACCCGATTTTCCTTGGCTGTACGATAGTCCCTTGACCGTAATTTCAATTTCTTGCATTAGCTAGCGGCCTTGAAGGCGCGCAAAGCGTTCACCAATTTGGGAACAACTTCAAATGCATCACCGACAATTCCGTAGTCTGCAGCCTTAAAGAATGGAGCTTCAGGGTCCGTATTTACTACAACAATCGTCTTCGAAGCACTAACACCAGCAAGGTGTTGGATCGCGCCAGAAATTCCGATTGCAATATACAGATTAGGGTTGACTTGTATACCAGTTTGGCCCACGTGTTCGCTGTGAGGTCTCCAACCAATATCACTGACCGGTTTCGAACAAGCTGTGGCAGCACCTAAAACGTCTGCAAGCTCTTCAATCATGCCCCAGTTTTCAGGACCTTTAAGTCCACGACCAGCACTGACTACAGCCTCCGCTTCAGGTAGTGCAACCTTTCCACTAGCTACTTCGGTGCTTAGAACCTCTAGTGCATCATTTGACGATACTTCTCTGCGCTCCAAATTCCCTTCACCAGCTACTGGTTCTAGACCAATACTATTCGGCACAAAAGAAACAATAGGCATATCGTTGTTTAGCTCGATGGTTTCGATCCCTTTTGAGGAAAATGCGCCGCGTTTTACTTGAAGCGGTGATACACTTAGCGGCAAGCTGATTGTGTTGGTGCTCAATGCACCACCAGTTAGAGCAGAAAGTGCAGGTGCAAGACTTCTTCCTAAAGAGGTTCCTGCGATAACAATACCTGATACCTCTGCACTCAATTCTTTCAATTGACCAGCAATACCCATAGCGGTAGAGCCTAGGCCTATTTGAATAATATGATCAGCGCCATAACCTGCTAATTCACCAGCAGGTGCACTAGTGTTAGTTACAGCAATAACTCTGTTGCCATTCATAGTTGCCCAGCTCTTCGCATAGGCCACGGCCTCAAATGAAGCCTTTTTGTACGCTCCATTCCAATCTTCAACAAATACTAAAATTGACATCGCTTAAAGTTTAAATGGCTTTTGCCTCTTCATGAAGCAAGCGCACGAGTTCATCAACATTTTCTGCATCAACCATTTTGACTGCTGCTTTTCCGGCCGGTTTTTCGAAAGAAACGGGTTTAGTAGGTCCTTCTCCTTCTGTGGCTGGTACTACTTCAAGAGGTTTGGTTCGCGCTGACATAATACCGCGCATGTTTGGGATACGGAGATCTTTTTCTTCAACTAGACCTTTTTTACCGCCAATCACCATAGGTAGAGACGCTTTGTAAGTGGCATGACCACCGTCAATCTCAGAGGTTGCCGTAGCGGTGCCGTTATCTAGGGAAAGTCCGACACACGCATTGGCAAAAGGTTGTTCAAGCAGCGCTGCAAGCATTGCAGGTACTTGTTGTCCGTTATAGTCAATGCTTTCTTGGCCACAGATGATCAGGTCGTAAGAATTTGCCGAGATGTGGTTCTTGAGTTCTTTGGCTACTGTGATAGCGTCCATAGGGGTGGCATCTATTCTCACGGCTTTATCTGCACCAATGGCTAACGCTTTTCTCAAAGTGGGTTCTGTTGTTGCAGGACCTACATTTATAACGGTGATGGTTCCACCTTGCGCCTCCTTAACATGAAGGGCCTTGGTCAATCCAAACTCATCGTAAGGATTGATTACGAACTGTACCCCCGCAGGGTCAAGCGCCGTTCCATCAGCTGTGAAGTTGATCTTCGCAGTGGTATCTGGAACGTGACTAATACAAACTAATATGTTCATAGTTGGGTTATGATTTGCCCCTAAATTACTATGCGTGCATAATAAATCCAAAGAAATTTTTCTCGGATATGCATTTTTGTGAATCCAACAAAGAATTCAAAAAAGAGTGCTTGAGTGATTAAAAATTGACACGAAAATTTAACAACCTAAAACAAGGGGAAAGAGGTGAGTAGAAAATTCTGCGAATGTTCCCATTGCATCTTATATTTGCCGTCCTGACACATCATTTGAAACTATGAAAACGATTCAGTTTAGAGAGGCCGTTTGTGAGGCCATGAGCGAGGAAATGCGCCGCGACGAGAACATCTATTTGATGGGTGAAGAAGTTGCTGAATACAACGGTGCTTACAAAGCATCCAAAGGTATGTTGGACGAATTCGGTCCAAAGCGCGTAATTGATACGCCTATTGCAGAGCTTGGTTTTGCAGGTATCTCAACAGGAGCTGCTATGAACGGCTTGCG
>JAAZVU010000047.1 GCA_018623275.1 Flavobacteriales bacterium
TTCCCATCTATTGCGGAGTACCGTGCACAATACGGATTGACCATGGAGCACCTTGACGGTTTAGAAAAGCCAATCGTAGTGATGCACCCAGGGCCAATTAACCGAGGTGTAGAGATTACTTCAGAGGTAGCCGATAGTGAGCACGCGATCATCTTGGATCAAGTAGAGAACGGAGTCGCTGTTAGAATGGCCGTTTTATATCTTCTTGCTGAGAAACGTAAACTCGGTAACTCTTAATGAGTTTTGAGTTGGTAGTCTTAGGTGCAGCAAGTGCTACACCGACCTCCAACAGTTATACGACCTCCCAGCTATTGAAAATGCGGGAGCACTACTTCTTGATTGATTGTGGAGAAGGCACACAAAAGCAGTTGCGTCGCTCTAAAACTAAGTTTTCAAGAATCAACAATATTTTCATTTCTCACCTTCACGGCGACCATTTCTTTGGCTTAGTCGGTTTGCTGAGTAGCTTTCACTTATTGGGGAGAACTACTCCTTTGACCATTTTTGGACCGCCAAAGCTCAAGGAGATAGTATTGACACAGTTTCGTGCTGCGGGAACATTTACCTCGTATCCCATTTCTTTTGTGGTAACACAGCATAAGGTGCCTCAAGTAATTTTGGAAACCGATTCCTACACTGTTACTAGTTTCCCATTGAAGCACCGCATTGCTACTACCGGATTTAAGTTTGAGGAGAAACTCTTGAAGCGCGGGCTGAATAAGCAGCGCGCGGATGAATTGGGCATACCAGTTTGTGATTATCATTGGATCAAAGAAGGAAAAGATTGGACTTCAGACGACGGCAAGGTCGTCCCGAACGCAGATATCACTTTTGATCCTCCGCAGCCCCTGAGTTATGCCTTTGCCTCAGATACCATGTATGTGCCGGAAACGGCACAATACACTAAAAAAGTAACACTGCTTTATCACGAAAGCACGTTCTGTGAGGATAAAGTAGAGCGGGCCAAACAAACGATGCACAGCACAGCTAAGGAAGCTGCTAGGGTGGCTAGGGACGCTAGTGCTAATCATTTGCTTATAGGTCATTACAGCGCTCGATACAAAGATTTAGATCAGTTTGAGAAAGAGGCTAAAGAAGTGTTTCCAAATACGTTGCGAGCGCGCGAACTTCATGCCTATAAGGTGAGTGAAAAGGGCATTCAGGTTAAGAATTTAAGAGAGCGTACTTATGAGGAATAAGGCGTTAGTTGTATTGTTCTTCACCATTTTCATGGACTTAATGGGTTTCGGATTGATCATTCCCATTCTGCCTATTTATGCCAAGGAATTAGGGGCTACGGATGCCATGGTAGGACTTCTGGGTACAAGTTTTAGTATCATGCAGTTCATCTTTGCCAGTTTTTGGGGTGGACTTAGTGACCGATTTGGCCGTCGCCCTATCATTTTAGCAAGTATTTCTATTATGATGCTTGCCTACCTACTCTTTGCTAATGCTACGGTGCTGTGGCTACTTTTTGCAACTCGATTACTTAAGGGATTTGGCGCGGCAAATCTAAGTGTTGCCCAAGCCTATATTAGTGATGTTGTCCCTAAGGAAGAGCGCACAAAAGCATTTGGCATCATAGGTGCAGCCTTTGGTTTAGGATTCATATTTGGACCAAGTATTGGAGGGGTTGTCAATGAATACTATGGAGTCAGTGGGGTAGGGTACTTTGCTGCAGGTTTAAGCGGTTTGAATTTACTTCTCGCTTACCTCTTCCTTGGTGAGACATTGACAGAAAAGGCAACCACAGTCGATCTCTTTCCAAATCCATTCAAGGACATATTTCGTTTTAGAAAATCGCCGGAAGTCAATGCGCTGTTCACCATCAACTTTGTTTACATCCTTGGCTTCAGTATGATGCAGATCACATCCACATTATTGTGGGCAGAGCATTTTGGATTAAGTGAGCTTCATATCGGCTATACTTTTGCCTATATCGGATTCTTGGCGGTGGTCATCCAGGGCGGTTTAATTGGCTACTTTAATTCTTGGTTTGGAGAGCGCAATCTGCTGTTGCTTGGAACCATATTGGTGGCACTGGGACTATTCTTCATGCCCTTTGTTCCCAAGGATCAATTCTACTTGGAACTCGTCTGTATGACCTTGCTGTCTTTTGGTAATGCCTTACTCACACCTACGGTGAGCAGTCTATTGACGACCTATGCACCGGAAGATGCTCAAGGAAAAATTCTAGGTACCAACCAGAGTGTAGGCTCTTTAGCTAGGGTGGTAGGACCAGCCGTAGGGGGCGCGGTTTATGGTTTACACTTTACTTATCCATACGTTTTGGCGGGTAGTATTACACTTATTGTCAGCGTACTAGCTTTGCGCTTGAGAGAAAAAATGTATGCCTAGTGAACTTTTTTTAGCCCTATTAGTTGTTATAACATTAATCATAGTATTTTTACTTACTAATTCTAACCACTCAAAAGAAAGGAAAATGAAAAAAATTGCAATGTTTATGGCAGCATCTGTACTAGCAGTAAGCTGTGCAGGCGAAAAAGCAGAAGAGGTAACAACTGGCGAAGCACAGGAGGTAATGGAGGTAGCTGAGGCGACTTCGTATTCTCTAGCTGAGGAAAGCTCAATCTCATGGAGAGGTTTCAAATCTTTCGTCAGCAGCGAGCACGTTGGATATATCGGTATCCAGGACGGATCATTCGACGTGAAGGACGGTATGGTTGTAGGCGGAACTGTTACTATTGACATGAACGCAATCGTTAATACTGATATCGAAGACGAAGGCAAGAATGGTTACCTAGTAGGTCACTTGAAGTCTGAAGATTTCTTCTTCGTTGAAAGCTACCCAACAGCTCAGTTTGAGATTGTAGAGGTAAAGGCTGCTGAAGGTGAAATGACGAACAGCACAGTTGTAGGTAACTTGACTATGCGTGGTGTAACAAACAGCATCGAATTCCCAGCGAACATTACTGTAACAGAGGAAGGCGTGAGCTTTATGGCACCTACGTTCGGTATCGATCGTACAAAGTGGGGTGTGAAATTCCACGACAGAGAAGATGCATCAATTGCTGAATCTTTGAAAGAAGATTTGATCGATCACACGATCGAATTGAAGTTTGATGTAAAAGCGAACGCTTAATAAGCATTCACATTACAGGTAATAGAAAGCCCCGCTCGCGCGGGGCTTTTTTATTTCAATACATCTTCAAGAGCTGGTTCGATGTTCGTGTAATTGAATTTGAACCCTGTTGCTGAAATTTTCGCGTTACTTACCTTCTGACTCATCAACGCTAAGGTGGCCATTTCGCCTAAAACCAGCTTGAGGACAATTCCGGGCACAGCTGGAAGAAACATTGGTCTTCTCAAAGCTTTACAGATGGCCTTTGTTAGTTTTCTGTTGCTCAATGGAGATGAGCTTACAGCATTATAAGGACCGCTTTCGATTTCGTTTGTGGCGGCGTGAATAAACATTCGTGCGAGATCTTGAACGTGGATCCAGCTGGTCCACTGATGACCACTGCCCAAAGGCGATGCTATACCTGCCTTTGCCAAGGGGACTAATTGGCCCAAAACGCCTGCACCTTTATCCAAGACAATACCGATGCGGAGTTGAACACTTCGGCGAGTAGGGGATTCAAATTTTTTTGTGTAACGCTCCCAATTCTCGGTGACCGAAGCCAAGAAGTCGGAAGCTGCAGGGGATTTTTCGGTGAATTCCTCCGTCAAGGATGTACCGTAATAGCCAATTGCACTTGCACTTACACAGCTCGATGGTCCGTTGGAAACACGCTTTAGGCTCTCTAGCAGTACTTGACTTGTATACACTCTGCTATCATTGATTTCACGCTTATAGGCAGCCGTCCAGCGCTTACTCACAGTAGCACCTGCGAGGTGAATGAGGTGTTCAGCTCCCTCGAGTGCACCATCATCGATCTGATTCTCTTTTGGATTCCATTGAAAAACTTCTACACCTTCCCAGTTGAAACCTTTGCGTGTACTCAAGATACGAACTTGGTGACCTTGGGTAAGAAGTTCGTTTACAATGGCTTTGCCTACTGATCCAGTGGCTCCTGTAATAGTGAAAATGGACATGACGATAATTTCTGTTGTGAAGCTAACAATACGGAGTGATTTTTGTTAAATCGGTAGCCAATTCTTTTTCCAATGCACACCATAGAGCCCTACTTTAATTGGAGACATTTATACATCGCAAGTGAAGATCCACAGAGCCCGTTTCATGGTTACTTCAATAGCGAGGTCTACTTTACCGATAAAATCTACGACCATGTCATTCATCCTCAATGGGATTCCATTGGTTGTGAAACGCTTTTTTTGAAGGTGCTCTTTGTAGACTACGCGATCGGTTATTGCGTCATTGAATTCTTCGGAGAATGGAACGATGTTGTTCACAACGATATCATGCGTATTAAACGAGATTTAGTAGACGAGTTACTTCCACTAGGTATCGATAAGTTTATTTTGATTGGAGAAAATATCCTGAATTTCCACGCGGATATTACTGATTACTACGAAGAGTGGCTGGAAGAAGTGCCTGATGGTTGGATGGCGCTTTTGAACCTCAGGGAGCATGTTCAAAATGAATTGAGTACCTATGGTTTGGATCAATTCTTTATTCTAGGCGGCGATTTAGACTTCATGGATTGGCGTACCAAAAAGCCGGAATTGCTTTACCGTAAGATCCAGGAAATCGCAGGCAGAAGATTAGGCCTCTAAGAGGGATAAAAAGGCCTCCCGATCGCTTTGCAAGGTGAACCAAGAAGCATTCTCAGCCTTCAATTCTAGCCATTTCATGCCCAATAGGTTTTTATCTCCTGGAATTAATGTCCATAGCTCTTCATTGGCCAATTCCTTGCTGCTGAAATAGTTCAATAGAAGTTGCTCGTTGGGTTTGAACCTCGAAGCAAAGCAGTTTGTGGGGGTGTACAAATGACTATAATTGAGGTGCTCACTCTCTTGAAACTCCTCACCAATCTCCCGATAGATACATTCTAGCAATCCTTCACCAAGCTCGAGGCCGCCTCCAGGAAACTTATTTAAATCAACGCCCTGCCAGCGCTCCATCATGACTAAGACTCTATTTTGATTGGAGCGTATAAGCGCATAACAACGGGCATTGAATTTGATCATCTTTTCCATGCGCGGGTCATTTCTCTCTTTCTAGGTGGGCCAGGCAATGCTTCAACTTCGAACCCTACTGCTTTCATCGTACGCTTCACTACACCTTTTGCACAATAGGTCACTAATGCTCCGCCTGGGAGCAGGGCATTGTACATATTTTGAAAGATCTGCTCCGACCAAAGCTCAGGCTGAGCAGAAGGGGCGAAAGCATCAAAATAAATCAGGTCAAACTTTGGCGTTTCCACAGCAAATTCTCTCAAATCTTTCGTGCTCAGTTCAAATTGAAAGCCTGGAATAACTTCTTGTTTTTCTCCTGGAGCAACACCTAAAATCTGTGCTTCCGTTTCATGACCCAGCTCTTTGATTTCACTGATCTCGCTTGGACTTAACGGGAATTTTTCAAGGGCATAATAGTCAATAGCCTTATCGCCCTTTTGTTCCATTGTGAGCTTTGCATTCAGCGCCGTGCCGAGCCCTACTTCGAGTATAGAAACAGCATCTTTATCAATGGCTGCAAGTCCCGCGTCAATGAACACGTGCTGACTTTCGGTCTTAGCCCCGTGAATGCTGTGGTAATGTTCATCAAGCTTTGGGACCCACATGGTTAAACTACCGTCTGAGGACGTGGTAAAGTTACGTGGGCTCGCTTGCTTCATTATTGGACGTACAGCTTTTCAATGCGTGGGATAGGTCCCTGGCAAAAGTTCATATGACAAGCAACACAGCTTTTTACAAGATTGTTGTGTGCGTCAATCTGCGTTGCAACATCAGTGGCTGTATTCAACTCACCGTAACTGGCAATAAAGGCCTGTGCATGCGGTTCAAAAGCCGGTCCAACCATATGTGGCTCAGTAGGCTTTGCAGTAATCATTTGAAAGATCAGCTGCGAATTTGCTTCTGCCAATTCTCCTTTTTCCAAAGTGGATTTTCGCTGCTTTGCCTCATCATGCAGTTCGCGCATTATGGATGCAAGCTCGCTCGGCTGGTCCATTTCAGGCTTCCAACCTGCTTTTTTCTTAGGCTCGCTCTTAGGGGAGGAGCAAGAAACAATAAACAGGCCTAGGGTGAGTAGGGTAAAGATTTTATTCTTCACTAGGAACTAGGATTTTGACACCAATGGCTTTGAATTTTACTTCTCCCACTGGTTCAGTGATTGCTGCAATCTCTTCTTCTGTTGCACCTCTATCTTCTGCGTAGTGCTTTAGTTCTGCTACTGTAGTGCTGTCCCAATAAGCAAAACCAGTCATGACCATTTCTTGGCCTTGGCTATTGGTGGGTAGTAAGAATTCGTAGTCGTAATCAACGAAAAGATTTTCGTTAGAATCAATGGCGGTAGCCATCCAGCATCCCTTTACAGTACACACCTTGGTGATTTCACCTGCAACTGTGCCAAACAATGTATCTCCAGTGTTTTGGAATTCCTTTACGAGCGCAGATGCACTAACAGCGCCGTCCACTGAGAAAGTACTATCTCCAAAGTTCATGTACGCCTGAGTTACAGGTTCTTCAGAAATCTGTTCTTCAGAATTAGAAGATTGGCAAGAAATTAGAGCGATTGTTGCAAGGCTCGCAATGAGTAAATGCTTCATTTGAATTTTAAGTTAAAATGAGGAATTCCAGCAGTAGCGAGAATATCCGTAAAGTGTTTGAGACCTTCAAAATTAGTACATTTGTAGTCCCAAATAAAATAGATTATGAAAATAGAATTGACCAAAGAGAGCCGTATTTCTAGCGTAGATTTTTCAAACCTTCCTTTTGGAAAATACATGTCAGATCACATGCTCGTTTGTCACTTCAAAAACGGACAATGGCAAGAGCCTGAGATCCGTCCTTTTGGTCAGTTAGAATTTTCTTACGGTCTACACGCGCTACACTACGGTCAAAGTGCCTTCGAAGGAATGAAGGCCTATCGCAAGGACGACGGAGGCATTAGCATGTTCCGTCCTTTAGACAACTTTGCTCGTTTGAACAAGAGTGCAGAGCGTCTTATGATGCCAGAAGTTCCTGAAGACATTTTCATGGGAGGGTTGAAGAAATTGTTGGAGATTGATGCTGATTGGGTTCCAAGTGCAGAAGACCACAGCTTGTACATCCGTCCGTTTTTATTTGCTTCTTCAGAGTTTATCGCAGCTCGTCAAAGTGACGATTACACCTTCTGCATTATCACATGTCCTGTAGGTCCTTACTACAGTGGCAGTGTGAAGGTGAAAATTGAACAAGAATTCACGCGTGCTACAGGTGGAGGTATAGGCTACACTAAGGCAGCAGGTAACTATGGTGGTTCTTTCTACCCAACGGCTAAGGCAATTAAGGAGGGATACAATCAAGTGATCTGGACGGACCACAAGGAGCACAAATACATCGAGGAAAGTGGTACCATGAATTTGATGCTGTTGGTGGATGGTGTGTTTTTAACTCCGCCATTAACCGATCGAATCTTAGCAGGTGTTACCCGTCGTTCAATCATTCAGTTGGTGAAAGACCAAGGTTGGGCGATTGAAGAGCGTCCTATCTCTGTGGAGGAAATCGTAAGTGCAGCACGCGAAGGCAAACTTCAAGAGGCCTTTGGCATGGGAACGGCAGCTGTGGTAAGTCAGATTGACACTATTGGCTACAATGGAGAGAATTTCGATATACCAGTGCTCGCAGATGGTAAGGCTATGGAAATCAAAAGACTGTTGAACGATATCCGCTTGGGCAGAAGCGAAGACACCTACGGTTGGATGATTGATTTGCCAGTGACCGAGATCGCCTAATTAGTCAGCGAAATCTTTTAAAGCTTTGTATAGAGTTGAAGTAGGCAAGCCTACTACAGCATTGTACTCTCCTTGAATGGAGCTAATCATGGTATGACCAATCCATTCCTGTATGCCGTATGCACCGGCCTTATCTAGCGGCTTAAATCTATCAACGTAATGATCAATCTCCTCCTCAGTAAGGGTTTCAAAGGTCACTTTAACGGTAGAACAATACGAATTGATGGAATCCACTGTTGTTAATGTCAGACCGGTGATTACATCATGAGTTTTGCCGCTTAGGGACCTAATCATTTCTTTGGCCTGGTTAGCATCTACCGGTTTTCCGTAACGTCTATTTCCAAGCCAAACTTCAGTATCGGAGGTGATCCCTAGTTGATCCGTCTTTAAAAGAGGTTGCAAGGCGCGCGCCTTTTGCTCTGAGATCCAGATGGCCGTTTCTTCGCCATTTAGATGTGAAGGGGCATTTTCATCAGCTTCGGTGACAATAACGGAAAAGTCAAAGCCCATTTCTCGGAGTAGACTTGCACGTCTGGGACTTTTTGAACCTAAAACGAGATCTTTGAGAAGCTTCATAGGCATTTATTTTTTCCGAAGATACTTCAGGAGAAATCAAAAGCCTTTTTCATCCAGCGCCAGAATTTACTTAATTGGTCCAAAGCCCATTCGTCTATAGGGCTATCTCCCCCTTTATTGAAGTCCCAACCGAAGATTTGACGGCCCACAAAGAACACCGCGACGGCAATACATAGAAACATAAACACAGTGAGGATCATAAGTCTCAATGGTCCATTGTTTCGAATTTTTGTGAGAAACCAAATACGAACACCTAGAGTGCTCATTAGCAGGGCGCCTCTAGCCGTTTGTAATTTCCAATTGAGTTGGTAAGAGAATGTTTTTTTGAGGCGCTGCTCCATCCATTTGCGTTCGCTGCGAAGGTGGTAGAGTGCCGGGTGATCGGGATAGGTAGATTCAAGAATGGTGATAGACGAAATGACTTCGTCCAACCGCTGCTCCAATTCTATTCGTTCTTCCTTTTGTAACACACTGAGCTTATTTACTCAGTACAAAGTTACCAAGTTCTATCCTCGTGACGTGCCCATTTACCTTGGATTTTCAACAATTGTTCAAGCACGTCTCGCACACAACCGCGACCTCCATCTATTGGGCTCACGTAATCTGCAACGCTTTTAATCTCAGGAGCAGCATCTTGCGGAGCTGCTGCTAGACCTACGATTTTCATGATGTCATAATCTGGCAAATCGTCTCCCATGTATAGGATTTCCTCATCCTTTAAATCGTAGCACATTTTGAGGTCTTCGTACGATTCCATTTTCGAGGATGCCCCTAGATAGACATCAGTAATACCGAGACCATTCAAACGCTCTTTGACCTCAGGAGATCTGCCGCCAGTGATGATTGCCATGCGAATTCCGTTTCTCACTGCAAGCTGCATGGCATAGCCGTCTTTAGCATTCATCTTTCGAACGGGCTGCATGCCGGGCATTAAGATGATATCACCGTTGGTGAGCACACCGTCTACATCTAATACAACAGTGGTAATGTCTTTGAAAATCTCTTTATAGTTCATTGCGCTTGAATATGCTTTCGCTTAATAATGAATACAACTCCTTGGTTTGAGGATTGTTTATCTGCTCCAAATGAGTATTTATGGTGTTTTGATCGCCTCTGCTTGCGGGACCAGTTTGGGCCCCTCTGGGACCCAATTCTATCGCCTTTCCTGGCCCTTGTTCCATAATAGCATGCAACACTTCGAAAGGTAATTGATACTCTTCGCAGTGCTCTGCTGCTAGGGTATATAGGTGGTTGGTGAAATTATTGACCATGACTGCAGCGGCATGAAGTTTTGTGCGCTGCTCACTGGTAATGTGGTACAGTTTAGCTCCAATAGTAAGGACCAATTCCTCCAAAATTGAAATATGCTGAGCATCGCTGGTCTCGATCAAAAATGGGATTCGACTCCAATCAACTGCAGCATCCTTGGTAAAGCTATAGAGGGGGTAAAAGACACCAGCGTTTGCGCTATTTAGCATGGAAAGAGCCCCGGCGGTATGAACGACCAGAGGCGCTTCTATCTGAGCACAGACATCAGCAGTGTGATTATCGCTAATAGATACAATAACGACATCGGCATCCATGGAATTGGGGAAATCTCGGCCGTACCATTGCAGGTCGACTTTGCTGTTCAACACCTGGTAGAGGTGTGTGCCTAGGTTTCCTTTTCCAATGAGTGCAACTTTCACGACCTACGAATTCTAGTCACCATGGCGATCACTGTTCCAATAGCCATTAGGATGGAACCAAGCCAAAGCAGGTTGATCCACGGGAATACCTCTGCCTTTATTAAGATAAAAGGTTCTTCGGCTTCCGTATGTTCGCTTGCGGTAATGACAGGTTTGTTAGTCTCGTAGTTGATGCGTTCAAAACGGAATTTCAAGCCCAATTCTTCAATCTCAGCATCCACATGATTGGCTTCGTCGCCTTGGACTGCGTAGATAGGCATGACCTTGTACACGCTGTCGTCCATAGTGGTGATTTGAAGTCCAGCTCCGAGAACGACGTAATCAAACTCTCCTTCAATTCTACCGGGCGCTTCGACGACCATGGTATCTAGTTGTACTTGGTATTTGCCGTATAGGAAGTGACTCTCGCCCTGGCTGAGTTCTAGATCAAATTCATTTTTCCACTCTTCGTCGCCCTTCTCTTCCATGGTGCGAAGATCCGCGTAGGTTACGTGAGTGTATATGTCGCGTCCAATGAAGTGCTTGGTCGAAGGTTCGGCAACATTACCCATGCGTTCATTGAGTTGAATGCGTGGTTTTAGATCAAACGTCGGCACCAATTCTTCACCGTCTTCTTCAAA
>JAAZVU010000171.1 GCA_018623275.1 Flavobacteriales bacterium
ACGTTGCTTGTTTTCCTCCAGAAAAGTGCTAAATACCTTTTTTACTTGTTCCTGTGCGTCTAATTGGCTCATGTGAGAACTAAAGCGCTAAAATACTTCGCCTAATTGAATTTACCCACTCTATTTACAGCGCTTATTCCTTCAAGTGCTTTGATATTGTTAATAGTATCCGTCAACCCCACTTTATCTGCGACTTCAATGGTTAATTGACCTGTGAATAACCCGTCGTCAACTGAGAAGGAGATGGCTTTAATGTTGATATTTAGATCGCCTGAAACAATCTTGGTCACATCATTGACAATCCCCACACGATCGGCCCCTGTAATCTCAATATTTACGGTGACTTTCGCACGTTCTGTTGCGATCCAATGCGCTTTCATTACTCGATTAGCGAATCTGCTCTGAAGCATCACCGCATTAGGACAATCGTGTCTGTGCACCTTGATTCCCTCAGCAGTTGTAATAAAGCCAAATACTCGCTCGCCCGGAAGCGGTGAACAGCACTTCGCTAAGGTATAATCAAGCTGTTGTTCATCGTTACCAAAAACCAACTCAACATGCTCATTTCCAACATCTTTTGGTTTTTGACCTTTAGGGTTGAGTTTGGCTTTCTGATACGAACTCTTGACGATTCTTGAACGGAAGTAGTTGACAAAACCAGAAGTCTCTCGAGCGTATTGTCGGAGCTTTTTGTTGTCTATTACTCCCAAGCCAACTTTGTAATAAAGCTCTTCAGGATTCTTAAGACCAAAGTAGTTCACTAGTTTTTGGATATTGCTTGATGTAGCCTTGAGTTTCAGCACTCTCAACTTACGTTCAAGCATCATGTATCCTTGGCCTGAAATAATCTGTTTCTCTTGCTTTAACGAACGTTTAATACGCTGTTTAGCCTTACCCGTCTTGACAAAACTGAGCCAATCTTCCTTTGGCTCTTGCTTCATAGAAGTCAAGATTTCAATCTGATCTCCAGATTTGACTGGAGTAGACATTGGCACCAATTTTCCGTTCACCTTGGTTCCCAAACAACGAGCACCCACCTCACTGTGAATTTCAAATGCGAAATCAAGTGCAGTGGCTCCTTTAGGTAAGGTGAGCATATCACCCTTAGGTGTAAAGACGAATATTTCAGAGGCAAAGAGATTCATCTGGAAACTCTCAATGAAATCCTCATTATCGTTATCCGGATCCTCTAAAAACTCACGGATTCTCATCAACCATGAGTCCAACGAATTCGATCCCGAGCTATCCTCTTTGTACTTCCAGTGCGCGGCGAAACCATTTTCTGCAACATCGTCCATACGAACAGTACGAATTTGCACTTCTACCCAACGTCCATCTGGCCCCATTACTGTGGTATGCAAACTCTCATAGCCATTGCTCTTTGGCGATGAAATCCAATCTCTTAATCGCAGTGGGTTTGGGCTGTAGTTTTCTGTTACTAGTGAGTAGGCCTTCCAACAATCGGCTTTTTCTTGTTCTAGACTTGAATCTAATATGATGCGTATAGCATACTTATCATAAACCTCGTCAAAGCTCACACCTTGGTTCTTCATCTTTCTACGAATGGAGAAAATACTCTTCGTACGCTTCTTGATTTTGAACTTCAAGCCTGCACCAATGAGCTCTTTTTCAATGGTGGCAACAAATTTATTTAGATAGGTGAAATCGGCCTTTTGCAAGGCCTCCATTTTACTATTAATGTCGGCATATACCTCCGGTTCTGTGTACTTTAAGCTTTGATCCTCTAATTCGGTTTTTATGCGGTACAGACCTAACCTGTGGGCAAGAGGGGCATAGATAAACAGCGTTTCCGATGCCTTGGTCAATTGTTTGTGTGATGGCATGCCGTGCATCGTACGCATGTTGTGCATGCGATCCGCAATCTTGATGAGAATAACGCGAACATCGTCACTTATGGTGAGGAGCATCTTGCGGTAATTCTCTAACTGCATGTTATTATCAACGGTTGTCACACCGCTAATCTTGGTTAGACCGTCAATAAGCTTAGCAATGCTTTTACCAAACATGCTTTCTATATCCTCGAGGGTATAATCGCTGTCCTCAACTACATCGTGCATCAAGGCAGTCGCGATACTCGTTGGCCCCAAACCAATTTCCGTTGCTACAATCTGAGCAACCTCAATAGGATGAGTGATATATGGCTCACCAGTTTTACGACGAATGCCATTGTGCGCATCATTCGCTAAACGAAACGCTCTTTGAATTAAGTCAACATCGTCCTTATCTGTCTTGTATTCAATACTATTCAACAGGTCTTTGAAAGCGATGTCTATGAGCTCTTTGTCTTTTGGATCCCAATCGGTCATTTAGTCTAGGAGGAAAATGGTTGGTCTTTTGTGTAAATCAGGCAAATTCCTTGCCCAATCTGCGATTGTCTTGGTTTGAATGTACTCATTTTCAAGAGTAATATCACAGGCTATACACAGTTTAGTTTCGGGATGCAAAACCTTCAACAATTCTTCAACGAGCTTATTGTTCCTGTAAGGTGTCTCCATGAAAATCTGCGTAATACCGTCTTTCAAATCTTTATTCATTGCTTGAAACACCCTTTTGCGAATACCAGCATCAAAAGGTAGATACCCTCTAAATGTGAACTGCTGCCCGTTGAAGCCGCTGCCCATTAGCGCTAGGAGTATAGAGGAGGGGCCAACTAGCGGTTTGACTTGCAGTCCTTTTCTGTGAGCAATGCTTACAATTTCGGCTCCTGGATCAGCAACACAAGGCACTCCTGCTTCGGAAATTATTCCAACATTTAATCCTTTCTCAACTGGACGAAGGAAGAGAGGCAGATCTAATGGATCTGTGTGTTTATCGAGAATCTCCATCTGAATTTCGCTTTGTTGCTTCTGTGGCAATAATCGCTTTATGAAGGCACGAGCAGTTTTCTCGTTCTCTACGATGA
>JAAZVU010000048.1 GCA_018623275.1 Flavobacteriales bacterium
AAAAAGACCGCCGAAGCGGTCCCTTTGATGAAGTGTAGCAATAATTAAATGCGCTGGAAGAGGTCGAGGTAGAATCGACATAAATCGCGGTAGGCTTCTACATGTATTCTTTCATTAATTCCGTGAATACGCGGCAAGTCTTCAGGTGTTAGTGCAATAGGAAGGAAGCGATAGGTTTGATCAGATAGTCCCTCAAAGTTTTTAGAATCTGTTCCTCCAAGGGTTAGATAAGGGCTTATTAATGCCTCAGGGAATGTTGCGCGAATACTTTGACCTAGGTTTATGAAGTCTTTTCCTTCGTAGGAAGATGTAGGTGTAGGACCAGAACCATAATCGTTGTACCAACTAACGGTTCCTCCGTATTGAGAAGCGCGTTTACTGTATGCCTGAACAATATCCTCAATAGAGTAGCCAGGTAAGATTCTGGTGTTACAAACAACGCGTGAGGACGAAGGGACTACATTGTCTTTTATTCCTGCCCCGACCATGGTTGCAACGGCTGTGTTTGTTGTGAGAGCGCGACCTGTTGATGAACCTTGATAGTTACTCAATATGAGAGAATTAGTCAATGGACGCAAGCCAAAGGCCCACTTTAATCCAAAAGACATTTCAGGAGCAAGGTGTGTCATGAACCCTTGTAATGGTTCTGTAAATTCAGGGCTGAAGATAGGTTCTTCGTTTAGCGAGGTGATGAATGCGGATGCACTCAGTATGGCATTCTCTGTATCGGGCATACTGCTGTGTCCGCCAGGCTGTTCAAAGTTAACTTCCACGCTGATGTACCCTTTTTCAGCAACTCCAATTAACGCTACTGGAGTATTTTCGAGACCAGGCACAGATCCCACGGAGATAGTTCCTGCTTCGTCAAAAATGGTGCGGAAGGTGATGCCTTTTTCTCGGCACATCGCTGCAGCCACGCCGGCGCCGTTGCGACCCCCAATTTCTTCGTCTTGTCCAAAGCAGAAATAGAAGTTGTGCGAAGGTTGCCAATCATTGGAAAGTAAAGTTTCGAGAGATTCTAAGATGCCGAAAGCCGAGGCTTTGTCGTCTAGGGCACCACGACCATATACGTAGTCGTCTACGATTTCTCCTGCGAAAGGTTCGGCTTCCCAGTCTTTCATGGTCTTTGGGTCTACCGGTACCACATCTAGGTGAGAGATGAAGAGCATGTTCTCTGCGTTGGTTGATGAGCCACCGAGCTTCATCCAAAGGGTATGCGTGCTTACTGTGTCTATTTGGAGTTTTTCATATACCGTAGGGAAGGAGGTTTGAAGATGTTCAAAGAGTCCTTCGAAAGCTGCACTGTCAATCATTCTAGGTACTTGGCTGATGGTTTTGTAGCTCAACCCTTTGGCAAATATTTCAGTGGCTTCATTACGCAATTCGTACGAAGTGGTAGATTCTGAAGGGAGGTATTTCTCTTGTATGCTTTGGAGTTTTAATACAGGGAGTACTGCGATTAAAACAATTGCGATAATTGCGAGGATGATCTTCTTCATATACGTATACTTGATGTAGCGTTTGTAACTTTGCTCAAAATACAAATAGATGTACACAGGATTACTACACTTGCACCACTGGATGCCATTTTTATGGTTGCTTCTTATGTTGGTGGTTTTGGTTCAGAATTTTTTGGTTTGGAAATCAGATCGTGAATTCAATGCGAGCCTTCAACGTCAGAATAAAATCACATTGATACTAACCCACATTCAAGTGACTGTTGGTTTAATTATGCTCTTTGGTTTCAACATGGATATGTTCTCGGACATGGGGATGTTGATGGGGGATGCAGCACTTCGTTTTAAATACGTAGAGCATCCAACGACAATGTTGATTGGAGCAGTTTTGATTACCGTGGGTAATGCAAAAAGCAAGCGCGCAGAATCTGGAAAGGATAAGGCAAAGTCGGTTGTGGTTTGGTTCGGAATTGGACTGGCATTAATTGCATTGAGATTCCCATGGGAAGCTTTCCTACAGGGCGCATAATTACAATGTCTAAATGTTAGAACTCAAGAAGAAACGATCTTCCGGAAGGGAGCGCTGCGTTCTTGTTGCTATTGTCAATAAGCAGCAGGACGAAGAGAAGGCGCTTGAATATTTGGAGGAATTGCGTTTTCTCGCAGATACTGCAGGGGCGGATACGGTGCATATGTTCACCCAGAAATTGTCTCAGCCGAATTCTAAAACCTTCTTGGGAACAGGGAAGATGGAAGAAATTCTCGGATATGTAAAAGCCGAGAATATTGATATGGTGGTTTTTGATGATGAATTGACCCCATCGCAGCTAAAGAACATTGAAGCGATGATGGAGGTGAAAGTCATGGACCGAACCAATCTCATCTTGGACATTTTTGCTGCAAGGGCACAGACCAGCTATGCGCGTACGCAAGTAGAATTGGCCCAATACCAATATTTACTTCCTCGATTAACCCGTATGTGGACCCACCTGGAAAGGCAGAAAGGAGGTATTGGTATGCGCGGTCCAGGGGAGACGCAGATTGAAACGGATAGGCGAATTATTCAGCAGAAAATCTCTCAGCTTAAAAAGAAGTTGCAGAAGATTGATGTGCAGATGAGTACTCAGCGCAGTAATAGAGGTAAGCTTACTCGTGTAGCCCTTGTTGGGTATACAAATGTGGGTAAGAGTACTTTGTTGAATTTGCTGTGTAAAACGGATGTCTTGGCAGAGAATAAGCTTTTTGCGACATTGGATACTACGGTGCGTAAGATCAACATTGACAATCTGCCGTTGCTCTTGACGGACACTGTTGGGTTTATTCGAAAGTTGCCGACCCAATTGGTAGAGAGTTTCAAGAGTACTCTGGACGAGGTAAGAGAAGCAGATGTGTTGATGCACGTTGTAGACATCTCGCACCCTAATTTCATGGAGCACATCGATAGTGTGAATGGAATTTTACAGGAGATTGAAAGCCAGGATAAGCCGACCATTATGGTCTTCAATAAAATCGATGCCTTTACTTATGAGGAGGCGGATGAGTTCGATTTAGAATTGACACCTAGAAATTACGATCTTGACCATTGGAAAAGAAGTTGGATGAATAAGATTGGCGAGCGCGCTGTGTTCATTTCAGCTCAAGACAGAAATAATATTGACGAATTAAGGCGCACTGTTTATCGTGTTGCCTCAGAAATACATGCATCAAGGTTCCCATTTAATACCTTTTTGTACTAAGCCTATTACGACATGAGTCAAAGACCTATACGCAAAGCGGATACATTAAAATATCACCAGCAGCCTAAGCCAGGTAAAATTGAGGTTATTCCAACGAAGCCTTCGAATTCTCAAAGAGATTTGAGTATTGCCTATTCACCGGGTGTTGCAGAGCCATGTAAAGAGATTGCTGCGAATCCAGAGGATGTATATAAATACACTGCCAAAGGAAATTTGGTGGCGGTTATTTCAAACGGTACTGCGGTATTGGGTCTTGGAGATATTGGTCCTGAGGCGTCTAAGCCTGTGATGGAGGGTAAAGGTGTATTGTTTAAGATCTTCGCGGATATTGATGTGTTTGATCTAGAATTGGACGCTGCTGATCCAGATAAGTTCATAGATACAGTAAAAGCGGTTGCGCCGACTTTTGGCGGAATCAACCTTGAGGACATTAAGGCACCTGATTGTTTTTATATCGAGAAGCGTCTGAAAGAAGAGTTGAACATTCCAATCATGCACGATGATCAGCACGGTACTGCCATTATTACGGCGGCTGCTTTGCTGAATGCGTTGGAGATTTCGGGAAAAGACATTGCAACTATCAAAGTGGTCTTCAATGGTGCGGGTGCATCGGCCATTTCGTGTGCGAAGCTATACTTGAGTTTAGGGGTGCTTCCTGAGAATCTGTATATGTGCGATTCAAAGGGATTGATTACTACATCAAGAGAAAGTTTGACTCCAGAGAAGGAGATCTTTGCAAAAGACCATGCTCCGGCAGATCTAGCATCGGTAATTGCGAATGCGGATGTATTTGTCGGCTTGTCTAAAGGAGGTATAGTGAGTAAAGACATGGTGAAGACCATGGCTGCAAACCCTATCGTATTTGCATTGGCGAATCCGGATCCAGAGATTGCTTACAAGGATGCTATGGCTGCTCGTGAAGATATTATAATGGCAACGGGCCGCAGTGATAACCCGAACCAGGTAAACAACGTGCTTGGGTTCCCATTCATTTTCCGTGGGGCATTAGATGTACGTGCGACCACTATTAATGAGGAAATGAAATTGGCTGCTGTAAGAGCGATTGCAGCGCTTACGAAGGAGCCTGTTCCTGAGTTGGTAAACCTTGCCTATGGAGAAAGTAACCTGACTTTTGGGCCTACTTATATTATCCCAAAACCATTCGATCCGAGGTTGATTACCACTGTAGCACCTGCGGTTGCAAAAGCTGCTATGGACAGCGGTGTGGCTAATGCTCCTATTACCGACTGGGAGGGTTACAATAGAGTACTAAGTGATCGATTGGGGCGTGATGATAAGTTCATTCGCTTGTTGAATGAAAACGCTTCTCAAAAGCCACAACGTATCGTCTTCACTGAAGGAGATCAATACCGCATTCTCAAGGCTGCTGAGATTTTGATTAACGGTGGTACTGCGAAGCCTGTCCTCTTAGGTCCAAAAGCTAAGATTGAAAACCTGATTGAAGAGTATCAATTAGAGCTTAGTGGTGCAGAAATCATTGATGTCATGGCAGATGCTGAGGGCCGCGAAGAATATGCTCAAAAACTCTATGAAATGCGCATGCGTCGTGGTTGGACTTTGGCAGAGTGCCGCAGTAAAATTAAATCACGAGAGTATTTCGGAAACATGATGCTCAAGGAAGGTCGCGTAGATGCTTTGATCAGCGGTTTGACCGTGAAGTACCCAACAGCCCTGCGTCCAATTCTAAGAATTATTGGTACCGAACCAGGATTGAGAAAAGCGGCGGGTATGTACACGCTGCTTACCAAGCGCGGTCCAATGTTCTTTGCTGATACCACGATTAATCTTGACCCAACGGTAGAGGAAATCATACAAATGGTATTGAATGTGGCGGATACAGTGCGCCGTACCAATATTGAGCCTAAGGTGGCATTATTGAGCTATTCAAACTTTGGCTCGAGCAATGGACCAGATGCGCGTAAGATGGCTAAGGCCAGTAAGATCTTGCGTCAAGACCATCCGGAACTCATTGTTGACGGTGAAATTCAGGCTAACTTCGCATTGAATCCAGAGTTATTGGAGGAAAGCTTCCCATTCTCAGATTTAGTAGGCCATAGAGCGAATGTATTCATCTTCCCGAATTTGGCAGCTGGCAACATTACCTACAAAATGCTTCAGAGTTTTGGAGCTGCAGAGGCCATTGGTCCTATGTTGATCGGAACTCAGAAAAGTGCACACGTACTTCAGTTAGGTGCCTCAGTTCGTGAGATTGTCAACATGGCAACTCTTGCGGCAGTGGATGCGCGCACAAGAAACGCTTAGGCAGCTAAGATTTCCTCAATAATCTTGAGGTGATGCATGTTGTGTATGGTCATGAATTTGAGTGCTAGCTCCTTGTTGAGCTTGCCCATATGTGGATGGGTGAAGTAGGAGTTATCATCAAGGTGCTCCCACGTTTCAAGGAGTTCATTCATCGTAGCGAAAGCTTCTGCAATGATAACGCGGTCTCCATCGTCGGGTGGATTGAGTGGATCTGGAGCCTGGACCCTTCCTCGCATTATGGTTTTTCGACCCATTACGTTTTCTCTAACAGGATTATCGACCAATTCAAATTTAGCGGGGTCACTTTTAAGCATCGATTTGATTACTATGCTATTGGTAAGACACAAGTGATGGATGTGCCAGCCTATAGTTTTCGTGCTAATTTTTTGATTAATGGTATCGAAGTGCTGTAAGGCACTTTTTATTTGATCCAAGCTATCGTGAAAGTTCATAAAGTAGGGGACGTGAAGGGGCTGCATCATTGTCAATGGGGGCAACCTGTAGGTTTAATAGGTAGTTTCCAGGACTAACGTGGTCTGGAATATGTGCCAATTCTGTGATGGTTCTATGCAAGCTTTGCTCAGGTGTTGGTCCCCAAAAGCTCTTATGACACGCTAGGGCTCCACCATCTTCTTCTTTGTCAACACTAGGCTGGTCGATGATTAAGTGATTAACACTGGCATCACGTAAAAAAGCGCCTATTTCTGCTTCGAGAAAGGGCCAATTACTACTGCTGTAATTTCTAGTGAGGTTCGCATTGCCACAATCGGTTTTTAAAATCACCGATTCAACTCCTTTAGTTCCGCCGGCCTCTCTAGCCTCTTCCCATGCCGCAGCAAAATTTTTCATGCTCACCATTCCGTTTTCCACTAGAGGATAGAGCACTAAAGCAAGGGAGAACGGCTGATTGAAATATTTGTTGACGGAATGTCGCTCCTTTGTGATGTGACCGGCAGTTTCAGTATGTGTACCGTGCGCATGGGGATTGAAATCGATAGAGTAAAAATTAACTGCCCCTCCCATTTCGACCGATCCTTTCCAATCGCCTAAAATTACCGGGTTGAAGGCGGGTGCGTCAATATACCAGGCACGTGCCACATCAGATACCGCCATGCTTAAATCTGCAAATGGAGCATTTAAATCTACGGTGTAGACTTTCGCCGCTACTTCTACTTTAATCTTCATCGTGATGCTCAATCATTAAACTTGCGATGATATCATCGCTGGTCATCCAATTCTCAGGTAAAATACGGAATCCATCAGGCATTGGATAAATAACCCCTTTTTTAAAGCCTGCCTCGGTACTTACAAGGAGCTCATCTCTTACCTCCGTGTTAATATGTCCTTCTGGAAGATCTTTATCAAACCTAAAGCCTTGAGCGGTCCTTAGTCGAACCATGATGCGTTCGTTAATTTGCTCACTTATGGACAAGGTCTCCTCTGAAACCTGCGCGCCTTGTAGGTATAGATTGTTATTACTAACGTTCCAAAACCTTTTTTTACCGTCAAAGGAATGGGCTCCAGGACCTATTCCTAAGTAGGGTTCATAAGACCAATAATGCTGGTTGTGAGTACTTCGATAACCTGATTTAGAGAAATTTGAAAGCTCATAATGTTCATACCCGTGCTCTTGCGCCCACTTTCTTAGGTAAGAATATTGAGATAGGATTTCTTCCTCGCCTGGGAGTTTAACGGTGCCCTTTGTTATCTGATGGTCTAAGACGGTGTTTTCTTCAACCGTAAGGTTATAACAGCTTAAGTGGGGTGGGTTAAATTTAGCCACTGCTGTAAGGGTTTCGTACCAAGATTGCACCGTAGAGCCTGGCATTCCATACATAAGATCAACTGAATAATTCTCGAAGGGGCTTTCATTGATCCATTTTAAGACTTGAAAGGACTCTTCGGCGGTATGTGCCCTATTACTCACTTTTAATTCCTCATTGTTGAAACTCTGTATACCTACGCTAAGTCTATTAATTCCTGCTTGGTGCCATGCTTCTAGTTTCTCAGGTGTGATATCGTCCGGGTTTGCTTCAAGGGTAATCTCCACACTGTGATCCACCATTCTAAAGTGTTGGTAGATGAGATAGATGAACTCTTGAATTTGCTTAATATCTAATAAACTTGGGGTGCCGCCTCCAAAATAGATGCTTTTCACCTCCGAGCTGTTCCATGGATAGCAAATACTGCGCTGAAGAAGCTCTTGCTCCATTTTTTCAATGACCTTTTCTTTGGTATTGAGATTGGTAGAAAAATGAAAATCGCAATAGGTGCAAGCCTGCTTGCAGTAGGGGATATGTAGGTAGATGCTGCTATTCATTATAGAATAGAAGGTAGAACAATTTTAAACGTTGAGCCTTGATTTAGCTGACTTTCTGCTAAAGTAATTGTGCCATTGTGGTATTCCTTGACAATCCGTTTTGCGAGACTTAATCCCAATCCCCAGCCGCGACTTTTAGTGCTGTATCCTGGTTGGAAAATGGTGCGTTGGATATTTGCTGGAATACCCTTTCCAGTATCTTTTACAAATATGGAAATGTCAGTGCCTACACGTTTGGCTTCAACGTGAATTTGGCCTTTACCTTCTAAGGCGTCGGTGGCATTGGTGATGAGGTTCTCAAGTACCCACGAGATGAGTTGAGGATTGTGCTGAGCGTGAAGGTCTTTCTCGATGTCGGAGCTGAAATCCACATTTTTACCCATGCGATTCACTAAGTAGTCGAGGCTATTCTCAATAGTATCACTAAGTTCTGTGTGAGTGAGTTCTGGTTGCGATCCAATTTTACTGAAGCGTTCCGTTATAGCGGTGAGACGATCGACATCGCGCTCCATTTCCCCAAAGGCGACTTCATTGGGATATTGTTCTTTCAGGTAAGCGATCCAGCCGAGCAAAGCGCTAAGTGGTGTTCCTATCTGGTGGGCAGTCTCTTTTGCCATACCCGTCCAGACTTTGTTCTGCTCACTTCTTCGTGCATTTGAAAATGCCATATAACTGATGAGCATGTAAATCGAAATAACGCCTAGAAGGAGCAAAGGGTAGATGCGTAGTTTGGTCAGGAGTGAAGAACCCTTGTAATAGAGGTAGTTGGTCTTTCCATCTAGATATGGGTTTTCCAAAACCTGTCCGCTCTCCTTAAATTCCTCGAGTTTCCTATTTAGGTAGCGATCTGGGTTCGATTCAGGTACGTCTAGATTTCGATGCGCAATGATTTCTCCCTCGTCATTAACAAGAATAACTGGGATGGTCTTATTGTCCTGAATGATTTGCGAATAGAACGCAAGGTTGCTGTCGTCTTCAGAGAGGAACACTGCTTCCACAGCTTTCGCCCAGAGTACAATCTTGCGCTCTTCCTCTGCGCGTAATTCCTTGAGGAAAGTTTCAGTGTAGAACAGACTGACTATTCCAATGACTACGCCAAAGGCGATGAGGGCAGCCTTCCACCATGTCTTGCCTGTATATACGTCCCATTTCATACCTCTAATCTAGTGGTTTCTTTGCTACATTTGTCCCATGCCAAGAAGCCTTGTAATTATTCCAACATACAATGAGATAGAAAACATCGAAAAGATGTTGGAAACGGTCATGCATCTTGAACGTCCCTTTGACGTGCTTATTGTAGATGATGGATCTCCTGACGGCACTGCAGATAAAGTGCGCGAAAAAATGGCTATGTATGACGGTCGAATCCACCTAGAGGAGCGTACGGGAAAGTTAGGACTGGGTACCGCATATATTCACGGATTTAAATGGGCGCTGGCCCGTGATTACGAGTACATCTTTGAGATGGACTGTGATTTTTCACATAATCCAACAGATTTGCCACGCCTTGAAGATGCTTGTGTTGGCGGTGCCGGATTGGCAGTGGGTTCAAGATATGTAACTGGTGTAAATGTGGTGAATTGGCCCATGAGTAGAGTGCTGTTGAGCTACTTCGCCAGTGTATATGTTCGCTTCATCACTGGAATGCCTATCCAGGACGCAACTGCAGGATTCAAATGTTATAAACGCTCTACCTTGGAGGCGATAAACTTTAATAAAATCCAATTCGTTGGATATGCCTTTCAAATAGAAATGAAGTTCACTGCATGGCGTAAAGGCATCGAGGTAGTGGAGGTACCCGTTATCTTTACCGATCGAACGGAAGGAGAAAGCAAAATGTCTAGCGGCATTATTAAAGAAGCCATTTTTGGCGTCATAAAATTGAAACTTAGAAGTCTTTTCTCAAAGGCTTAACCCCCTAATATTGAATTATGAGCAAGTCTTACTTGATTAAAAATGCCCGCATTGTGAATGAGGGTGAGGTTTTCGAAGGTGACCTATTAATTGAGGATGGTAGAATAGCTAAAATTGATACCAGTATTGGTCCTAAATCTGCTAATGTCCATGTCATTGATGCAGAAGGCAAATACTTGATTCCTGGTGTGATCGATGATCAGGTACACTTCCGCGAGCCAGGTCTTACGCACAAAGGCGATATTTATTCGGAGAGTCGTGCTGCCGTTGCTGGTGGAATTACCAGCTTTATGGAGCAACCGAACACAAAGCCTGCGGCAACTACGGTAGAGGAATTGGAAAAGAAATACCAGCGTGCAGCGCAGGTGAGTTTGGCGAATTACAGCTTCAACATGGGCGCTTCTAATGACAATCTTGAAGAGCTCAAGAAAGTCAGTAAACGCGATGTTGCGGCGATCAAGATTTTCATGGGCTCATCTACTGGAAATATGTTGGTTGATCAACAAAAAACCTTGGAGGGCATTTTCCAATTGGATCATCAGCTTATTACCCATTGTGAGGATGAGCAGACCATTCGCACTAACCTTGAAAAGGCAAAGGCGCAGTACGGTGAGGATATCCCAATGGCTATGCACCCGGTCATCCGCAGTGAGGAGGCTTGTTATTTGAGCTCAAGTACGGCGGTGGAATTGGCAAAAAAATACAACTCTAGACTTCACGTCTTCCACATTTCTACTGCTAAGGAGACGGAATTGTTTACCAATAAAATTCCTCTTGAGCAGAAGCGCATTACTTCTGAGGTTTGTGTGCACCACTTGTGGTTTGACGATAGTCAATACGACGAAAAAGGGTCACTCATTAAATGGAACCCTGCGGTTAAAACTGCTGAGGATAG
>JAAZVU010000172.1 GCA_018623275.1 Flavobacteriales bacterium
TCATGTTCAAATTTGGCTCGATTTCAGGATCGTACAACGCTCTGTTTTTGAACCCTCCATAATTAAAAGTGCGGGCAATGCCTATAGCTCCTATAGCATCAAGGCGGTCGGCATCTTGAACAATATCCAGCTCAATACTCTGGTGAGTTTTTTTATTATGGCCGCCTTTAAAGCTCACATTTTCAATGATAGCTATCACATGAGCAACCTTATCGGCACCTATATTTTGAGCCTCTAAATACTCTCGTGCCTTTCGCGGTCCGATTTCTTCATCACCATTATGAAATTTAGAATCTGCAATGTCATGCAATAAAGCAGCAAGCTCGACGACCTCAAGATCACATTGCTCTTTAGAAGCAATCAATTTGGCGTTTTTCCATACGCGCTCTATGTGGAACCAATCGTGACCGCCTTCAGCACCCACTAAGGTGGTTTTTACGAAGGAAATGCATTCATTTACCAATGTGGAGGAATGGGTATTCATTTAGCAGCTTTTTAGTTGTGTGAAATTACTACGAAGAATTACATTTATCCCGATGAAAGCAACGAGAGCTCAAAGACTTAAAAACTTTCTAGAAAGTACGTTTTTAGACGTTCTAGGAGTGGCCTTGGTTATTGGAGTAAGTATTGCACTTGGCTTTCATAATACTGTGGTGAATGGCTTACCCATAGGTTGGTTTTCTACCATAGGGGCAGGGGTAAGCATGATGGTTACTCGATTGGTGACCAAGCGCAATAATATTGGTAATCTCATAGGGTTATTAACGGCGGTAAATAGTGCAGTGGTTGATTATTATTTGGGAAATGAAGCGGCAATTCTTACTTATCCAATTTCATTTTTAGGTGCTGGGGTAAGTTACCTCTACTGGAAGCGCCGTCCGAATCGAATTCCACGAAAAATAGATAGCATCTTCTTCTTTAACATCGGCATAGCCTTGATACTTGCCGTAGGCTTGAATTATATAGGATTCACAGACTTTTTATCTGAACCGATTGGAGATAAGATGTCAAAATTTCTAGTGACTTCAGCGATTACAGGCATTACGTACAGCGGTATTTTGAACACACCACGTATGTATGCGGATACCTGGGCTTCTTGGCAGATTTACAATGTGCTAAAGCTTTATCAGAACATTCTCTTTGGGAACATTGCCTACATTTTGAAGTATTGCTTCTACCTATTCAACGCGGCGCTCGCTTGGTTCGTGTGGCACTGGATCAGACGAAACGGGGATGCCGAGTAAATCTGCGTATACCCTTTCAACTCTTTTGGTCATAAGACCTAAGTCAAACATTTTACGGGCTTTGATCGACGCTGCTTTCCCTAAGGCCGCGCTATTCTTTGGATCGCTACTTAGTTTCAGCAGACCCTCTGCGAGTGCTTCAGCGTTTTGCATCGGCACAAGATAGCCGTGCTTACCGTCTTCAATGAGTTCAGAGTTGGCGTCAATATCTGAAACTACACAAGGTTTTTCCATGCCCATGGCTTCGATAATTCCAATAGGTAGACCTTCCCATAAGGAAGATAGCACATATGCTTCGCATGCGCTTAGAAGCTCTGGGACGTCAGTTCTAAATCCAGGGAATGAAATCCTGTGGTATACATTTAACTCTAGAGCAAGTTTTTTCGCTGGTTCCAATAGCGGCCCGTCACCTGCCATTAAGAAGTGAATGTTGGCATCCATTTCTGCGGCAATAGCAGCGGCACGAACCATATTCAATGGGTCTTTTTGAACCGTCATCCGCACGATATAGGCAAAACAGAAGGAACCCTCAGGTATCCCACATTCTAGTCGGATTTTATCCCTTGCGTTGTTTTGAGGTCTAAAGCGAGAAAAATCGACCCCATTATGAACAACAGAAGTGCGATCCATTGGGAAGTGTGATAATCCTTCAGCCTTGTTCGCTTCGCTTACGCATATTGTGTGATTTGCTTTAGACACCAAGAAGCGCTCACTCGTATTTCTTGCTATGAAAAGCAACTTACTCTGATCCTTGTGAAAACTCCACCCGTGAACGGTGTACACCATCGGGATATTTACCTCTGACGCACTACGAAAAACATTCGAGGCAGCACGTGTACCGTGCGCATGCACAAGGTCAGCTTCTTCTTTTTGGAGAATGCTGGTGACTTTATTTTTCACAAATGGATTAAATGGGGTAGTCGTCGGAACTACATAATTTTTGACACCAAGAGTATTCAAGGCATCAATCATAGGACCATCAGTAAAGCTGATCACAACACTTCTAAATCTTGCGGGGTCTAATCTTGAAACTAGACTAAGTACATGACTTTCTCCTCCGCCAATTTTCCCTTGGCGAATGAGATGAACTATGGTTTTTGGTGAATGATGCATTGTAGTTCTCTCCTTTATTGGAACTAAGAAATACAATTAATCAGCCCGAAAAGATCGAGGGTAATTTATACGTAGAAATGAGAATATGAGTTAAAGCGTATGCTGACGGTCTTTATTGATGGTCATTTTAAGCACATCGGGCCTGCTGTAATGTCCCGTAGGGTCAAAGTTCTGCCGCTCGGCAAATACATCGTTGATATTTAGATCAACTTCGTAGAGTCCTTCTTCACCGCATTGAGGTTCGAGCACCCAACTGCCGTCCGGGTGCGCGACACAGCTTCCTCCATCCGCGATAAGTTCATCGTTGTTTTCCAACAATACGTTTAGATGTGGGGTGTTTTCAGGGTAATCGCTTTTGCGCATCAGACCACTTACAGAAACAAAGAAGCTACGTCCTTCCTTGGCTGCGAAACGGGTGATGTCTTCAGTAATCCTCTTTGCTCCCGGCCAAACAGCTACGTGAAGGTTTTCTCCTTGTGCATAGAGCGCTGTACGTGCCAATGGCATCCAATTTTCCCAACAATTCAA
>JAAZVU010000173.1 GCA_018623275.1 Flavobacteriales bacterium
AATTAAAGTGTTTTGCCGTTACTCAAACACCTTTCCAGTTACTTCGTTTAAGAACCAATTCGTATTTCGATCACCGTTGCTTTCTACCCAGTTTGAGAAATTAGGGTAGGCATCGTTAATATCCACTTGTTCATAAGGGTGCTTGACATTGATATCAACATGCATCGCCCAAGGGTATCCGTCTCTATCTGTGTAGGTATTTGTTGTAGCTGGTAGTGTCGTGCTTTCCCCACTGTGAAGTAGTTGCGCCCAGAATCTTTCTGCTGGGGTAGCGTTTGTCCAATCACCTTCGAAGAGAACATCCTCCAAAAGCGTCACATCGTCTCCTGTACCAATAAGTGTTAGATCAGCCTCTGAAGTAGGTTGCTTGAATTTAAGGTGGATCTCATTGCGCTTGCCATTATCAAGGCTCTGGAATATCATTGGGTTCAATTTTTCGCCCCAGAAAACGTCGCCGGCAGAAGCTCCGTTGATCTCGAAAGAAACCGTATAGGTAGGGTAGTTTGAGGTGGTCGCTGTTGTGGTAGAATTGTTCATATACACATGGCCTGCAAACGAACAATCACTGGTTAAAATGAAGGTAGCATCACCGTCTTCTTCCATACTTCCTGAACCATCTCCGAAAACAACGTTGGAAATAGCAGCACCGCTTAAATCATCAATACTAAAACCAAACCCATTGGTTAGCGTACCTCCATCTGCTTTGAGCATGAAAGTGTATTCCATTTTTCCGGTGATGCCGCCGTTGCTGTTCCAAGCGACCGCAGTGTAGTCGACTACAATATCGTTAAAGTCATAATCGCCTTTATACGGGAATAAGTCTTCGAACATTAATCGCCCTTGCGTAGTGCTCTTAGTTGCATAGCGCGCATCGCAAGGTGCAATATCTGCATGATCAGGCAAGCCATCACCATCACAATCGACTAATTCCTCTACAATAGGAGTAACGCCTGTGGTGTCGATAGCTTCAATTGGGTTAGAGGTACAGAAGAACAGTGCATCGTTAAAATCTTCATCACTCTGTCCAGAACTTCTTACAAGGTCTTCAAAGCCAATTACGAATCGACCCGTATTGTCGTCATACAACAACACATTATGCTGAAGTTTATCAGGGTTGCTTTCAGGATTGATCTCAGGTATGCTGTAATATACATTGTTGTTGCGGTAGTTGCTGCCGTGACCACCATATCCATTTGCGATAAGCGCAAAACCAATGTATGTACCTGCCGGATAAGATCCGATGTACACCTTGTCACCAGCTACCAATCCGCCGCCTGAGTAATTGCGAGAGAAGTTTTCAAATACTGTCCAGATGGTATCTATATCGGAAGCGCTCTGAGGTACGGTATTCTCAGTGTAAGTGAATATCCCCACAGTGTTTTTGTATCCAGCACCTTCGGCGACAAAAGTCATCCATACATCAGCTGAATCTGTAATGTGCAAACTGGTGGTTCCTTTTGCAAGGAAATCGGGCGTGTGGACACCTACAGGATATTCCTCAGGAACAGAATTCGCGATGAAGGTCAAGAAGGCATCACTCAAAGTGTCAGGGTCTACCATATGAGGCAGATTTTGCCATGATCTCCTACGCTGCATGCTGTAGTTACGATCGTCGTACCAATTGTTTCTGCCGCGGAATGAAACACTTGTTTGGCCACTTTTATTTTGTGAGTATTCTAGTGGAGCCTCAAAAGCGCTTTGGTTTTGCCCTGGCTTTACTACGACACTGAAGTCTTTGTCCAGGATGGGAGTCGTACTTTGTAGGGTAGGCACTTCACAAACCACCTTTAGGTCCATAGAAGGAGTATGGTTAAGCTGAACGCTCCATTGACCTTCGGCATTTGTCCAACCTTGCGTTACAATGATATCGCCATTGTAAATAGTGAGTGGAATACCTGCTAGTGGGCCTTCATAACCCTCTGCAGTGATCGTACCTGACCACGTTTCGTGTTGGTTGAATGTGTGCCTCATTGCCGGGTCGAGTTGATCTAGGGTCATTTGATTTCCTTCCGCACCAATTGGAGTGGATAAAATCATGCTCTCATCTTTTTGACAAGAAGTGGCCAAGATGGCGAGAGAGCTTAGTAATAATAGTGTCTTTTTCACGGCAAAAAATGTTTGTTGCCCACTTATAGGTGAATAGTGTGCCAAAAACACAAGTCGTTGTAAAACAGGTTTTTACGCGTCAATCAGCTCTCTCTAATTGAGAAATATTCTCATTTTGAGACGCAATTTTGAGAAATAGGGTGTTTTCCGAGCCCCTTGATTTTTCTTGCTTTTGCCGTGGCCTATCCTAAAATTTTGCCTTTTCTTTGTCACAGAACAAGAGTGTATCGAGAAAGGTGGAGGGAACGGCCCTGTGAAACCTTAGCAACCCTCAAATCTGTTGAGAAGGTGCTAATTCCTTTTTGCTTCAAGCGGAAATAGATACAGATAGAAGTACCACACTTTCTTCTTTCTCGAGATACTCACAACTATTTCATCCTATGAAAGTGAGTTTAGAGCGTACAGACGACGGTTTTGGCATGTTGGCCAAAGCAGGCAATCATGAATTGCGATTAGATACCGCAGAAGAGTTTGGCGGCAAGGACGGTGGGTTCCGCCCGATGCAGTTGATGCTCATTTCCTTGGCAGGTTGTAGTGCTATTGATATCATTCATATTTTGAAGAAAGGCCGTCACGAAATTCGCAGTTACAGCTCTGAAGCGGTGGCTTCGCGAAGAGAGGAAATGCCTCGGATTTTTGATAGCGTTGAATTGGTGATTACTGTAGATACAGATGCTTCGGATGCG
>JAAZVU010000174.1 GCA_018623275.1 Flavobacteriales bacterium
ACACGGCACGTCCATCACGAACAGGAGCAATGGTGTCGTGTACGGCAAGATATTCTTCGATAAGGTCGTGAATGGTGTAGTCCATAACCACCGTTTCAACAGTGCCTTTCATGCGACAAAGCGTGCTGATTGGCTCTCCTTCACGGCGACAAGCAGACATTTTATACAGCTTGTCCAATTCCATCGGCTCACCCTTAATTACAATCGAGCTCACGCGCTCGCCTTTTGGTGCATTAGCGTTGAACTTGAGTTCCATTCCTGAGAATCGAACTACCCAGCCGCCGAAGCGTTCTTGCGGGTTTTCTGCAAATACATTGTGCAATTCCTTTTCCAGCCAATCTTTGATCTGCTGTCCACTGGCCTTACCAATTTTAACTTTCTCATTTACCGGCAGCATTTTCCAAAGGTCACCGCGTGTAATTGGTGCGACACCGTTTTCCCCAGGAACGATAGGTGGGCTAAAGCGGAATCCGTTGCTCAATGCGATGTCTACATCGTTTTTCCACATAGAGGCATCAGTGATGAAATTGTCCATCGGGTTTTCCACGACAAAGTAGCGGTACAAAGGTGTTTTGGTATAGCCCAATACTTGGTCGATCTCTTCTTTGTACGGTGCCACTGCTTCTTCAATCACTGCGGCCACTTCTGCATCTGCTTCGTACTTCGAAGGATCAACTTCCATAAGTTCATATTCCTCACTAAGCAGTTCGCCGTTTTGCACTTCCAAGACCATTTTTCCTACGAATGAGGCAAAGGCTCCCGGCTCTGTCACTCGAGCATGGCCGGCTTGTAGCGGTTCACGAATGCGCTCGTGGGTGTCGTTCCCTAGTACATAGTCGATTCTACTCAACGCAGGATTGTTCGCGAGATCGTACTGCTTTGAGATACCGATATGGGTGACTAGGAAGAGGATATCTACTCCTTTCTCGTCTTTCATTTCAGTCACGAGGGCTTCAAGATTTTCTAGAATTGGGTCAAAATCAAGGCCTACGGAAAAGCTGGGGTTCTGGCGGATAGGAACTTCAGGATCGTTGTAAGACAGGAAGCCTAGACGCGTGTTACCCACATCTTGAATGTAGTACTGTGGGAAGATTGGGTCCTTGCCATCTTCGTGGTACATATTGGCTGTAATCACAGGCGTCTCGTAGCCTTGCATGACTTTCATCATTTGCTCTTTACCGTACACCACCTCCCAGTTTCCTGGAATGAGGAAGTCGTAATTCATCGCTTTGATGATGGAGCTGAAGGCGGCACCTTCTGAAAGCGCTGCTACAGCACTTCCTTGGATGAGATCGCCACCGTCTAAGATGATGGTGTTCGGATTGGCTTCACGCTCCTGATCGAACAAGGTTTTCATGTTGGCCAGACCCCCAAGCGTTTTGTAGCTGATTTCGTCATTATCGTAGAACAATTCCGAGTGTGGGTATACCTGCCCGTGTATGTCGGCAGTTTGTAGAATGGTCACTTTTACTGGCGCAACATCTTCAGTCGTTGTTTGGCACGAACTAAAAATAAGTGCAGATGCAGCAAGGCCTAAAAGGCTTGAATAACGCATATTTTTCGTGTTTTGTGATTCAATACTCGCTTTAGCGAGCTTCTCAAGGTAGGATGAAATCCAAAGGAATATCGTGAGCGAGGTCACGAGTTTATCATTGATCCACTATTTACCCGCGGAGCTTTTGGTTCATGCAAGAGAGAAAGTATTCATACTCTTCGTGAGTAAATGTTTTTGTACTTCCGTTAGGTAATGTAATGTACCAGAGGTGAGCCTTCCCTCCAAAACGATGTACTTTGAAGGGGCTCTTAGACAGCAAGTCTAGATGTTCTTCGATAAATTCTTTATTCGACACTTGTGGTCACTCTGTTGTATTATGGGATAGTCAAATTGACAAAAACTGATCAATTTCCCTCATAAGAGATTGTCATTCTGTTTATGAGGGAATCGATTTTACACATAATTAAAACTCATGAAGACTTTAGGATTGTTTCCACCGGGGTTTTTTGAATAACGAATTCATAGTATCTTCATTGGCATACCTGAAGCGCATGATTGCAATAGAGTTTAATGGCTTGTCGAAATTTTACGGCAAGCATCGAGGAATTGAGGCGGTAACTTTTTCTGTCGCCCAAGGTGAAGTTTTCGGATTTATAGGACCTAATGGAGCGGGTAAATCCACAGCCATTCGTACCTTATTAGGGTTATTGAATCCGACAGAAGGTTCAGCTTCTATTTTGGGATATGATACGGTGGCACAGGGTGTTCAAGCGCGCTTAAAAGTGGGGTATTTACCCTCAGAAGTTGATTTTTATCCAGAGATGACTTCGAGGGAGCTTTTGGAGTATCATGCCGGACTTTATGGTCTAAAGGAGGTCCAAGGACGTATCGAGGAGTTGGCTGCCCATTTTGAACTTGCCTTAGATAGACCCATTGATGATCTCAGTTATGGCAATAAGAAGAAATGTGCCATTATTCAAGCGGTTTTGCACGAGCCGGAGGTGTTGATTTTAGACGAGCCTACTGGTGGACTGGATCCTTTGATGCAGAATAGGTTCTTCGAATTGCTGGAGGAATTGAACAAGAAAGGGACGACTATTTTCTTCAGCTCTCATATTCTTTCAGAAATTCAACGAATGTGCGATCGAGCGGCCATTATTCGAGATGGAAAAATTACCGCTATTGAAGATATCACATCGCTACTTTCTAAACAGATGAAGAAGGTGCGGTTGGTGCTCAAAGA
>JAAZVU010000175.1 GCA_018623275.1 Flavobacteriales bacterium
TTAACCATGGGAGAATATGCCTCCATGGTCTATGGTGAGCATTGGATGCCTGCGACAGAGAATGAACAGTGGCGCACCGCCTTCGAAAAGAAAGGCGGTATAGAGGTTATTCGTTGCAAAGGGTATTCTCATCGTGAGATTTTCAAAGAGTTCCAAGTGCCTCCATCACCTAACCTGCGCTCCATAGAGGCCATCTGGCATTACCCAAGTTTGTGTTATTTCGAGGGCACACCCATTTCTTGTGGACGAGGCACCGATGCACCATTTACCCGTTTTGGTGCACCTTGGCTTGATGGGGAAGGGTACGAGCATAAATTCACTCCTGTGCCAGATCACGGATCGAAGTATCCCAAGTTTGAAGGAAAGCAATGTGGTGGGGTCCAATTGTCCCAAGATCTAAGCACTGCCCCAATGGAAATAGAGTGGACCCATTTATTTGATGCCTATGCATACTGGAAAGAGAATGCTCCCGCGGAGGCGCCAGAATTTTTCAATGCGTTCTTTAAAAAATTGGCCGGTTCAAATGAACTACATGAAGCCTTGGAATCTGGTATGAGCGTCGAGGAGTGGGTAAACTCCTATTACAGAGAGTTGTACCAATACAAGCAAAAGGCTTATGATTATGCGCTGTATAATGGAGTACCCCGACGTGTACGTCCAAACTAAGCCCAATTAAAAAAAACGCTCGAGGCGAATCGACTGGCGGTTATTCTTTATAGTTTAAAATCGAATGAAATGTGATAATTGACATCGTCAATAAGCTATACATTGGCAGAATTCTCTTACTTTGTGATAGAGTGTGAATTATTGCATTCATACCTAAATGATGGCCAAGAAAAAAGAAGAAGTAAAAAAAACGGAGGAGCAAGAGGTTCAACAATCTATTCAGGCTCCAACCAATATGATTGCCGTAGGTGCGTCCGCCGGTGGTCTGCAGGCCATCCGAAGATTCATCTCTGAACTGACTGAATTGCCAGATACAGCAGTTGTAATCATTCAACACTTAAGTGATGAGCATATTTCTTTGATGGATCAGCTCATTGAACGATACACTAAAGTAAAGGTGAAGTTCGCTGAGCCAGGTCCCATTAAAGCGAACACCATTTATTTGAACAATGGTACGTTTAACCTTAGTGTTAAAGACGGTCAATTCGTTAGTGTAGACCGATACAAAACAGATTACGACTACTATTTTCCAATCAACCTTTTTTTTACCTCGGTTGCCCACGCCTATGGCGCACATGCTGCAGGTGTAATCCTCACAGGTACTGGAACTGACGGGTCGGAGGGAATTATGGCCATCAAGGAATTTGGTGGTATCGTAATGATTCAGGATCCTGAGCAAAGCGAGTTTAACGGCATGCCTGAGGCTGCTTTGAAGCAAGGGGTGCATGATTTTGTCTTACCCTTGAGAGAACTAGGTGAACACGTGCAGCGCATGTTCTCTTCATCCTTGGTAAGAATAGCTTCTGCTACGGAACGTAAAGATTCTGTGACTGATCTTGGTGATCAAGAGTTCGAACGGTATGTGAACTTAATCCTGGAACACATAAAGTCCTTGACGAGGATGAATTTCCTCTCATACAAGAGATCCACCATCCACCGTCAAATCATTAAGCACATTTTCTTGACTAACTCGTCAGGAATTAAAGGGATTAAAGAATATTACGAGAAGATTTTACACGATCCCGATGAGGTAAAAGACCTTGCTCAAGGATTTTTGATTCGAGTGACGAGATTCTTTCGTGATGAAAAAGTATGGAAGGCCCTAGAGAAATCTGTAGTTCCAGAATTGATTGAACGAGGAAAGACAAAGCCGTTAAGAATTTTTTCTGCAGCCACATCTACAGGCGATGAAGCTTATTCTTTAGCCATCTTGCTAAAAGAAGCCGCTGAAAAAGCAAAGGTAGACCTTGACTTCAAAATTTTTGCAACAGATCTAGATAGTGAAGCGATTGCTATTGCTAATAGGGGAGTTTATGGTAGTCCTGCTTTGGAGGAATTGCCAGAAAAACTCAGAAAGAAATACTTTACTCATTTAGAAAACGATACGTGGTCTTTAGATCCATCACTTCGCGATCACATTCTATTTGCTAGACATGATTTATTAAAGGATCCACCTTTCATTCATTTGGATCTAGTACTCTGTAGAAACTTGTTTATCTACTTACAGCAGGAAGAGCAGGTGGCACTTTTGAGTCGATTCCATTTTGGCTTGGATGATAATTCATTCCTTCTTTTGGGAAGAACAGAGAGTATCGCAAGTGCCGCGAGACATTTGTACGATCCTCTAGACGAGCAAAACAGAATATTTAAAAAACGACATACACGAAACAGAGTTCTTTACTTGAAGAATGATGAATCGTATCAACCGCAGGATGTTGCAGCTCGTGCTGTATCTCTTAAATCCACCACAAAACTAAAAGGAGAACTGTCTACTATGAAGGTTACACAATACGGAGAGAGCTCAAGATTGTTTATGCACTACTCCGAAATCTTATTGAACAAGATTTCTAAACCTGCCATGTTAATAGATGAGAACTTTAATATTCTCTTCATGGCTGGTGATATCAGCGATCTTGTCAAAATGCAACAAGGTATGCCGGATAATTCCATTGAGAATACCGTGCACAAGAGCTTAGTAAGCATTTTTAAAGACGGAGTTCAAAGCTGTTTGGAAAAAAACAAGCCAGTGCAGTACGAAAGTGTTGTCATTGCTGAAAAAGAAAA
>JAAZVU010000049.1 GCA_018623275.1 Flavobacteriales bacterium
AAATCTGCGCGTTTTAGGCGAATAACATCGTCGAACATGGAACGTTCAATATTATCTGCTGCGGCATCCAACGCGTAGTCGTCCATGTCTCGACCGAAGATTTTACCGTCGTATTCCTTCGCTCGTCCAAGCAAACCCTCCTTGATCTTTTCATAAAGGTCTTCATCAAAGCCCTTCCAAAAATGGAAACCAAAGTATTGACGATAGATATTGGGCGGCATATTGTGTGCGATGAGTGCTGCCTCTACTAGGAATGTACCGGACCCACACATTGGATCCAAAACAGGCATTCCACCGTTCCATTTGCTGTGCATGATGATACCTGCAGCCAAGACTTCATTCAGTGGAGCATGCGCTGCAGCTAGGCGGTAGCCGCGCTTGTGCAAAGAATCTCCAGAGGCGTCTAAGTATACGCGGACGGTATCCCTATAGATATGGATGTGTATAGGTACTTCTGGAGTGCCACGTTCTACGGTTGGGCGGTCGCCTACTTTGTCGCGGAATCGGTCCACGATGGCATCCTTAGCCTTCAAGCCAGCAAAACTACTGTGGTTCAAAAGCTCGTTACGACCTACCACGTCTACGGCGAAGGTGGTATTCACATCAAAATGCTCTTCCCAAGGGATGGCCAAGAGCTCCTCATAGTAATGCTCCACGTCTTCCATCTCAAATTCAGCGAGCGGAAGAAGCACGCGAAGTCCTGTACGTAATGCTAAATTGATTTTGTACACATACCCGAGGTCACCAACCACGGATACTGCTCTGTTGAGCTTCTTAATTTCTCGACCTCCCAATGAGAGCAATTCCTTGCTCAAGATCTCCTCTAACCCATAGAGGGTTTTTACCACCAATCGGTAATCTTTGTTTTCCGGCACCCTTTTGCGTTTTATCCTACAAATGTAAGCTAACTTTGGACGCATGATGGATTGGCTCGAATTAATTGCCCTAGTGGTCGGCGGCTTCTGTGCTGGACTTATCAATGTCGTTGCGGGCAATGGCTCAGCCATTACTTTGCCTCTTTTAATGTGGGTGGGGCTAGATGCAAATGCGGCAAATGCCACCAACCGTGTCGGGGCGCTATTTCAGACGACAAGTGCCATCTCTTCCCTGCCGAAAACCATGCGGGTGAAGTACATGATCCGGCAGAGCTACTTCATTATCCCTCCAATCATCATCGGGGCGATTATTGGAGCCAATTTAGCCGTAGATATCCCAGAGACATTAATGCGAGCAAGCATTGGCACGATCATGATCGGTTTGCTCATCACCATGTTATCCAACCCAAAAAAATGGCTTATACCGACCGACGGTATGATAAAGAAGAAGACGCCTAAGATTTGGCTCGCCTATTTCGGGCTGGGGCTCTACGGCGGATTCATTCAGATGGGCTTTGGTATTTTCTTTCTTTCTATTAGCGTTCTCATGGCGAAATATGCATTGAAGGATGGAAATATCATGAAGCTGTTCACGGCATTTTTGATGACCATTCCTTCTTTTTTCATCTTCGCCTTGAGCGGAAGTATTGATTGGCTTTACGGGCTCACCCTAGCCGTAGGAACCGCTTCCGGCGCGCGCTTTGGCGCTAAAAACGTGGTTCAGCACCCGAAGGCTAATGCCATTACACGCAAAGTATTAATTGCCGTAATTTTGGTGGCCATTGTGAAGATGTTTCAACCGCTCGTAATTGATTATTTAGCCTAATGTCCACTCCTTGGTACGCCACTTGGTTCAACACCACCTTTTATCACGATCTCTACCAGCATCGCGACGAGCATGAAGCACGTAATTTCATTGTGGAATTATGTAAAAAACTAGGGGTTGAGGAAGGAGAAAGCGCGATGGACATGGCCTGTGGCAGAGGCCGTCATGCCAAGGTATTGTCGGAGCAGGGATTGGAAACTTTGGGCGTAGATCTTAGTCCGGAGAGCATTTCTTATGCGAACAAATTCTCACACGACTCCTTGAAATTCGAGGTTGGCAACATGCTCGAAAGATTGCCTTTCGGACCTTTTGACTGGGTGATGAATCTCTTTACGAGCTTTGGATATTTTGAAGATGATGGCTTACATCAATTGGCACTAAACCACATGGCAGAGTGCTTAAAACCAGGTGGTAAGTTGGTATTGGACTTCATGAATAGCGCAAAAATTGCAGCCCATCTAGTTCCTGAAAACACGGTACATACAGAAATGGCCACCTACAGCATCAACCGAAAGATTGAGGATGGAGTCATTGTAAAAAGTATCAAAGTGAGTCACGATTGCACCATTGAATTCTTTGAGGAGCGCGTGCGCGCCTTTCGTGTCGAAGAGCTTCAGACCATGCTCGAAAATGCAGGACTAAAGGACGTTGAAATCAAAGGTGGTTACGATCTTTGCGATTACGATGAGCTCGATAGCGATCGAATGATATTTATAGCGCATAAACCCACAGCATGATCTCAGTAGTTCTCTTCTTGGCAGTTACAGTTGGTGGCGTAGCATCCTATGTCATCAATACCAACAGTGCGTTTTTTAAACTCACATTGGCATTCTCTGGTGCCTTTTTGTTTGGAACCCTAATGACTCATTTGTTGCCGGAAGTATTCGTAAATAAAAACGGTGGCCTTTGGGTATTGCTCGGGTTTGGGATCCAATTATTACTCGACTTCATTAGCAAGGGATTAGAGCACGGTCATCTTCATAGCCACGAGAGTAAAATTCCCGTGCTTCCACTGGTGGGCCTTTTCGTTCACGCCTTTATTGAGGGGATGCCTTTGGGCTTAGACAACATCATGCACAACCACGGACACGATCACAGCGCGAATGGATTGTTGTGGTCTATTGCTTTGCACAAGGTGCCCATTGCCTTACTCGTTGCCACAGCACTTCGTTCGGCAGGACTCAAAGTGTGGCAGGTGCTACTAGGGATTGTTCTCTTTGCATTGAGTTCACCGCTAGGAAATGTGGTGGGTGTCGGATTGGAATTGGACCCCACAAGCTTTTCATCAATCTTAGGAATAGCCACAGGTTTATTGCTTCATGTAAGTACGACCATCTTGTTCGAAAGTGCCGCAAATCACCAGTTCAACGCCATGAAGATGCTCGTAGTTGCTGTTGGTATCGTATTCAGCCTACTTCTCTTCTAGGCAGGCCCGAGATATAGGTTTTCCCATCCCCATCATAGATAAAACCTAACCAATTCTTTATGAGATTAGGGCGTGTCTATCGTACTTTTGAAACTCAAACAAAAAAATAACTACACAAATGGCTGTATTAGTTGGCAAAAAAGCACCAGATTTTACTGCAGCAGCAGTAATCAACGGTGAAGAAATCGTTGAAGATTTCAAATTATCAGATTACGCGGGTAAATACGTAATCTTATTCTTCTACCCTAAAGACTTCACTTTCGTATGTCCTACAGAATTGCACGCATTCCAAGCGCGTAAGGCTGAATTCGAAGCGAAAGGTGTTGAGCTAATCGCTGTAAGTACTGATACTGAGCAGAGCCACTGGGGTTGGTTGCAAATGACCAAAGACCAAGGTGGTATCCAAGGTATTACTTACCCTATCGTTGCTGATACGAACAAAACTATTTCTCACAACTACGACGTACTAGACGGTGAGTGGACGTACGACGAAGAAGGCAACTTGAACGCTACTGGCGAAATGATCGCTTACCGTGGCCTATTCTTGATCGACAAGGAAGGAACAGTAATGCACCAGTTGGTGAACTTCTTCCCATTGGGTCGTTCAGTAGATGAGGCAATGCGTATGGTAGACGCACTTCAGTACTTCGAAGAAAAAGGTGAGGTATGTCCTGCAAACTGGACTCCAGGCCAAGAGGGTATGAACGCAACTCACGACGGTGTTGCTGATTACTTGAGCAAGAACTAAGAACAAACAGAGTTCGAATAGGAACCCGTTTGCGCCTGCGGCGCAAACGGGTTTTTTAATGCCCGATTATCGCGCGCGCGGCACTCATAGAAGAAATCTATATCTCAAAAAAACCTCCTTATACCCCGTAAACACTAAGACTCAGCTCCACCAGAAGCCGCGCGCAAAAAAAGAATACTTTTTTTTGACCTTGGCGTGAACCTAGTAGTAGGGTCTAGGTTATAAAGTATATGGAACATTCTGCGAAAGCAGATTTTCATGGCGGTTTAGGTAGAAAGGGGTCTTGGCGGGCCCCTTTCGTTTTTTATAAACTTTCCATTGGAACGGCCACAAAAAAAGCCCCCAGCTACGCTGGAGGCTTCATGCTCTAAATGCTACGAAGTACTTACGCCGTCAGGTCGATCAGCTTGCGCAAGTAATCTTCTTTACTCGCAGCTGATCCTTCTGCCAACGCACCGCCTTTAAACGACGCCAAGAATGGCAGATTATCAACACCAGCAGCTTTACGCGCCTCTGGGCTGTGTTCCGCATTTACTTCCAAGAATACCACATCGCTGTAGCCTTCTTCATTACTTACTCTTTTGTATTTAGGGGCAAACATTTTACATGCGCCACACCAATCTGCGAAGTACTTCACTACAACTCTATCGTTGTCTTTCAAAATTTGAGCGAAGTCTGCATCTGTTGCTAATTGTACTGCCATGTTGTTAAATTTTATACTTCAAAAATAGATAGACAATCCCTACTGAAATAATTTTCTTGATTGACCTTTTCTATTAACTCATTACCAATTCTATTGTTCGACCTTTTCCCGGAATTCCTTGTGGTATAAATCGCGAATCAAACCGTCGCTGACCCCAATTTTAGGCACATAAATGCGCTCACAACCCGACCATTTCATCGCTTTGAGGTAAATATCTAAACCGAAGGTGATGACATCCGCACGGTCAAAGTTTAAGCCCATTTCCGTAATTCTACTTTCCACATCAAGCCCTTCGATAAACTTTCGCTGACCGTCGAGGTAATTATAGCTGAGGGCTTCGGTAACCGGCTTTTGGCTGAGCTTATGAAGCTTATTGATATTCCCGCCTGCGCCAATAGCCGCTTTTTTCTCAATAGGTGCTGCATGCTTTTCCAACCACCTTTGCATCTTGTCCCATTCACTCTGCTCGACCAATTCATTCATCAATCGAACCCCACCGACCTTAAAGCTTTTGGAGTTTAAGACTTTCTTGTCCTGAATAATGGAAATTTCCGTGGATCCACCACCTACATCGATGTAAACGAAATTGCTCACATCGGCATTGATCGTATCGTACAGCTTGCTCGAGAAAACCAATCTCGCCTCCTCTTTGCCACTAATGGTCTCAATTTCAATGCCTGTTTTGCGCAATACTCGACTTACAATAGCTCGACCGTTCTTCGCCTCACGCATAGCCGAAGTCGCTACAGCTCTAAAATCCTGAACACCGTGCACCGATAACAAATGCTCATAAGCCTTCATCCCGTCCAAGAATCGGTCACGGGTTACCTTCCTAATCTTTCCGTATTTGAATACATCTTGGCCCAAACGCACCGGCAAGCGTATCATACTCACCTTTTTGTAATGGGTATAGCCGTCTTTATAAACCACGTTCACAATCAAACAGCGGACCGAATTTGAGCCAATATCTATGGCTCCCAACTTCGTTACAATCATCTCTTATCCTCTGAGCAGCAACTGTTTAACATACTTATGCAATTCCTCTTGTGCCGTAATCTTTGGCCCGTGAAGCATGCGGTATTTGTTCTGTTGCTGCGCATCGAAATTTCGAGATTTTGAATTGTCTTTCCAAAGAATATCGAAGTGATCGCGTAATTGGCGCTGGATAGCTTCGTCATAAATAGGCACAGTCACCTCTACCCTACGGTTCAAATTCCTGCCCATCCAATCGGCGGAGGATATAAAATATTCTGGCTGACCGTCGTTGTGGAAACAAAACGCTCGCGTGTGCTCTAAGAACCTACCTACCACACTCACAGCTTGAATATTTTTCGCTTTTGGGTGCGCCAAATCTAAACAGAAAATACCGCGAACCACCATGCGAACCTGTACACCGGCATCACTCGCCTCGTACAGCTTATTAATCATTCTATGGTCCGAAATGGAGTTGATCTTTACCCAAAACTCAGCCTTCTTTCCGGCCTGAGCATTGGCAATCTCCCTGTCGATCAGCGCCTCCAGGCCGGTCCGCGTTGTATTCGGACTCACTAGCAAATGTTTGAAGGCGTACTGCTTGTACGGACTCTCTATGAACTGGAACACCTTACGCGCCTCTTTAGCTATTCGCTTGTCGTTGGTCATTAAGTGATAATCCGTGTAGACTTTCGCAGTTCCCTCGTGGTAATTACCAGTACCGATGACACAGTAATCGACCAACTTTTCCTTGCCCTCATCCCTGCGAATCAGGGTCAGTTTTGAATGCACCTTGAGCCCCTGAACTCCACTAACCACCTTGATGCCTTCCGAGCGAAGTCTATTGGTCCATTTGATGTTGTTCGCCTCATCAAACCTGGCTTGAAGCTCAATAAAAACCGTCACTTTCTTGCCGTTTTTCGCAGCATTAATCAATGCTGAAATAATCTGGCTATCGTCCGCTAGGCGGTATAAAGTAACCTTGATTTCACGCACCTTTTCATCAATAGCAGCTTCTCGCAGTAAGCGTATAACATGACCGAAATCATGATACGGCGTGAACAGCATGATGTCCTGTTTCTTAATAGCCTTGAATATGCTCCTATCTATATCTAGAGCCGGATGTGCAATCTGAGGCAGTTTCTCGTACTCCAGTTCCCGGATACCCATGTTTGGGAATCGCATTAAATCCTTCTTGTTGTGGTAACGACCACCGGGAATGAGCGTATCTAAAGCACTGACCTCTAGCCCTTCCACAAGTGCCTTCAAAGTAGATTTACCTATCTCTTTATCGTACACAAAGCGCACGAGATCCCCTTCTCTTCGGTTTCGAAGGCCGCGCTGGATTTGTTCCATAAACGATTTACTTACATCGTCATCAAGAGATAATTCCGCATCTCGAGTGATCTTCACAGTATGCGCTTCAATAGAATCATGCTTTACGGTATGGAAAATGCTGTCGAGATTGTGTCTTAAAACATCGTCCATATACATAACGAACTGCTTGCCGTATTTTGGCAATTGAACGAATCGACCAGAAATAGAATACGGCACCTCAATGATTGAAAATTGCTCCTTATCCTTTTTAGTCAATCGTACCGCAAGATAAATGCTCTTGTCACGCAAATATGGGAAGTCCTTGGTCTGATTAATCATCAGATTCGTCAACGCTGGACTTACTTTATCCCGGTACAATTGCTTCACAAAGGTCTCCTGCTTTGCGGTCAATTGACGTTCGTCTACTATCTCGACGTTGTACTTCTTTAGATCTGTTTTGATGGCATCATAAATCTTTTGCGAACGCAATTGTTGATCGGCAACAATTTCACTAAGCTTAGATAACAATTGCCCTGGAGTATATCCCTCGAGGTTCTCATCAAGACCTTGCTCCTCACTCAAACGCAATCGTCGAATGAACGAATAACGCACACGGAAAAACTCATCCATGTTGTTGGAATGGATGCCTAAAAAACGCAATCTTTCAATAAGTGGGTTGGTTAAATCTTCCGCCTCTTGAAGTACTCGTTCATTAAAGCGCAGCCAACTGATATCTCTGTTGAAGTAGGTATACTCCATGTTATTCTTTAATTCTTTTAGGGTATTCAAACTGAATCAATTCTGCCCCAGGACCAACTTCCCTCCAGTGCTCACAATCAAAACGAACACAGATCACACCGGTGGTCGGTACATTGCGAACGCTCGCATTGGTCAGTTCATTTACAAAGTCTGTAATGCCTGGATTGTGAACGAAGTACATCGCTGCATCACAGATATCAGAGGTCTTTTTGACCACCTGTAATATCTCATGAGCGCTGCTGTGATAGAGATCATCATCAATGGCCACCTTACTTGCAGGCACACCAAGATTCTTTGCAAAAATCAACGCAGTATGCAGCGCTCTTGTTGCCGGCGAGCTATAGATACTAAAATAATCTGCGCTTATCGTTTCGTCTCGAAGGTATTGGCTCACCAAATGAGCGTCACGAATCCCGCGTCCCTTGAGCGGGCGATCACGATCCTCAATGCCGTCGATGGCCCACGAACTTTTCGCGTGTCGAATTAGGTAGAGTGTTTTCATACTCGTAAAATACACTATTTCAGAGTATTCACTAAAGCAAGCCAAACACTTTACCTATAATTTAACCGTAATTTCAAATGCAATTAATCTCGAGAGAACTGTTTGGCTTCATTCCAAAGCACTTCCATTTCATCTAAAGACATGGTAGCCAGCTCTTTGCCTTGCTCAGCAGCCTTTTGCTCCATATAAGTGAAGCGGAAAATGAATTTTTTATTGGTTCGCTCTAAAGCCAATTCTGGATCAATATCACTCAATCGAGCAAAGTTGATTAATGAAAACATTAAATCACCAAACTCACCTTCTATATCTTCTTGATTACCAGTTATTTGACTTTCCTCAAACTCACCTAATTCTTCCTTGATTTTACCCCAGACATCCTCTGGCTTGTCCCAATCAAAACCTGCTCCTCGCGCCTTATCGCCAATACGAATGGCTTTTACCAATGCGGGAAGACCTCTGGGCACTCCTTGAAGGACGCTTTTGGTTCCTTTCTCCTTGAGTTTGATCGCCTCCCAATTGGCTTTTACCTCCTCTTCGGTTTTGGCCTCAACATCACCATAAATATGAGGGTGGCGGTGAATGAGTTTGTCGCAGACGCTATTCAACACATCCGCGACATCAAAAGCTCCTTTCTCGCTGCCAATCTTTGAGTAAAACACCATGTGAAGCATGAGATCACCCAATTCCTTCTTGATCTCATTCAGGTCGTTCTCTTCGATGGCATCTGCCAATTCATAGGTCTCCTCAATAGTCAAGTGACGTAAGCTCTCTAAGGTTTGCTTCTTATCCCATGGACATTCCGCACGGAGTGTATCCATAATATCCAGCAACCTTCCGAAAGCTTCTAATTTGGCCTCGCGAGTGTTCATCTTTATTCGGCGTCTTCGCTTACCTCTTCCTCAAGGATGCTCAACAAATCGTTCTTCACCAAAATGTTGAACCACTGAACCACTTTCTTAATATCGGAAGCGTAAACACGTTCTTGATCAAACTTTGGCAGTACTTCACCGAAGAAATCTTCTAGATCATCCTTAGAACTTTTGTGACTTAATGCTTCATTACCTTCAGTAACCTCAGCCATAGCTTTGAATACATCGCGTAGAGGCACCTCTTCCTCGTACGTGTAGATTGCGATATCTCCCAGTGAACTTACATTGGCATTTGCTGAAATCGCCGTACGCTTGCCGTCCAGCAAACTCTCAACCACCACGCCGCTTTTTTGGTGCGCAATTAGTTTAAAAAGACCAGGTTTTCCTGAAACCGAAAGAACAGTTCTTAAATCCATTTATTCTTTATTTAACCAGTTTTGTATTGTATTCAATTCTTCATCTGAACTCAATAATAGCAAGGCCTCTGCCTGCTCTGCGAGTTCGTGTTTTGGATATCTATCCATCAGCGCTCTCAAATAATTTCTAGAGCGATCTTTATCGTTAAATCTATTCTCAAAAAACAACGCCAATTGCATTAACGCTTCAGGTGCAAACGCATGTTGCGGGTATTTTTTGGTCAGTGTAATGAGGTAGTTCACTCCGTACAAGTAATCCTCTCCTCCACTCATCAGTACTAGCCCAGCCTGCATCAACCTCCTGGGATCACTCAACACAAGGCTGTCTTCACTGATAAAATGCTTCTTAGCAAATTCCAATTCTTCACTCGTAGCCACGCCACTATCAATTCGCTCAAAATAGTACAGGGCTGAATCGCTCACTGAAACCTCAAGTGTGGCGGCCTGAATTTCAGCCTCTGGCGATGAACAAGAAAGAAAACCCAGAAACGCAAAGAAGGCAATTCTCATCGACGCTT
>JAAZVU010000050.1 GCA_018623275.1 Flavobacteriales bacterium
AAAATAGGCCCGCGGGCTGTATTGATAAAGTGAATTGGCTTCTTAAATCCAGCAAAAAACTGGGCATCAGCTAACCCCCGAGTCTCCTCCGTTAATGGCAAATGCAAGCTAACCACATCTGCCTCTGCTTGCAATTCTTCCAAGCTGGCCTCCCTGATGCCTTTGGGCGTATAATCTTGTTTGTATTTATCGTAAGCAAGCACCTTCACACCCATAGCGCTGATCAACTGAGCAAATTCACTACCCATTACGCCATACCCAATAACACCCACAGTAAGCGACTGTAATTCACGGCCCTTGTTGGGTTCACGCAACCACTTGCCTTCCTTAATCTCCCTGTGAACACGCGGAAGATGGTTCAGCAAACTGAGCAACATACCCAACGCGTGTTCCGCCACTGCACGCGCATTACCTTCGGGAACGCGCTGGCACGATATACCGCGCTTTTCTGCTTCAGCGAGGTCTATATTCTCCAGCCCCGCGCCAAGGCGACCGATGACTTTCAAAGAAGGGAATTGGCTTAAAAAATGAGCATCAACACGCATCCTTGAGCGGATGATTAAAACTTCAGCATCGCTATGGTGAGCAGCTAATTCTTCCAAGGCGGCTGAATACTCCCGCACCAATGTGAGACCGCCCGCTTGCAAATCTTGCTCGAGAAATGGATGGGTATCGTCAAGAAGGAGCGCCTTCATTAGTATCCTATAATCAATCGGCCAATCTGGAAATAGATGATCAGCCCAATCACATCGTTAGCTGTCGTGATAAACGGCCCTGTTGCCAAGGCTGCATCAACCTTAAACTTGTCGAGCATCAATGGAATGAAGGTTCCAAAGAGTGAAGCAAAGACGATAACAGTAAGTAGCGAAATACTCACGGTCAAGGTGATGAGCTGGTCGTAACCCAGGAGCAATCCTGCGCCATACATCACCAGCGATAAGATCAGACCGTTGAACAGACCTACGGCCAATTCCTTGGTCAACTTCTGAATCATGTTGTTCTCCCTTCCGTCGCTCGCCAAAGCTTGTACAACAATCGCCGAAGATTGAACCCCAACGTTTCCAGCCATCGCTGCAATAAGTGGCATGAAAAAGGCCAACGCTGGAACAAGCTGAATATCCTCTTCGTTTTTGCCAATGATTAGGGCAACGATAAGTCCACCGAATAGACCAATCAATAGCCAAGGAATACGTGCACGCGTAACCTCATATACACTATCGTCGCTTTCTACCTCATCGGTAAGACCAGAAGCCAATTGGTAATCGCGCTCGGCTTCTTCACGAATGAAATCGACCACATCATCCAGGGTAATCCGACCTAAGAGTTCCCCTGCAGCATTCACTACCGGCATCACGAATAGATCGTACTTCTGCATCATATTAGCGACTTCTTCTGCAGGCGTGGTACTCAGCACCGTGTGCTCTATAGGGCGGTACAACTCCGAAATAGGCGCCGTACGCTGGGCAGTCAAAAGACTCTTCAAACTAAGAGTCCCGACTAGAATATCATTGTTGTCCACCACATATACTGCGTGTACACGATCGATATTTTCCGCTTGTGAACGCATTGCCGCAACACAACGAATGGCCGTCAAACTTTCATTTACGACAACAAGCTCCGTCGCCATCAAAGCACCGGCAGTATCTTCTTCGTGGGTAAGTAGCTGGGCAATTTTCTTGGCCTGCTCCACATCTTCTACCTGAGACAAGACCTCCTTGGTCATATCATCAGAGAGCTCAGAAAGCATATCCGCAGCATCGTCGGAATCCATATTCCCGACCAATTCCTGTGCAATCTCTTCTGCAGAATAGGTTGCTACCAGCTCGCCACGCTCCTCCTCATCAAATTCAACGAGGATATCAGCGGCCAATTCAGGATTGATTTTATCAAAGAATGCCGAACGTTCTTCTGCAACAAAGGTCTCTAACACCTCCGCCATATCGGCAGGGTGAATACCCTCAATGATCTCTGCAAATGTAGCCTCGTCCGTCTCAGCTAAAGCCTTGACTACGCGCGCTCTAATGCTCATTTCTTCCATCTTCGATCGCAGTTAGTAGTTCAACAAATTCCGTGTGAGACAATTGCTCCGCACGTTTACTCAGGTAGGGATGGTCGAAACCTTGAGGCAAGTTAAGCACTTTCAAGGCATTGCGCAGCGTTTTTCTTCTCATCCCGAAAGCAGCCTTCACACCGCGCTTCAACAGCTTGAAATCTATATTCGGATCTTCCGCCTTACGCACCATATGCATTACCCCGCTATCTACCTTTGGAGGAGGGTTGAATACACCTGGTGGCACCGTAAAATCATAGGTCAAATCGTAGTAGGCTTGACAGAGCACTGAAAGAATACCGTAGGACTTATTTCCCGGAGGCGAGCACAAACGCTGCGCTACCTCCTTTTGGAACATCCCTCCAAAAAGCGGAATCTGATCCATGTGGTCCAACACCTTGAAAACAATCTGAGAACTGATGTTGTATGGGAAGTTCCCCACCAAGGCGAACTTTTCGCCACCAAAGGTTTTCGCAGGGTTCCATCTCAGGAAATCTTCTTCCAAAATTCGCGCACTTAAGGTGTTGTAATGTGCCTTTAGATAACTAACACTCTCGTCGTCTATCTCAACTACCCAAGTCTCAATCGCAGGATTGTCCAACAAATATTTAGTCATCACCCCCATTCCTGGACCGATCTCCAAAACCTTATCTACCCCGTCAAAAGGCACCACGTTAGCAATGCGTTCTGCAATGCTCTCGTCTTTCAAAAAGTGCTGTCCTAGGTGCTTTTTAGCACGTACCTGTCCGCGATTATTCATGCCGTAAAGGTAGTGCTTTGAATTGGCCTTCTTCTCATACTTTAATGGTAACTTAGACGAACCTATCACAACCAAAATACCACTGACCATGGTACAACCAACCACCCTCGGCGAATTCATCGTCGAAAACCAGAAGGATTTTCCCTTCGCAACGGGCGATTTATCGCACCTACTCACCTCCATTCGATTAGCCGCAAAAGTGGTTAACCGAGAAATCAACAAAGCTGGATTAGCAGATATCCTAGGCGCCATGGGCAAGGACAACGTCCAAGGCGAGGCCCAGCAAAAGCTCGACGTCATGGCCAACGACACCTTCATGCGTGCTTTGCGCTCCATGGGACAGTGTTGCGGTGTAGCCTCCGAAGAGGAAGAGCATTACATCAGCTTCGACGACGAGATTCATCAAGATGCCAAATACGTGGTGCTCATGGATCCCTTGGACGGCTCGAGTAACATCGATGTCAACGTCAGCGTGGGAACCATTTTCTCCATCTACCGGCGCATCACCCCTGAAGGCACACCAGTAACCTTGGAGGATTTCTTGCAGCCCGGCGATGCCCAAGTAGCTGCAGGATATGTCGTTTACGGATCTTCCACTATGCTCGTTTACACCACTGGAAATGGCGTGAATGGCTTTACTCTAGACCCTTCCATTGGAGTCTTTTGCTTGTCTCATCCCGATATGCAGATTCCTAAATCGGGTAAGATTTATAGTGTGAACGAAGGAAATTATGTACACTTCCCAAAAGGGGTGAAGGAGTACATCAAGTACTGCCAGCAATATGATGCAGCTTCAGGAAGACCTTACACATCTCGTTACATTGGCTCTTTAGTTTCCGATTTTCATCGCAATCTTATCAAAGGTGGGGTGTATCTTTACCCCACAGGAACGATGGCGCCAAATGGTAAGCTTCGCCTGTTGTACGAGTGTAACCCACTCGCATTTATAGTTGAACAAGCAGGCGGTACTGCCACGAACGGTAAACAGCGAATCTTGGAACTAGAGCCGAGCGAATTGCACGAGCGGGTTCCCTTCTTCATCGGTTCACCGGAAATGGTGGATATGGCCCATGCGTTTTTGCGCAGGTACGAAGAAGAATAGAAATTGGAAATAGCAGATTTACTATCCCGCTACCACAGCCATCCTTTAGTTGAACAGCTCAGTGTTGCACATGCGGCCGAGCAAAATATTGCCCTAGGTTTTGGTGCCGCAGGTGGTTCTCATGCCGCTGTATTGGCTGCTGCCACCTACGAGCGCACGGGCAGTATGCAGTTCATCATCACCAACAGCAAGGAGGAGGCCGCCTACATTCAAAACGATATTGAAAAGCTCCTCCCTTCTGTAAAGAGCTACTTTTACCCCGCCTCCTATCGCAGACCTTATGAGGTAGAGACCACGGATAATGCAAACGTATTGCTGCGCGCAGAAGTGTTGAACCATTTGAGTGCGCGTCGCAAAGCACCTATTCTTATCTCTTACCCAGATGCGTTGTTTGAGAAGGTGGTGACGAAAAAGGAATTGGAAACCAATACCCTTAAGGTAAATCTTGGGGACCAGCTAAGCTTAGATTTCCTCAACGAAACCCTTTTTGAATACCAATTTGAACGCGTTGATTTTGTCGTTCAACCAGGCCAATTTTCCGTTCGCGGTGGCATCGTAGATATCTTTTCTTTTTCCAAAGATCACCCCTACCGGGTGGAGTTCTTCGACGACGAAGTCGAAAGTATCCGCTTCTTTGATATAGAGACCCAACGCACCGTGGGCAAGGCAACAAAAATGAGCATTGTCCCAAACGTGGAGAATAAAACTTTCTTGGAAAGTCGAGCTTCACTTTTGAGCTATTTGCCGAAGAATACTCAGCTCTGGATTGATACGCCTTCAATGACCACCAATAAACTGGACCGATTGATGGAGCTTGCGCACGAGCGTTACGAGGAACTAGGAGATACGGTTCACCGCGCAGCGCCGGGGGAACTTTTTATCAGTGGCGACGCTTTAAAGCGCGGCTTATTAGAATTTTCACGCGTCGAATTCGGGCGTAGTGAATGGACCTCAGAAAAAATCGAAAGTAAGGCATTGCCTCAACGAGCATTCAATAAAGATTTTCAGCTCTTGGCTCAGACCTTGTTACGCAGTGAAAAGGATGGCGTCGAAACTGTATTGATGTGTTCGAATCCAAAGCAGATTGAACGCTTCCATGCGATTTTTGAGGACTTGGAATTGGCGCCGAAGTATGAAACGACGGTAGGTGCGTTGCATGAAGGGTTCGAAGATGAATTGGCCAAGACGTACCTCTATACCGATCATGAAATTTTCGACCGCTACCAACGATTCAACATCAAAAACGGTGCGAAAAAGAAACAAGCCATCACCCTCGAGCAGCTCAATGCGCTGGAGTTTGGAGATTTTGTGACGCATGTGGACCACGGGGTTGGAAAGTTCGGAGGGCTTCAGAAGGTCGATAACAACGGGAAAATTCAGGAGGCCATTAAGCTCGTTTACCGCGACAACGACATCCTATATGTGAGCATCCATTCCCTGCATAAAATCAGTAAGTACAACGGCAAAGACGGGACTGCACCATCCTTGCACAAGCTCGGATCTGCACAGTGGCAGACCCTGAAGAAAAAGACGAAGGCGAAGGTGAAAAAGATTGCCTTCGACCTCATACAATTGTACGCCAAACGCCGCGAAGCCATAGGGTTCCAATGTGCGCCGGACGGGTACTTGCAGCATGAATTGGAAGCGAGTTTCCTCTTTGAGGATACGCCTGACCAGATGTCTGCTACAGAGGCCATCAAGAAGGACATGGAGAGCAGGATGCCAATGGACCGTTTAATCTGTGGGGATGTCGGCTTTGGAAAAACCGAGCTCGCCATACGCGCCGCTTTTAAGGCCGTTGCCAATGGCAAACAGGTAGCGGTATTGGTACCGACCACCGTTCTTGCCTTCCAGCACTTTAAGACCTTCTCGAAACGCCTAGACGGCTTCCCGGTAAACGTAGATTACATCAACAGGTTCCGAACTGCAGGTCAGCAGCGCGAGACGTTAAAGAAGCTTGCTGAAGGTAAAGTTGATATTCTCATTGGTACTCACAAACTGGTAAGCAAGAGCGTCGAGTTTAAGGATCTTGGCCTATTGATCATTGACGAGGAGCAGAAGTTTGGTGTGGCCGTAAAAGACAAGATTAAAACCCTCAAGGTTAATGTCGATACGCTTACACTAACAGCAACCCCTATACCGCGTACGCTACAGTTTTCGCTTATGGCAGCGCGTGATCTGAGTGTGATGACTACCCCACCGCCGAACAGGCAACCTATTGAAACGGAATTGGTCGGGTTTAACGAGGAAGGCATCCGCGACGCGATTAGCTATGAGATTCAGCGTGGCGGCCAGGTGTTCTTCATCAATAACCGGGTAAGTAATATTCAAGAGGTCGCTGGCATGGTGAGCCGATTGGTTCCGGATGCCCGCGTAGCCATTGGCCACGGACAGATGGAGGGCAAGAAACTCGAAAAAGTCATGCTCGACTTTATGGACGGGAAATACGATGTACTCGTAGCTACTTCAATCATTGAAAGTGGATTGGACGTACCGAACGCGAACACCATTATTATCAATAATGCTAACCACTTTGGAATGTCTGATCTTCACCAGATGCGCGGTCGTGTGGGCCGTTCCAACAAGAAGGCATTTTGTAAGTTGATCACCCCTCCTATGAGTACCTTGACCGATGAGGCTCGAAAAAGATTGCGTGCGCTCGAGCAATTCACGGACCTGGGTTCAGGGTTCAAGATTGCTATGAAAGACCTTGAGATTCGCGGTGCCGGCGATATGCTGGGCGGTGAACAAAGTGGATTTATCACGGACATGGGCTTTGACACCTACCAGAAGATTTTGGCGGAAGCCGTTAAAGAATTGAAGGAGAACGAATTCAAAGATCTTTACGAAAAAGAGAACAAGGACAAAGGGTCCGATTTTGTGGACGAGGTACAGATCGATACCGACATGGAATTATTGATTCCAGACAACTACGTGAATAATATCGAAGAGCGTCTGAAGCTTTACCAACGATTGGGCGAACTCACAGAGGAGGAAGATCTACAGTTCTTTGAAATGGAATTGGAAGACCGATTCGGCCCTATCCCGCCGTCTGTGGCTGCCCTGCTCTATTCAGTGCGTATTAAGTGGCTGGCCAAGCATATTGGCTTCCAGAAACTCATAATTAAGATGGGTAAGTTTATCGGGCACTTTGCTGCCGAGAACAACAGCGAGTATTACCAACTGCCTATTTTCTCTGCCATCCTGGGCTATTTGCAGCGCAACCCGCGCAAGGTTCAAGTGAAACAAAAGGGAGAGAAACTCACCTTTGTCGCACAAAACATTATTGAATTGCAAGACGTTCATCAGATGCTGAGCAGCATCGTTGAATTGGAAAAACCTGTAGAAGCATAATGAAGGTTCAAGACTACATAGATTCAAGGTTGGCGGAATTAGCCAATTATAAAAAGCAATTTGAAAGCGCCTTTTACTTCCTTGAAGAGGATGAATTGTTTTTCATTCCCGAGGGCGAAAATTGGTCGGCCATTGAGTGCATTGAGCATATCAACAATGTGAATGAAGGCTATTTGCCGCAGCTGACTCAGGTTTGTCAAGCGGAAGAAGCAAGTCAAACCGAAGAACTCACCCTGACCTGGTTCCAAAAGAAAGCGCGCGGATGGATGTCCCCATTGAGCCATCCAAAGGCACGTAAAATTCGTGCGCCGAAAAAGCTACAACCACGCCGCATTCAGAATCCGGAATTAAAGCTAAGCGCACAGAAGGTCATGGAGAACTTCATTTCGGACCTCAGTCAAATAGAAAAGATCTTGCGAATCATTCCACACAGCCCTGAGCTCAGGAACACCAAGGTGATGAGCGCCGCTCCCCCAATCAAGGTCAAAACCTTGACCGGATTAGAAATGATGGTGCCGCATATTGGCCGTCATTTGGAACAGGCCGAGCGCATATTAAATGGGGGACGATTGGCTAAAGAAGCACAGGTCGAGAATCCTGACCTAATTTTTCCTTCGCGCGAAGCGGAGAAAGAGTAGGGATCAATTCAGCCCGAAGAACAGAAAAAAAACAGCATAAAAAACCCCCGCGGCCGTCGGCCGCGGGGGTTTTTAGTTGGATTATTTTTCCGCAGACTACATCACCTTAATCCAAAGCTTGCCGTTGTACTGACCGTTGAAGCCTGTATTGCGCGCTTGGTTTGCAGCATTGTAGTTATTGAATTTCAATAGGAATACGTAGTACATATTGTTGTTTGGATCTTGGAAGATGTCTGACCCTACACCTTGAGCACGAAGCTTGTTCTGTAGTTTCAAAGCATTGTTTCTAGAACCAAACACACCCGCAGTTACGTAGTATCCTTGTGAACCTGGCTGAACGTTTCCAGCATATTGGTTAGGATCATATCCTGTGATGTTTGAATTCACATTACCTCCACCTTGCGGAGTCTGTGGATACATATTTCCTCCTGCACCAGTATTAGGGTCAAAGCCTCCATTTCCTGTGGCAGCACCTCCATTGTTCATGCCACCTTGAGCACCGGTATTATTCGCAGCAGCTTCACTAGCAGCATCTGCAGCAGCCTGAGCAGCAGCTTCACTTAGCTCACCTTTCATGGCTTCCTTCTCTGCATCAAACAAAGATTTCTGTTGCTCGGTGATCTCGTCTTTGAACTCATCCAAACGGTCATTTAGAAGATCCTCTAGGTCTCCTGATTGACGACGCTGACGGTCCTTCAGTTTCTTGATTTCGTTTTCAAGTCGCTTGTCCTTCTTGCTCTCACCGAAGGTGTAACGCAACATGAATTCATGTGAATTACCTAAGGCAAAACCGTAAGTGTTCAGCGAGAAGTCGTAGGCGTAACCAAGACTGATGTTTTCTGTAACGTGTACACCAGCATTACCTGTAACCGCGTAAGAAGAACGGTAGGCTGCACCCACGTAGAAGTACTCTTTGTGGTTAAACATTAAACCAGCATCTACCTGTGGAATAGTTACCTCGTTGGCACGAACAGTTACGAATGGACTCAAGGTCATCAACCCTTTCTGGAGCTGTACATCGTAGGCCGTATTCACCACGTAGTGACGCATGTAGTGGTACTGATAAGGGCTATTAAAGTTATCACCAAAGTCCACCTTTGGAGCCAATAGGTTTGGCACTGCAGCACCAATGTTGAAATCACCGAACTTTAAATTGAAACCGAAGTTCAAATCAAATTTCGAGCTATTTAATTGGCTGTAAAGAACTGGATCCAATTCATCCGGCACACGAATGCCTGCAACGTTGATGCTGTTATTTACGTATCCAGCACCCAAACCAAGACTCAAACTATTTTGGTCTGTGAATTTCACATGCCAAGCGTAAGAACCATAAAATCCAGAACGGCTTACGATATCCGTATTATCACTAAAGGCATAGCCGCTGTACCCAAATTTCAAATCATTCTGGTTTCCATTGAAGGCCATGAATTGCGTTTCAGGAGCACCTTGGATGTCCGTCCATTGACGACGATTGAGAATTGAAATCTCAGTCTTTCCATCAATCCCACTAAAGGCAGGATTAAAGAGGTAAGCTGTATTCAAATAACTCGAAATAAGTGGCAATTGCTGTGCACTGGTAGTTAGACTTCCAACCAACAATGCGAAAATAAATAGTTGCTTTTTCATGATTAGAAGTTGTTAAGGATGGTTACTGCTGCCTTGACCCTAATATTATTCTCAAAGGTCAACACGTAATAGTAGGTACCGTCTTCGAGCTGAGCGCCTCCGTCGGTAGTTCCGCCCCATGCATTGTTATAGACCTCTTGGTTGTACACTGGTGTACCCCAACGTGTATATACTGTGAACTCACAATCTTCTCCGTCTGTAACACCACTTAGATCTAGGATATCATTATTACCATCACCATTTGGTGTGATAACGTTCTGCAGGTTTCCATAGATCTCAGCATTAATGACGTTCGTGTCTTGTTCGCTAACGAATACTTGAACA
>JAAZVU010000051.1 GCA_018623275.1 Flavobacteriales bacterium
CCGTCGCCTAATTCGACGTAGTACCACGAATTATTTGTACTTACGATAGTACCCGCGCTGCCCTCACTTAATAGCACTATTCGTTTGCTGTTAGTTGAGGGCTCGCTATATCCATACGAGTTTCTTTCGACAACGATTGCTTTTTTCATCCTTGGAACACTAAGGTTTCCAATGAGGATGATGAGTAATGCAAGAAGGCTTGTGGTAAACGGCCAACGCCAATTCAGCGATTTCGTAAAAGTTTTGCGTGCAATTAATAGCACTATACTAATCCCAATGATCCCCCAGCCAACAAGTGCCCAAGTATCGGCATCTGTAATAGATCGTCCCCATTGTCCGACCCACTCAATCAATTCTTGACGAGGTTCAACCAGCGCATCCGTGATTCTAAGATTCACCCAATCTAAATTGTGACTCGCATCGGTGTTCGAAGGATTGTAAATAAGCGCTCGTTCGTAAAACAATTTGGCTTCACCCAGCTCGCCCATGCGTGCATAACAGTTCCCCATGTTGTAGAAAAGCTCGTCGTCCTTGACTTGTGAAGTAAACAACTGTTCATAGTTCTCCAGTGCCTCACGATACAAACCTTGATCGTACAGAGATTTAGCACTATCGGCAATAGCATTTAGATCTGTTCCCATACGCTTACAAATGTTTTCAGGTTATTACTGTCGTTGCTAACCGCAGCGGGTGCGTATTGCGCCATGTTGCACTGCTCAATTAGAGCAATAATTTGTTTTGCTACTTCACCATCGAACGGTCCCTCGAGGGCACCTTGACTGACAGATTCTAGGTTGAGTCCATTTTTTACCAAGGCAAATTCAAGGGCATTTAGCATTATACCATATCGCTGCTCATCTCGGTTGCTAAAGGCTTTTTGAACCAATTTTAATTGTGTCTTTTTCCAATTGACTGCACTAGCCACTTTCTCTCTATTCGGCGTCAATTGCCAAAGCCAAAATAGCCCTAATACTCCCAAAAGAACTATGGTCCAGCGCTTAAGTCTAATCTCTTTGTATGGTTCGAATTGCGCATCTTGTAGATAGCGAATATCATCTTCAATAGTGCTTACCTCACGCTTCACTGTGCCCGGCAGTGTACTTTGTTGTACGCCAGCTAATGCAGGATTGTTGACCACCAAGGTATCTGCTGCAATGGTAACGGTCTCGTACTTTTCTGTTGCCGTATTGAAGTAACTCCAGCTCATTTCTGGCAGAATAAATTCTCCACGGTATTGCGGCACTAATAAATACTCGTACTCTTTAAACCCGCGAATACCTCGCTCGCTGTATCTAATGTTCTCATTGTACTTAGGGTCATAAACATCAAACCCTTCAGGATTGTCCAATTCTGGCACCTCCAGAGTGTTGAAATTACCCGCGCCTTCAATGCGTAATTTGATCGTGATGCTTTCCTCTCCGCTCACCTCTTTTCGGCTAATCTCGCGGACTAGTTTCAATTCACCCACACCGCCCTCGAAGGAATCTGGCGCTCCACTTGGGAGTGGCTTTATCCTCACCGCTGGAATTTTAGCTGTGGCCACCTCGGGCACAAATTTGGTCAATGGCATATTGAAGAAGTCCCGTCGGCCCGTCGGTACTTGCACCTGTCCGCTAATCTTGAGTTCTTGACCACCCAAGGTTCCAGGTTTGTTTGGTAGAATTAGTCGCTTGTCGAAATCCAATACCGTAGCCACCTTGTTGCCAATGACTTCTCGCTGACTCTGCTGCTTAAATTCCAATTGTTTCTGAAGGACGTTCTCAAAATTTGGCGCTTGAAGAATACTCAGATCACGTACCGGATCTAGTAGAGTAGCTCTAAACTTTAGAATCACCGGCTCCCCGACATAAACAGATTTTTTCGAGGCCAGTATGCTTACGTTGAAACTTTCTTTGGCCTTTTGGGACAAGTTATTTTTGCGCTTGGTACCCGCTTTCACAGATATTTTCAATCGATTGCTTTCAATAAGTTTTCCATCCACCAGAATACTTGCTGAAGGCAAGGTGAACTCTCCCTCTTGTTGAGCGACGATCTCGTAAGTCAAGGACCGCTGAGAGCTTACACGTCCGTTGATGATCTGTGTTTGGCTCGATTGAAATGGCCCATTGACTACAATGAATTTTTTGAAGTTGGGCGGTTGAATATCCCCCTTTCGCGAATTCGTCGCAAAGGTGATCCTAAAGGGTTCGTTGAGATCCACTGAGGTTCTCGAACAACTTGCCGTAAGCTCAATGTTTTGCCCCAAAGCGTTCGCACTTATTAAAAGGGCAAAGACCATTAAAATGTTACCAATCCTTTTCACCGCTCTTTTTCTTTCCTTTAGCCTTCTTCGCCGTCACTTTTTCGGCCGTTTTTTCTTCGGCTCGCTGTATGGCTTCCAACAACCCCTTGATCTCCTCTGGGGTCATTTTGGCGGTACTTTCACCGCCCTTTTCAGGCTCATTTTTCTCGCTATTCTCGTTTTCCTGGGGATCACCATTTTCATTTTCCTGGCTGTCCTTATTCTGGTCCCCATCCTGACCACTTTGGTCTTGTTGGTCTTGTTTATCCTTTGAATTATCGTCTTCTGGATTCTCCTTTTGTGGATCATCCTTGTCCGATTTCGGCGGCTCCTTCTTGTCCTCCTTCTCCTGCTGCTCTTGCTGCTCTTGATCTTCGTCTTGTTGCTGATCTTCGTTTTGTTCCTGTTCCTGTTGTTGCTGCTGCAACCTTTCGTACGCTCTACTGAAGTTGTACTGGGCATCCTTTCTAGTAGGATCTCTTAAGAGACTTTCCTTGTAGTAATTCAAAGCCTCCTCATAACGCTGTCCATCAAATGCAGCATCTCCGAGATTATACAATGCATCCGATAACTGAGCATCCGTTTGCGCCTTGGTAACGCTCTCCTTCAAAGCGGCTTCACCTTCTTCAGCCATGCCACCTTCAATCAATGTCGATCCGAGATTATACCAGCCCTGAAAACCGTCAGGGTTCATCTGTACGGCATCTAGTAATTCCTTCGATGCGCCTTGTACATCGCCGCTTTCTTTCAAGGCCTTAGCTCTATTTACGGCTTGGTCATATTCCCAAGCAGTCCCTGTAACAGGCTCAAGGGTCATCGTTGTATCGGTCGCTTGACCAAAAGCGCTTTGTGCAAAAAGAAGAAATACAAGCGGCCCGTATTTGAACGGTGAGCCTATTTTCGACGGTAAAATGAGGTAGAGCAATAAGAATAGCAATGCCGGAAGGAGGAACCAATGGAATTGAGGATCATAATCAATGGCAATTTCCTCACTGATATCTGCCTTTTCACCTTTGGAAATGAATTCCTCTATTCCTTTGACTGCCTGCTCAGTTCGGTTACCATCAAGATAATTCGCGCCCAATTCTTCCATCAAAGAAGAAAGAATCCTCTCGTCTCTTTTGGTGATGACTACTTCACCATTTTTGTCTTTTTTGTAGGTAGTTCCTCTACTACTTTTTTGAATTGGAATAGGTCCTCCACTTTGGGTGCCTAGTCCAACAATGAGGATCTCTACAGGGAAATCTGGCATCTCCAATCCTGCTAAGGTTTCATGATCTTCTCCATCGGAAAATACTACCACGAATCTACCGGCCGGTGATGCTGGATTGAAATAACCAAAGGCATATTCCAAGGCAGCTGCAAGGTTGGTCCCTTGAGAAGGCACGGCATCCGGGCTTGCTGCGTTCAAGGCCATTTTTGCGGCCACATAATCTGTTGTAATGGGTAGGGCAGGGTAGGCGCTTCCCGCATATGCGACAATACCCACACGGTCTCCACTTAAGGTAGCCAGCGACCTAGAGATAAGAAGCTTCGCCTTGTCTAGACGAGACGGAGCGATGTCCTCCGCCAACATAGAACGACTGACATCGAGCGCAAAAATCACATCAGTACCCTTTCTGTTGACTTTCTGCTTTTGACCGCCCATCTGAAGATTGGCCAAGCTTAAACCAAGAAAAAGTGCTGCAAGGGCGAGCAAGGTGTGGCGAGTAAAATATCGAATGCTGCCAAACTTTTTGCGCTCGAGACGAACATCCAATCCTAGGGTTGCCCATGCTTTTTTGCGCCACCTGTGGAACAGAATTGATCCGAAAAGAACAAGCACAAACAATGCTGGTCCGAGCCAGAGTAATTCAGGATGTTGCCACTTAAATTCCATCTTAAAAAGCCGATTTTAATAGCACAAAATTCAACAATAACTCTAGAGCGATTAGGCCTAGCGCGATCCATACAAAGATGCTGTAATGCTCGGTGTAACGGTAGAATTGGAAGCCTTCAATCTCACTTTTTTCCAACCCATCAATGATGTCGTAGATGTTCTCCAAAGATGCCCTATCAGTAGCCCTGAAATATTTACCACCAGTAATCTCCGAAATGCGCTTCAATAAATCTTCATCAATGGTCACTTGCTGTGGACGGTAGATGATTTCCCCAGATATTGGATCAATAGCCACAGGCATCGAAGCCACTCCGTTGGTTCCCAGCCCAATAGTATAGACTTTGATACCCAAGCTCGCGCAAAGTTCGCCGGCTTGGATAGGGTCCACTAGTCCCGCATTGTTCTCCCCGTCAGTTAAAAGAATGACCACCTTGCTCTTGGCATTACTTTCTGCTAATCTGTTGGCAGCAGTACTCAATCCCATACCTATGGCAGTTCCGCCATCGAGCATATCATATTCGAGGGATCTTATCTGTTCATTCAGAAGGCTGTGGTCTGTAGTCAGAGGGACTGGGCTATAAGCTTCACCGGCATAGATGACCAGACCAATGCGGTCAACTTTGCGTCTACTGACGAAATCTGTAGCGACTTCTTTGAGTGCTTCTAATCGGTTCGGCTTTAAATCCTTCGCTAACATTGAAGCGCTGATATCCAAAGAGAGCATCATGTCAATCCCCAAATTCTGTGAGGGTTGCTGAATGATTTCCGAAGTTTGAGGTCGAGCCAAAGCAATGCACAAGGATCCCAAGGCGAACCAAGAGAGTAGGGCAGTGAAATTCTTAGCTCGTCCCGCGAAATTTTGCCCCAAACCGTCCAGTAAGGAATAGGTGAAATGACCGAATCGCTTCGAGCGTAACACACCCATAAAAATGGCCGCCACAGGTATGAGCGCTAACCCAATTAGCCAAAGGGGCTGATTAAAATCCCAATTACTCCATTCCATCGCCTTCTTCTTTAGGTTTGAAATCGAGTACTAATTGCTCCGCTCGGCGCAAACAATCTAGGTGGTCTTGGACAGTCATTTGACCCTTGGCAAACTTGACAAAATCGGCCCTAGTCATGATAAACTCAAAGCTCTGTAATTGCGTTGAAGTCCATCTGTTTCTCAGCAAATTCAAGCTCTCATTCGTAGTCTGCTCGCTGATAGGAAGTCCCGTTTGAGCACCAAGATAAAGTCTCAAAATATCGCCAATTCTCACATAGTATTCCTTCGCATCTGCTTCCCAAGGCTGCTCTGCACGCAGCGCTTGAAGTTCTTTCATGGTATCTCCAAACCAATCTTTTTCTGGCACCAATTCTTCATCAAGGGCAGGACTTTTAAGCCTTTTCAATACTTTTCTAAGAACGAGTAAAAGAACGATGAAGCCCAAACCCCCGAGGATGTACCATTTGAAATGATCTAGCCAATGCCAAAGGTTAAATTCAATACCTACTAGCGCTCTGTTCGGTGCTCGATCTACTCCTTCTTGCTGTGGGATAATCATCGCATTGATTGCCAAGGGTTCTGTCGTGTAGGAATCTCCCGTGTAATCTAAAGTGGCAATTGGCATGGAAATACTTCCTGAATCGAGCACGAGATAAGAGGTAGTTCTGCGCAATCTATCGCCTATGGTATCTACACGCTCACCGAGCAGAGCCAAGCCTCGAGCAGTGTCTAAAGAATAATTTTCAACGCCAATACGGTGCTCAACGATGAGGTCGACCGTGCTGCCTACCAAGTAATTTGTGGAATCTGTAAAGGCGCTAAGGACAGAATTGTCCACTGCGCGATACTGCTGCTGAGCGTTCGTTGAAACAGTAAAAATCAAGGTCAATATGAACAACAATCTGCGCATTATCTCGACTTAGATTTTAAGTATTGTAACATAGGAGGCACGAAGTCCTCGTTCATTTCTATGGATATTAACCCGGCTCCCGATCTCTTGGTTAAGGCATTCAACTGCACTTTCTTGGCCATGTGTCTTTCGCGTAGTCGCGCAGCAAACTCTTTACTGTTGGAATTGATCCAGCTTACTATGCCAGTTTCTGCATCTCGTAGAGGGAGCATTCCCACTTTCGGCAAGACGACCTCTTTTTTATCATAGCTGTGAATGGCACAGAGGTCGTAGCGCTTTGCGGCTATTTTGAAATTCTTTGACGGTACTTCGCCCAAGAAATCGCTCATCAAAAAAACATTACTGTGGCGCTTCTGGATCTTCAGCAAATGCTCAATGGCCCCATCCACATCAGTCCCGTCGCTTTGCGGCTCATGCTCGAGCAAAGTCTGAATGATGCGCATGACATGTTTTTTACCCTTTTTTGGAGGAATGACTTTTTCCACCTGACCTGCGAAAAGAATCAGTCCTATTTTGTCATTATTTCCCATAGCGCTAAACGCTAGAGTGGCAGCAATCTCGGTTTGAAGGTCCCTCTTGCTTCGGTCGCTGGTTCCAAATGCGGTACTGCTGCTTATATCGATGATTAAGTACAAGGTCAATTCGCGCTCTTCTTCAAAGACTTTGATATATGGTGCGCGTTTTCGGGCGGTGACATTCCAATCAATGCTGCGAACATCGTCGCCACTTTGATACGGACGTACCTCGGCAAAGCTCATTCCTCGTCCTTTGAACGAACTTTGGTACTCTCCAGAGAAGAGTTGATCGCTCAGCCTACGCGTCTTGATTTCGATGCGTCGAACTTTTTGTAGTAAGATAGTTGCGTCCACGTTGCGTCCTTTATTTAAGGCACCATCAATGTGTTTAGAATCTCAGTAACGATGCCGTCCTGCGTGATCTCTTCTGCTTCTGCTTCGTATGTGAGGCCAATTCTATGACGCAATACAGACGGTGCTACAGCACGGACATCCTCAGGAATGACAAATCCACGGTGTCTTAGGAAGGCATGACACTTCGCAGCCTTTGCCAATGCTATTGAACCACGTGGCGATGCTCCGAAACTGATTTTATTGTTCAATCCTACAATATTGAATTTCTCTGGGAACCTAGTGGCAAAGACGATGTCCAAGATGTAAGATTCAATCTTTTCATCCATGTAAATGCTGTCCACGGCCTTGCGAGCTTTTAAGATTTGATCTGTACTCACCACTGCGTTCAAAGAGGCCAATCCGCCACTCAGTTGATTGCGCATGATGGTTCTCTCGTCCTCGCGCTCGGGGTAAGTCAAAGTGATCTTTAGAAGAAAGCGGTCCATTTGCGCTTCAGGTAATGGGTACGTTCCTTCTTGCTCTACTGGGTTTTGCGTGGCCATCACCAAGAAAGGTTTTGGCAGCGGGTAGCTCATGTCGCCAAGTGTGACTTGACGCTCTTGCATCGCTTCGAGCAAAGCACTCTGCACTTTGGCGGGAGCACGGTTGATCTCATCTGCTAACACAAAGTTGCTGAAGATAGGGCCCTGCTTAGTTTCAAATTTGTGTTCCTTCATGTTGTAGATCTGTGTACCTACAACATCCGAAGGAAGAAGATCCGGTGTAAATTGTACACGTGAAAAGGAAGCGCCGATGGTCTTGCTCAAACTATTAATGGCTAAAGTTTTCGCCAAACCAGGAACACCCTCGAGCAAAATATGCCCGTCAGCTAAAAGACCTATAAGTAACCCTTCGACCATGCCTTTTTGGCCGACGATGACTTTGCTGAGCTCATTCTGGAGCACATCAATAAATGCACTTTCGTTTTTGATCGATTCGTTCAATGCAACAATATCCGGAGCAGTTTCCATACCTATTGAATTTTTGTGGATTCAAAAGAACGGAATCCGTCCTTTTTGAATGGTTAAAGGAGGGTTAAAATACCGCTATTTATCCCAATCCCCGAGCGGAACGACATAGTTTTCAGCTATACCGAAATAGGTTCCTTTCTCAGCCAATGAATAATGTCCGGTCAACGCGCCGAAGGCGGGTAAAACGCCTATCCATTGGTTAAAGAAAAATGCCTTCATTTTAACGCGAAATCTTCCTTTGCCCTTGAGGCTCGCTCCGGGGTGTAAATGACCGCAAATCAGTACTTTTCCCTCAGATATTTCTCGATGCTGAAATTGGGCTTTTTCTAAATCAAAGGAAATATTCTTGTCAAAGTCCGATCCGGGAGGTTCATGTAGACAGATGAAATTTCCAACGTGGTATTCATCGTGAATCTCCAATTCTGACCAGCTGGGTAGGTCAAAATCGTGATTTCCCTTCACTAGTATGAACTCGCGATTAGGGCGTTGCTTTATGAAGGATAATAATTCTGAGGTTTCCTGGTTTTGCGCACCTTCGAAGAGGTCTCCAAGGAAAACGATGCGAGCATCTGGGTGTCGGTCGATAGCTGCCGAAAGGCGCTTCATACCGAACCTGTGTACGGCGATAGGAGTGGGGATGCCTTCTTTTCTGAATTGGCCTCCTTTACCTAGATGAATGTCTGAGAGAAAGAGCGTGTCGAGCGCTTCAACATACATTGAGCCGTCGAAAAACAAGCGACAAGAGTGGTCGCCGAACGTGTAGTCCAGCCACTGATCCATTATTTAAAAACGCTTCTTTGGAAGAAGAACAACAAGCCAACACCTATTGAGATGGCAGTGTCTGCGATGTTGAAGATGGGACGGAAAAAAGTGAAGAATTGACCGCCCCAAATAGGTACCCATTCAGGCAAGTTTCCGGCGTAAAGTGGGAAGTAGAGCATATCTACAACCTTGCCCTGTAGCATGGGTGCGTAGCCGCCTGCTTCGGGCATGAATTCAGCCACACGGCCTAAGGAATCTGAGAATATGAGGCCGTAGTACAGACTGTCTAAGACATTGCCGATAGCACCTGCCAAGATGAGGCTGATACCCCAGATCGCCACGTTAGTCGTGCCGGATTTGATGGTCGAACGGAGCCAATAAATAATACCAGCAATGGCGCCAATGCGGAAAATGGTCAAGGCTAATTTGCCAGCGACACCGCCTAACTCCAGACCAAATGCCATTCCTGGATTTTCAGTAAAATGGATGAAGAACCAAGGCGTGATTTCATAGCTCTGGCCTAAATACATAGTACTCTTAACCCAAAGCTTTACCGCTTGGTCAACAAGAAGAACGGCTAAAACGATTAAGGTCGCTTTTCTCAACGTTGCTTGAGTTTCGCTTCCATGCTCAATGTAGCGTGCGGTACTAATTTTAAGCGATCAGCCTCGATCAGTTTACCGGTAACGCGACAAATACCGTAGGTTTTATTCTCGATACGGATAATGGCGTTTTTAAGGTCGCGAATGAACTTTTCTTGACGTGAAGCTAGCTGCGAGTTGCGCTCCTTGCTCATAGTCATGGATCCTTCTTCGAACGATTTGAACTGTGGCGATGTATCATCAGTACCGTTGTTCATGTCGTTTGCGAACTGCTCGCGAAGTAGGGCTAAATCTTCTTCCGCCTTAGCAATTTTCTTTTCTATGATGGCTCTGAACTCCGCGAGTTCAGTGTCATTATATCTTGTTTTTTCTTGATCTGACATGCTCAATTATTTTGTTGTGCTAGGTCGGAGAAGCACGAATTTAATTAAATCTTTGAAATAGAAATGCAAATCTCGTGCCCTTCTACATCTGTGGTATTTTCATCCGTATTCCCCCAAACGATAGCATCGGCTAGAACCTCGTCTTTCACATAATTTTCAAACG
>JAAZVU010000176.1 GCA_018623275.1 Flavobacteriales bacterium
AACGGGTTCGAAAATGGATGCATAGGAATAACTAGCCTCGTGATCTAAAGGCCCATCTATCGTATGTTCAATGCCTTGGTCGTCGAGGTAGTTTAAGAGCGTTTTAACGGTAATAAGGGACATCTTTCAGGGCTTTAGTACGTTCTATGATTTGTTCTTTGATTGCAGGTGGTAGGGTGAAATCGGCAGGTTTCTTAAATACGGAATAGGTGCTTTGGGCATCTCGCTTAGCAGAGGCCTCAATAAATGTCGAAACCTGCGGATGCATATCAAGCCTAAGCCACTGCAGCAATTCTTGTATTTGTTCGGCGGTGCCGTTGGTGAGCTCGTCATAGGAAACGATCTTCACACGATCGCCAAAGAGGCTAGCGTTTTCTCGGTGTATAAGCTCTGCGCGTCTCCAACCGTCGAAGCCATAAAATTCTTCAGGACGGTCTTGGTTTTTACTTGGCGCAAATTCCCACTCTTGCTCAATGGACCAGTGCGGATGGAATTCACGTGGGGCATTGTACCAAGAATTCATCACGGCAAGTGGATCGCGCGAGATGAAGACGATTTTCATATTGCTCGTCTCAAGCATTCGTTTGGCGAGATGGTGGTAACGCACATTTTTATAGAGGAGCACGGACGGCTCATCCTTTTCAAATGGGTGCGGTGGGCAGGTAAATTCGCTGCTTGCTCCAGGAAGTTTGTGATGAAACATATCGAGCTCTTCGGCGCTGAAGTTCTCGGAAAGGAAATCCTTGAATTCGTAGGAAAACAGTGGTTGGTAGCGGTACAAGACTTCGGGATGCGCATTGAGCAACTGCCCAAACCAGGTCGTTCCTGAACGCGGTAATCCAAAGAGGGCTACAGGTGCTAGTGCTTCACTCATAGCAGCTCAAATTCGGTTAAACGTACCTTGAGCTCGGCTGCAGGGTAGTGGCATAAGTGGTGAAAAATGGACAGGCCGTCCTCTTCGCTTTTTACCACCATATTGATAAAGTCAATAGGGATACCACGTTCATTGAAATACGACTTATCGTAAATCTGGGCACCGCCACTCGGGTTGATGATGCGCTCAGCACCAAACTGACCGGCGATATCAAGCATGCCGTCGGCTTTTTTCAGGTCGGTACGTCCGATGCTCGTATCCACAAGTTGGGTATCCATGCCGAGGTAGGCGTGAATTTTTTGAATTATGGACCAATTAAACGCCGCTAAACTGTCCGGTCGAGCAGCGATACTTTCCTCAAGCATGTTTTTAGCGACCTCGAAGTAAGGCGCCTTTGCGTACCTGTGCTCCAAGGTTAAAAGAAGTTTATTCAGCTGTTTGCTTTCGTAATCTACCTTGATCTCTCGTGTGTTTAAATTTTGAGAGGCTCCTAGAAGTGGCAAGCGAATGGTTTGATCGCCCACTACGGTGTTCTTGTGCATGAAGCCCTTCTTGATGAATGTCGCATGATCCATATTCACCCATAGGTCCACCGCATTCATCAGCTGAAAATAGCCGAGGTACGGAAAAAAATAGGGTTGCATAATGGAGATGGTCATTTAGCTTTTCTTTGCGAGGTTTTGGTACGCTTGTTCAATTCTTTTCTGGTCAAAGTAGGCAAGAGCACCTTCTTTGTTTTTGCGCTTTTGCACGTCGCTTAAAGGGCGAGTCCAGCCCGGTGTTCCTACCTCTGCTAAGGTAGAAAAATGAAACCCATGCTGCTTGAGGTAGGGCAGGAGTACACTATCGTTGTGAATGAAAATCTTGGTTCCTAACAACATGGATATGAACAGTGAATTACCAGCTTCTTGACGTCGATGGCCAAAGATGGCAATATTCATCTTGCTCAAGAGTTTGTAGTATTCTAGACGCGGCATGAAATGCATGTGGCCGTTCCAATGTTCCCCAAATGTTGAGGCTCCAAAATCACTAACTCTTTCAATGTGCTCCTTATCTCCGTAGCTAAGAATTGCATGTAGCTGAAGGTTCATCTCTTCTACAGAAGTGCCCAACGCCTTGAGAATAGCCATATGGTTCCCGGAGCGCGTCCCACTATGGTTCACCAGGATTTGTAGCGGCCCTTCATTCTGCGCTGGACTAAGCACGCCAGTTACATAATCAATATCACTTTGAAGGTAGGCGCCGTATTGGAAGAACTCGAATCGGGCACTGGTGCTAAAGGCGCTCTTGAACAGAAGGTAATCGCCTTCATTCCAAAACCTGAACGTGGTCAAATGCTCTTTTGCGAATTTTTTAAAGTGTTGGTGATAGACCAATAGTGATGCATAGCGCATTACCCTGTCGAGCGGTGTTTTTCCTTTTATGTGAGAAAGGAAACCGCCCATTCTATCTTGCTTGGAGTAGAGGTTAAATCCATGGAAGGTGCTGAGTAATTCATACAAATCGCTCCCGAAGTATACCCAGTGCACACGTGCTTTTGGCGCATGCTTTTTGACCCATTTGATCTTTTGGTAGGTCATAAAGTGGATATATACATCCTCGATGGGTTGATCTCCCTTGTCCTTCCAAGAAGAGGGGATAAACACATTATTACCTTCTTTCAAAAACTTAAATGGAGCCGTTGCACCGAAGACGATGTAGGCACACGATGAAAAATGAGAAGCTGCACGTTCTATAAAACGTGGCAAAAACTTCTCATCGTTAATTAAGTGTACGGCTTTTGCCATCTGTTTTCATCTTCTAAGCT
>JAAZVU010000177.1 GCA_018623275.1 Flavobacteriales bacterium
CACAGTATGGTGACCAAGAGTATTGAGCGCGCACAGAAAAAAGTAGAAGAGAACAACTTCGGAACGCGTAAGCGATTGCTGGAATACGACGATGTAATGAACAGTCAACGTACAGTGATTTACAAGCGTCGTGGTAATGCTTTGAAGGGCCAACGCATCAAGGTGGATATCGCGAACATGATTTACGATACTCTCGCAGATCTTGTAGAGATGTACCAGCCGTCGAAGGACTTCGAAAACTTCAAACTGGACTTCTTGCGCACCTTCGCGTTCGAGCCGGATATGATCGCCGACGAATTTACAGGTGGAGATTTCGAAGGAGTATGTAACAACCTGTTTGACCAAGCGACGAAATTCTACAACGAGAAAGGCGGTCGTATCGCTGCAGCTGCATTGCCAGTCTTCCAACAGGTGTACGACGATCCTAAGAATAGCTTCGATAAAATCTTAGTACCAATTACTGACGGTCGCAAGGCGATGCAAGTGACTTCTGTACTGCACGATGTGATCGAGAGCCAAGGTCAGAGCTTAATTTCAGATATTGAGAAAGGGATTTCTATTGCAATCATCGACGATGAATGGAAAAATCACTTGAGAGCTATGGACGACTTGCGCCAGAGTGTCCAAGGTGCTGTTTATGAGCAAAAAGATCCGTTGTTGATCTACAAATTTGAATCGTTTGAACTATTCAAAGGATTGGTGAGTAGAATTAATCAAGAGATTGTCAGCTTCTTGTTCCGTGGAAATATACCAGAAAGTAATCCTGCTCAAGTAAGACGTGCTCCAGCGAATGCGCCTAAGCAAAAATTACAGGAGGGTAGATCTGAAGGCGGTGAACCGCAGCAGAGTCAAGCGCCGGGTCAGCCAGCACCAACAGGTCCCCCTAGAAAAGCAGCACCAGTAGTGAATACGGGTAAAACTTACGGTCGTAACGATGCAGTAACTATCCGTAATACTGCCACTGGCGAAGTACAGAATGTGAAGTACAAGAAGGCTGAGCCAATGTTGGCAAAAGGCTGGATCATTGAAGACTAGTCACTGATGTTCTGGAATACCGTCACGAAAATCATCCTCAGAAATAGACTTGCTTGGCTAGTCCTAGTTGGGGTGAGTGCCCTTTTCATGGGCTATATGGGTCGTACGGTTGAAACGAGCTACGAATTTGCGAAGCTCATGCCTGAAACAGATTCGGTGAGCATTCAATACGACATGCTCGTTGAGGAATTTGGGCAAGCATCGAACACCATTGTAATTGCAATGGAAGATCCAGATTTCTTCACTCGTGAACACCTAAGTGAGTGGTTAGGTCTCGTGGATAGCCTTGGGTCAGTAGATGGTATCACGGATGTTCAAAGTCTGACGGAGGCTTATGGCTTGGAGGTGGATAGCGCAACCGAAAAACTCAAACCCTTTGTACTCTTCGATAAATTACCTGAGAACGGTGAGGAAGAATTGGCCCTTGAGGCGAAGGTGAAATCGTGGCCGTTCTACAAGGGAGGGTTGTTCCAAGGGGATACTTATATGATGATCCTCCGCATTGATGAGGCGAGATTGTATACGAAAGAGATTGTCCCTGTAGTAGAAGGAGCGAAGAAGCACATCTTGGCGTGGGAAGAGGCTACCGGGCGCGACCTGCACATGAGCGGTTTGCCATGGCTGCGCATCGCTAACGCCAACAATCTTCAAAAAGAAATCTACCGTACGATCGCCCTCACATTGCTGGTGACAATTGTTATTTTCTTCTTGTTTTTAAAGAGTTTACGCGCCACGGCAATTTCCTTCTTAGTGGTTCTTTTAGGGGTAGTGTATTCCTTGGGGATCATGGGTATGTTGGGTTATGGCATTACCATCCTTAGTTCGCTCATTCCCCCGCTAATCATTGTGATTGGGGTTCCGAATTGTATCTACCTGATCAACAAATACCATCAGGAATACAAGAAGCATGGAAACAAAATCCTAGCTATTCAGCGCGTCATTAAGAAGGTGGGTTATATCGCCCTAATCACGAATACGACAACTGCTCTAGGTTTTGCGGCCTTTACTTTGACCAATAGTCAGAATTTGGAAGAATTTGGGTTGGTGAGTTCGTTGAGCATTATGGTAGTGTTCTTCGTATCGATTCTAATTATCCCGATCATCTATTCCTATGTGAGTCCTCCAAAAGAGCGCCACCTGAATCACTTCGATGTGGGTTGGCTAGTTGGCTTCTTAGACTTCCTAGACGATACAGTGGAGAACAAGCGCAACCTTGTTTACGGAATCACCATCGCATTAGTCGGGATTAGTATTTACGGCGTCACAAAGATTGAGACCGCTGGTAACCTCACTGCCGATTTCAACAAGAGTCTAGATATCTATAAAGACGTCAAGTATTTTGAATCGAAGTTTGGCGGGGTCATTCCTATGGACATCATCATCGATACTAAACGCGAAGGGGGTGTGGAGAAACTGAGTACCCTAAGACGTATTGAGCAGCTCCAGGATTCTCTAGCAACTCTACCGGAGCTCAGTAGAGCGGTTTCTTTGGTAGATGCCGTGAAATTCGCAAAGCAAGGGGTGATGTTTGGTAATCCAGATTTGTATGAACTCCCTACGCGAAGTGAGCAGCAGTGGCTTCTTACGTATATGCCGCGCGATGCCAAAGACGAGACTGGATTGGCAAGC
>JAAZVU010000052.1 GCA_018623275.1 Flavobacteriales bacterium
AATACGAATTTGAACATGTGGTACAAGGTGAGCGACAAGACCACCTACGGCATCTACATCACCTTTGTGGGACTAACTTTCACTGTGGTCGGGAATGTTGTGCTGATCCCTCAGATGGGAATTTTGGGAGCGGCAATCACCACGCTTGTCGCGTACGCAGCCATGTTCATCTCAAGCGCGCTGTGGGGACAGAAGTTGTACCCTGTACCGTACAACTGGACCAAGCTTGGCGGCATGGTCTTCAGTGCCACTATAGTCGCATTTTTGATACACTATGCCGAAATCGGTAACACCATATTTAAAATCACCACCGGATTATGTTACCTTTTCGTAATGTTGGTGGTGGAACGCAACGGACTCTTTAAATTCGCCTTCCAAAGATGAAAGTAAACGTCATTTACAGCGGCAAACACGCCCTCCCTCAATTTGAAACTGCGCAAAGCGCGGGTATGGACCTACGTGCAAATATTGATGCACCCGTAGTGCTGCAGCCGGGCGATAGAGCGCTCATTCCAACAGGGATTGCCATGGCGCTGCCGGACGGTTTTGAAGCACAGATCCGCCCACGTTCTGGCTTGGCCTACAAGCACGGCGTGACGGTGCTCAACAGCCCTGGAACCATCGATGCAGATTACCGCGGCGATGTGGGCGTCCTGTTGATCAATCACGGCAAGGAACCATTTACCGTGGAAGACGGGATGCGAGTGGCGCAGATGGTCGTTGCCAAATACAGCCAATTTGAATGGAACGAGGTGGAAGATCTCAGCAGTACCGACAGAGGCGCTGGCGGGTTCGGCAGCACCGGAAAACAATAAACTAAATACAACCAATAACAACCTAGGAGCATGAAAATTATCGTACCTATGGCGGGCCGCGGATCGCGCCTTCGCCCACACACATTGACCGTACCGAAACCGCTAATTCCTATTGCTGGCAAGCCTATTGTACAGCGATTGGTAGAGGATATCGTGAGCGTTTGTGGCGATAAAAAAGTAGACGAAATAGCCTTTATCATCGGCGATTTTGGCGATCAAGTAGAAGCAGATTTGAAGAAGGTTGCGGAGAACCTTGGCGCCAAAGGAAGCATCTACTACCAAGACAAGCCGTTGGGCACGGCACACGCCATTCACTGTGCTGCAGATAGCATGGACGACGAGATCGTAGTGGCCTTTGCAGACACGCTATTCCGTGCAGATTTTACCCTTGATACCGATGCAGATTCAGTGATTTGGGTAAAACAAGTAGATAACCCATCGGCTTACGGTGTGGTGCAGTTTGACGAGAACGGCAACATCAACAACTTCTTAGAGAAGCCAAAAGAATTCGTTTCTGATTCTGCCATTATCGGTATCTATTACTTCAAAGACGGTCCTGGCTTGCGCAAGGAATTGAAGTACATTTTGGACAACGATATTTTGGACAATGGCGAATACCAATTGACTGATGCGCTAAGTGCTCTTTTGAAGCAAGGCAAGACGTTCCGTCCAGGTACTGTGAGCGATTGGATGGATTGTGGAAACAAGGCCATTACCGTGGAGACCAACAACAAGATGTTGGGCTATTTAGAAGGCAAGCCTGAGCTGAAAGGCGAGAACATCACTCTTGAAAATTCGGAGATTATCGAGCCGTGTTACATTGGTTCGAACGTGGTGTTGAAGAACGCGAAAATTGGCCCGAATGTGAGTTTGGGTGATCATTGTGTCGTGGAAGATGCCACTATTGAAGGCTCTTTAGTTCAGACCAATTCCACCATCACCAACATCCATCTAAAAGACAGTATGATCGGAAACCACGCACATGTCGATGGTCGCTGGACTTCTGTATCTTTAGGCGACTATTCAAGAATGGACTAATGCAGAAAATGATTGGGGCGCTTCTCGGCGTCTTCATTTCTATATCAACATTTGCGCAAGGCCCTTCGAAAGAGGGGCCTTCTGCTTTATCAGACCTTTTTTACAAGGCTGAGACTTATCGCATCACCGGTCGAACGGAGCTTGCGAAGGAAGCCTATACCCTTTTGCTGGCGCAGGACCCTGTGCACGAAACGGCGCTCTACCAGCTCGCCAGGTTGTGGTTCACCGAGAGCAACTTCTTTGAAGCCGAGCAGCTCCTTGCCACCGGAACTTCAAATTATCCAGAAAACCAATGGATGTGGCGCCTGCAGGCGGCTAATGCTCGTCAGATGGGCGATATGGCGACCGCGCTCAGTTCGTATGAGGTGCTCATCGCGTTGCGCCCAGATTTGGTGGAATATGTGCAAGATGCCCTGCAAAGCGCGGTCGCGGCAGGAAATACTGAGAAATCCCTATTGTATCTGGGTAAGCTCGAGGAATTGTACGGGGGTAGTCCTGAGATTGTGCAGCAGAAAATGGAGATTCATTTGCGCAATAACGATGCTAAATCTGCCGAGAAAGTGCTGAAACAAGCCTTAAAGGACTATCCGGAAAGGGTGGAATACAGAGGATTAGCTGCACAATTTTACGATGCCAACGGAAAGGCGAAAAAGGCGGAAAAGATCTTGCGCGAAGCGGTTAAAGATTTTCCGAAGAATGCGCCTATTGCGATGGAATTGGCCCGGGTTTTACAAAGCAAAGACAAGCTCGAAGAGAGCATGTTCTTTTTGGAACGTGCGCTGGTATTGCCGGGTATGACGTTGCAGGACAAGGGACCGGTGCTCTTGAGTTTATGGGAAAATGCGAAGAAAGATCCGAGCATTAAACCCATGACAGATAGGGCGTGGGCGGCGACTAAAGAGATTCACGAAGGCGAAGGCGCCTACTATTTGCTCGAGGGGGAGCGTCTGATTTTAGAGGGTGATTTTGAGCAAAGTGTGTTGACCTATTTGGAGGCCATTGAGCGTGGATTTAACACCCCCGAAGTGTATACCCAAGTTGCCGAGTTGTGCCGACAGACCGATCAAGACGGTATTGCTTTAGAGGTACTGCGAACCATGGCACGCGAATTTGACGACAATATTGAGGTGCGCAGCTACGTGGCCTTCAGCTATTACGATAGAAGCTGGTGGGCGCAATGTGCAGAGGTTTCGATGGAAAGTGCACCAAAAACATTGGACGATGAGACGGCCAAGTGGTTCTATAACCTAGCAGGGTCCGCCTTTTTTGCGCAAGATTCAGTGGAATTGGGCGTTAAAGCATACGAGCTCAGTTTGGAGATTGAAAGAGATGCAGCTGCCTTGAACAACCTGGCGTGGGAGTTGGGTAAGCGAGGGTTACAGCTGGAAAGAGCATTGGAATTGACCACAGAAAGCAACGACAAAAGTGCGCTTGAACCAACGTATTTGGATACTTGGGCGTGGGTATTGTATAAAATGGCCAATTACACTGAGGCACAGGCGAAAATGGTCTTAGCTTTGCAACTTCAGAGAACTGCTCCCGATGCAACGCTTTTTAAGCACGCTGCTGCGATTGAAAAGGCGTTGGGCAATACGGAGAAAGCTCAGGAATACCGGGATAAAGCGAAGGAATTGGAAGGCAAATAGCCGCAGAAATTTTGAACCGTCTGTACACACATAGCTTAGGCAAATTCTTGCTGTTTTTAGCAGGCGCTTTTTTGGTGGCCAATTGTGGTCGCCCCATCTCCCCTGAAAATCCACTAAAGAGAGAGAAAATCAACGATGGCGTTTCGCGTAAAATCATCGTTGAAGACAAATTTGAATGGGCCCAGATCTTTACTCGTATCGAAGCCAATACGCCCGACGGTGAGCAGAAATTCCGTGTCCAAGTCCGTTCTAAACAAGATAGCATCCTCTGGGCCGCCATCAGCGATGATATGATCGGCCTGCGCGTGGGTAAAGCCATTGTCATTGAGGACAGTGCCGCTTTCACCTCCACACTTTTGGGAATAGATTGGACCGGCTCCGCGCATGACCTCGCGGGAATGACCGGCGTAGAGGTACCCTTCCAATATTTAAACCGATTGCTTCGTGGACAACTCATCAGCGCGGAGCCTGCCATGCGTTATAGGTTTGACGCAAAAAGAGACCTCTGGATCACGAAATATGCCATCACTGGTAATAGGAAAGTCGAGGTGTCTTTGGACCGCGATCTGCGCGTGAAGCACATGACCATTACTGACCCTACAGAGATCGTAAATATCCACTATTCCAACACTGACGAGCGAACTGGGTATCCAATGCTGTTGGAATTAACGCTAAAATCTAGACCTGAATACACGGTGAAGATTGAGGTGAGTGAGATTCGCACTGAAGGTCCTTATAATACCCCATTCAGCTTCTAATGAAGGCGCTAAGAATAGTCATAGCGTTTCTATTTCTGGCTACCGCATCCTACGGGCAAACCAAGGAAGAGCTGCAAAAACAGAAGGTATTGCTGCAAGACCAGATCGATCTTGCCAGTACACTGTTGAAGCAAACTCAAAGCAACCGAGCGACCAGCTTGAACCAATTGCAGACCTTGAACCAAAAGATCGAGGCCCGCGAAAGGCTCATCGCAACCATGAACCGCCAGATCCGAGGAATTGATCGAGAGGTAAAGGCCAAAGAGCAAGAGATCGTGGACCTCGAGGTGCGCATAGATTCTTTGAAGGCAGATTATGCTAAACTCATTGAGCTCGCTCAGCGCAACTTACAACCCGCCGACCAGCTCATGTTCATCCTGAGCTCTTCATCATTTACCCAGGCACTAAAGCGCATTCAATACTTCAAGGACATGACCAGCTACCGCGAGCAGCAGGTAAAGCAGATTGAGCAGGCGCAAGAGGAATTGGCCCGAGAGAAGGAAGCACTTATTGCTAAGAAAGCGGAGAAATTGAACGTGCAGAAGGCGCAAGAAAACGAGAAAAATGAGCTCCTTGTTGATGCTCAAGCGCAAGAGCAAACTGTTGCCAGCCTTCAGAGCAAGGAGAGTGAGCTGAAGAAGGACATCGATAAAAAACAGCGTGAAGCACAGCAATTAGAGAAGCAGATCAAGCGCATCATCGCAGAGGAAATGCGCAAGGCAAAACTTCGTGCAGAGCGCAATGCCCTCGAAAAAGAAGCCAAAGATTTAGGCCTAACCAAGGGCAAGGATTTTACTGCTCGTACCTCAAATAAGGTCTTGAAGCGATTGATCGACAAAGCGCGTGCAGCTAAAGGGATGGACGTTCGCGACGACGGACCATCTTATGCTATGACTCCTGAGGCACGGGCGTTAGCCAACAACTTTGCATCGAACAAAGGCGCACTACCGTGGCCGGTGGAACGCGGGTTGATTACAGGTAAATTTGGAAAGCATCCTCACCCAGTAGTTAAAGGCGTTGTGGTAGATAACCCGCACATTGAGATAAGCACCGAGCAAGGCGCTGTAGTGAGGGCAAGCTTTGAGGGCGAGGTGAGCTCTGTGGTCCCTATCCCTGGGGCAAACGTGATGGTGTTGATCCGTCACGGGAACTATTTCACCGTGTACAGCAACCTCATCGGCGTGAAGGTCAAGGCAGGCGATATTATTAGCTTGAAGCAGCCTTTGGGTACGGCATTTACAGATGAAGAAGGAAAAACTATGGTCCAATTCGGTATTTGGAAAGATGCCGATATCCAAGATCCTGGACCGTGGTTGGCTAAATAAATTGGACCCCACATGAAACGCATTTTCTACCTCAGTACTTGTGATACGTGTAAACGCATTTTGAGCAGTTGGAACACCGACGGCATTGAACTTCAAGACATCAAAACTGAGCCGATGACTGCCGAACAGGTCGATCAGATGATTGCCTTGGCCGGTTCTGCGGAGGCCTTGTTTTCCAAGCGTGCACGCAAATACAAAGAATTGGGGTTGAAAGACAAATCCCTGAGTGAGGCCGATATTCGCCAGCTAATAATCGAAGAATACACCTTCTTGAAGCGTCCGGTTCTCGTTCTTGAAGACCAGGTTTTTGTGGGCAACAGTAAAAAGGTCGTGGAAGCGGCAGCAGAAGCACTTCGATGAACGCTCCTAGCCGTAAATCTGTACTCCTCGCCCACGGTGCATTGTTGGGCGTCGCCTTGATCTATGGCTCCTCATTTCTCATTGCTAAAGCAGCCATGCAAGGTGCAGTTCCTCCGCGGGCTTTTATCCAATTCCGCGTTACCGGTGCCGCCCTACTTTTCTGGCTACTCACTCCACTCTCTGGCGGACACAGCTTCCCTAAAATTCCCCTTAACGACCGATTGCGCTTGGCCATCTGTGCAGTTTTCGGAGTCACCACGAACATGCTCTTCTTCTTCGAAGGATTGAAAATCACCACTCCAGTGAACGCCTCCATCATGATGGTCAGCGGCCCCATTATGGTGCTCGTAGCCGGAGCTATTTTAGTCAAAGAGCGCATCACACCGCCAAAAGTCATTGGCATCTTCTTGGGCGCATTAGGCGCTTTTTGGCTCATCTACTCAGGCGCTAATTTTCAGCTAAACGGCCTCTTCTCCTCCGAAGTAGCCAAGGGGAATCTCTTCGTGCTCATTAACGCTAGCAGTTATGCCATTTACCTCGTATTGGTCAAGCCGCTCATGGCGAAATACAACGCACTATTCATCATCCGCTGGGTCTTCACCTTCGGCGTATTCTTTGTCCTTCCTTTTGGCGGGCCCCAATTCCAGGACATCCAATGGTCGCTGTGGGACGCCAACATCATAGGCGCGGTCATCTTCGTAATCCTCGGGACTACCTTTTTGACCTACCTAGGAAATATCATTGCCCTGAAGACTTTGCACCCAGCAACGGTGGGTGCCTACATTTATCTGCAACCGCTTTTGGCGAGCTTATTGAGCCTGGTCTATGGTGGCGAACAGTGGAGCATCCACATGCTCATTGGCGGTATGGCCATCTTCGCTGGGGTGTATTTCGTGAGTTTTTACGGACGTAAATTCAAATCGTAACCTGACGCATAGGCATCCGCTACCCCTACTTTCCCGAGGAAATTTCCTGCCAATTGCATGCCCTGTGGCAAAAGTTCTTGAAGCTCATTTTTCCACTGCCCAAAGCCCACATGAGGCTGTGGAATGGCCTGTTCCCACGTAAAGGAATGGAGAAGTTCTCGGTGCCCATCCCCTAAAATTTCATTCAATTCTTCCTTAATTGGCTTTGATTCTTCAGCCCTATGGAAAACCGTCATGTTTCGCGTTCCTTCCGGCGCACGACCTTCAAAAACGGAGCTAGTAAACAGCACTCCTTTCACCCCCATCTGGGAAGAAGAAGGCACGAGAATACCAAATCCATCAGGTGCGCTATCGCTGCGCTCCTCAGCGAAATGACTCACCGTAAGTGGCTCATATTTCAACTGTTGCAGATGTGTTTGAAGGGGTCCTTCCAAGAGACTCGCGAGCACATGGGCGGGTAATGTACTGATCAATTGGTCACAGCTGAATCTTCCGTTATTAGTGGTGATCAAGAACCCCGATTCAGTCATTTCTATGTTTTGGACTTGGGCATTTACTTGAATCTTATCAAAAAACTTCAAAGCAAACGCTCTACCGATAGCAGCAAAACCTCCTTCCAAACTGATGATTTTCCTTGGCTTGGGTGGATCTTTAAACAGCGTACGCAACATCGAGCCATGCTCTTGCTCTCCTTTTTTAAACTTTTCCAAAACCGTTGCAGCGCTCAAATAGTGGATATTTCCAGCATAGATACCGCCCAATACTGGGTCTACCAACTTTTCCGTCGCCTCAGTCCCTATGCGCCTACTCAAGAAACTTGCGACAGTTTCATCATCTGGATTTCCCTTCTTTCGAAAAGGCTCAGTGGCAAAACGCCACTTTCCTTTTAGGCTTAACCACGAGGCACCAAAAATGTCCTTGAGCCCGCCGACCGACACCACCTTTCCATCGTGAAATAGGTAGCGTTTCTTGCTGAGTGCGGTGGCTTTTAAAATTTTATTCTCTAAGCTTAATTGGCCCAAAAAGTGTTCGAAATCTTCGGATATAGCACAACTATTTGCACCAATATCAAGGGTGTGTGGCCCCTTTTGTACCGATCGCAGACAGCCGCCTAACTGCCCTGCAGCCTCTAGTAGCAAAAAGTCGTGACCTTGCTCGTGTGCTTTAAATGCGGCACCCATTCCTGAGATGCCGCCGCCCAAAATGAGCAATGGCACGTGGGTTATGCCTTCCACTCGCTGATCCACTTTCCTAGCAAGGCCGACCAATCATCACGGTCGTTCAAGCATGCAATAGGCTGAAAATGCTCGCCGCCATTGTGCAAGAAATCCTCTTTGCCTTCCTCGTTAATCTCCTCGAGTGTCTCCAAACAATCGCTGACAAAAGCTGGACAGACGACCGCCAACTTCTTCTTGCCTTCACTGGCCAATTCCTCAAAGCGCTGTGCCGTATACGGCTGGATCCAAGGGTCACGGCCTAATCTGCTCTGGTACGAAGTTTCATAGGTGCCTTCTTCCAGGCCCAATTCCGCTGCAACCAAGCGCGTCGTTACCGCCGTCTGATGCTTATAACATACGGTGTGAGCCTCGGAAGCGACATTACAGCAGTCATTGACTTTGTAGCAATGCTGCCCGGTACAATCGCTCTTCTTCACGTGACGCACTGGAATCCCGTGGTAACTAAAGAGCAAGTGGTGGTCTTCCGGCAGCATTTCCTTGATGCTCGCGCTGAGCACTTTAATGTATTCTACATCGTCGTACCAAGGTTCTTTGAAAGTGAGTTTGAGGTGAGGGAAGTCCTTCGCGGCTACTTCTTTGACTCGGTCCACCACGGTCTCGTAGGAACTCATGGCAAAGTGCGGGTAGAGCGGCACCACATAGAGTTCCTCCAAATCTGGGTGCTCCTCAGTCATGACCTTCAAGGTGTTATAGATACTCGGTTGGGCATAGCGCATGGCCAAGTACGTTGGGATTTGGGTATGCTGGCGCACCTTGGCAATGAGGCGCTCGGAGAGCACAATAAGAGGGGAACCCTCGTCCCACCATATGGTCTTGTATGCTTCGGCACTCTTTTTCGGACGGGTGTTGAGGATGATACCCTTCACCAAAAGGGTGCGTGCCCATTTGGGAAAATCGATCACGTGATCGTCCATTAAAAATTCGCCTAAATACTCTTTGACATCCTTGACCGCTGTGCTCTTCGGCGAGCCTAGATTGATCAATACTGCTGCTTTTTTCATAGCTGCTGCAAATACTTTTTCGGAGTGATCTGATACTTCTTCTTGAAGGCGGTTATAAAGTGCGACGGGTTTCCATATCCCAATGCATAGGCGACTTCGCTTACCTGATACTTGCGAGAATCGAGCATGGCTTTGGCTGAATTCATCTTGTAATCGAGCACAAACCCACCCACGGTATTCCCGTACATCTCCTTGAATCCAGATTTCAGTTTGTATTCGCTAATACCTATTTCTAATGCCAATTCTGCAATGCTCGGCGGCTGCGTCATTCTTTCGATGATAATGTTCTTGGCCGATTTGATTTGTGTTCTCGTCTTTTCATCTCTTAGGAATGGACATGCTTCTATGTCCTCTGACCTACGGTCAAAATGAAGAGCTAGAACTTCCAACAACTTTCCTTTCGCGAAAATCTTTCGAGATGCTGCACTGAGCTCGCTGGTAAACAAACTTTCCAGAGCCCATTTCACCGAAGAGCTGCATTCGCGTTCATCGTACAAAGGCTTGGCGGCATTCTCTCCATTTAGAAAAGTCAGCACTTCGGCCTCGTCCACAAATAAAGCATGCAGCTTATCTACAGTCGTATAAGCGGCCAC
>JAAZVU010000053.1 GCA_018623275.1 Flavobacteriales bacterium
AGGGAAATGCGATTTATTGATGCCATTCATGATGCATTAGGTGAAGCTATGCGAAAATGGCCCGAACTGGTGCTCATGGGGCAGGATATTGCAGAGTACGGTGGTGTTTTCAAGGCCACGGAAGGCTATATGGCTGAATTTGGTGAAGCTCGGGTGCGAAATACTCCGCTATGTGAAAGTGCCATTGTAGGTGCTGCTATGGGCTATGCTATTGGTGGAGGAAAGGCGATGATGGAAATGCAATTTGCAGATTTCGTCACTACAGGCTTTAATCAAATCGTAAATAACCTTGCGAAACTTCATTGGCGCTGGGGACAAAATGTTGATGTGGTGGTTCGTATGCCTACTGGAGCAGGGGTAGCCGCGGGACCGTACCATAGCCAGAGCACCGAAGCTTGGTTTACACATGTTCCTGGGCTCAAAGTCGTTTACCCGGCTTATCCTGCTGAGGCCAAAGCGTTGTTATTGGCGAGCTTTAATGATCCTAATCCGGTGATGTTCTTTGAACATAAGGCGCTGTATCGAACGGTGAAAGAGGAGGTTCCATCTGGGATTACCACGTTGGATCTTGGTGAAGCACATTTGCAGAAAGCAGGAAGTGATTTGAGCATAGTGACTTATGGAATGGGGGTGCATTGGGCCATGGAATTGGCAGCAAATAGTGATGCTTCGATAGAGGTAATTAATCTTCGGACCTTGGTTCCTTTAGATTTTGAATCAATTCGAAATAGCCTCGCAAAAACGGGTAAAGTGGTTGTATTGCAAGAAGATATCGCTGTGGGTGGCTATGGTGAGCACATTGTTTCGCGTATTGCGCGAGAGTGCTTCGAGCTTTTAGATGCGCCTGTGGAACTCGTTAGCAGTGATGCAACACCAATTCCTTTTGCTGCCGCTCTTGAGAAGGGCTTTTTGGCCAGTGCAAGACTGGAGGAGGTAGTACAGCGCATTTTGGAATATTAGTGCGCCTTATTGAAATTAAAGAGCGGATGTTTTGATAAAAGAAAACCCCCAGCGCGCAGCGCTGGGGGTTTTTATTTGAAATGTAAATCGGAGATTACTCTACGATGAATTTCTTAGTGCTTTGGTGTCCTGCAGAGCTTACAGTGTAGAAGTAGATGCCTGGAGCGAATCCTGTTGCATCAATCTCTTCAATGTGACGACCTGCATCTAGACGACCTAGATCACGTACTTCAATAGTACGACCAGTGATGTCCATGATATTCATAGTAAATGCAGCCGCTTCAACGCTCTCGATAGCCACCTTAGTCAAACCGTTCGTAGGGTTCGGGTAGTTTTGGCTCACAGAGAAGTTTTGTGCTTCCATTTCCTCAATACCGATGTTGTTCGGGTAAGGAGCACCTAAGTAGTAGAAATCGATCGGGCTCAATACAGAGAACGTACCGAAGTCTTCAATAGGAGCGTAAGTCATGTGTAATTGGTAAGAACCGTCGCCGTTATCGAACGCGTAATCAGCTACGTTACCCCAAGTTGCATCACCGAATGTACCCATTACAGTCATTTGACCTTCCAATGAATCGCCTAGGACGTTGTAACCTTGACATCTCCAATCTGGGAAGCTGTTTTCAGTACCAGTTACGAATGAAGTATCACTCTCGAACCAAGAGAAGAACATCATCTCACGGTCAGAACTCATAGAAATGTGTGGACGTGTAGCTTCTGTTACAGGACCGTTTGTTGGATCGAATTCGTAATCCCAAGTAAATACTTGAGAAACGATGTTACACTTCCAAGTCAAACCACCGTCAGTGGTGTAGATGTCTACCAGCAAGTTTACAGCAGGGTAGTACACGAAATCACCTGCCATAGTACCACCAGTTGGCGTAGTACCTACACCAGGGAATACGTGTACAAACATGTGTGGGTTACCGTTTGCATCAACAGCCATATCGTGACCACGAGTAGAAGAAGTCAAGCTACCGATAGACCATCCACCAGTGATAGTAGAGAATATAGTTTTCAAGCTATCACCTGTAGCTTGGTCAACCAAAAGGTCCATGTTTGGTCCCATTGGAGCACTCCAAGTAGAACCACCATCCGTAGTTTTAATCATGTACGGGTGAATCACTTTATTAGGAGCGATCAAGCTATCGTATGCTTCGATAGAGATGTAACCGGTTGTTCCATTTTCGTCAAAAGAGATACGTCCGTCACCGTAGATTTTACCGTTTGTAGCATCGTTAGTTACCGGCAAGTAAGCTTTGATTTCAGTCAATGCCATGGTATCCGTTGTGAAGTCCATAGATCCTTTCCATACAATGGCAGTATCACTGTACTCTTCAACATCGTAGTTTGGATGATCGAAGCTAAGACCCCAGAAAGTACCGTCTTGTGTGAACGACTCTTCCAAAGTCAAGTGACCGCCTGTAGTATCTACAGCCATGTTAGTCACTGTGTTGTCCATTTTGTGTGTTCCTACAAGTGCACCACCCCAAGTACCGGCGTTGGTACCAGCCAGGGTAGGAGCCCAAAGTGTGACAGACGCGTTCAATGGGTTTGTATTGTTTGTTTCGTTCAAGATACCAATGTGTGGGTAACGAGCGAAACCTGGGTAACCGTAACCGCTTAGGTTTGGATTCCAGATCGGCCCTGCATTTGAAGTCCAAGTAGAACCACCATCAGTAGAGTAATCGAAACGCAACGAACCTGAACTGTAATCGTTGTTTGTTCCGTAATCAGAACGGTGAACGAATGCAATAGTGTTCAAATCTTCGTTAGCCACCAAATTCGTCTTAGGGCCGAAAGCAGCACCGTAAACGTTTGGAGCAGTACCAATAGCAACAGCAGAGCTTTGCTTATTGTATGAAGTATTCAATGGCGTGCCATCAGCATGAGTCGCTGCGTACATCGCCGCGCTGCGACCTAGGTCTAAACGAGCTTCCTGAGCGGTAGCACCGATAACACTAAGTCCAGCAAATGCTAGTAAAAGTTTTCTCATAGTACGAATTTTTGTAAGGTCTAAATATAATAGAAAAGTGACTACAATAGTTCAAGGTAGCATTTTTGAATTTCACTGCCAATTCCCGTTGAATTCAATGCTTCGAATGCATTCACACCTGGTTTCTCAGTGTCTATGACACGTTGCATTGCACTGATTAGTTCCGTCTCATTGTCAGCAAATAAGGTGCCCTCGTCGGCGAATTGGGAACTGCCAAATGATTTTCGAGTGATGGCCCAAATACCTGCCTTCCTTGCTTCAAGGGTTGCAATGCCGAAGGTTTCAAAAGCGCTAAACTGAATATGAGCGTGGTGATTAGGGAGTATTCCAAGGACTTGTTTATTCGTCACACGTCCGTGAACCTTCACGTTCAGAAGATTTTTTGCCTTGGTCTTGAGCGATTCTAAATCGGGCCCACCGCCATAAAAATGCAACTCGCATTTAGATGAAGGCAATTGCTTGAAGCATTTTAAAATGAGGTCTTGGCGTTTGATATCGAAAACAACATCACCTACCACACAAAGGCTCTTGCTGGCAAATTCTTGTTTTATTGAAAAATCTACCTCCTCAATGATATTCGGAATCACCTGAGTTTTTGCTTTTGGAGCCACCTTCTGAATGCCTCTTGCTAAAGCTTGACTTACAGGCAGAATTTTGGCAGCACCATCAAAGTAGTTTTTTAGTAATCTACGTTTGATTCGGCCTAAAGCTGGGAGGTTTTCTTCAAGTAAACCCGACCAGTGCTCAGAATGGATATAAGGTATGCCTTTGCTTAATGCGATTTTGCTCAGAACCCATAGGTCTTGCGCATAGCAATGAAAATGGATGATATCAGGTTTTACCCGTTCTATAGCACCGTAGAACAAAGCAACTTTGGAGGCCAAGCTGATCTTTTGAGTACCGTAGATAGTGCGATTGCCTTCTTCAACCTTGGTGAAATCGCCATTTAAAAATCCAAGTACATGAGCATCAGTTCTCAAAGCATCTATTTGCTTTTTAACAAAGATTCCATTCTGAGGATCTTCAGGGTTTGGGTACCACTTAACAACGTGTAAAACTGTAGCGCTCATTTCAGGCAATTTAGGGCGAACCGCGGGCATATTCAAACTTCTTTCATTGCTCACAGAGGATTAATTGTACTTAGTACACTATATTGTGACAACTAACGAAACACTCATGTTAAACACTACTGATTACGTCATTATCGGCCTCTACTTTGTGGCTGTTTTTGTCATTGCATTTTTTAGCGGCTCGAAGAAGAGCGAAAACGGCGAGGCTGCCGACTACTTCCTTGGAGGTAGAAACCTTGGATGGTTTGTCATTGGGGCATCATTATTCGCCTCAAACATAGGATCAGAGCACCTCGTTGGTCTCGCTGGCCAAGGAGCATCTGGAGATCTAGTCGCTGGCCAATTCGAACTTCTAGCTTCACTTATCCTCATACTTCTAGGGTGGGTATTCGTTCCATTTTACCTCAAGTCTGGTGTATTCACCATGCCCGAATTTTTGGAAAAACGCTACAACGGATGGGCACGTACTTACCTGTCTTACGTCAGCATCGTAGCTTATGTGTTGACCAAGATTTCGGTTACGATCTTCGCGGGTGCTATTGTATTTACAGCTTTGCTCGGAATCAGCTTTTGGACCGGTGCCATTGTCATCGTTGTGGCGACAGGGATTTACACTGTCTTTGGAGGATTCAAAGCCGTGGTTTACACCGATATGATGCAGATGTTTGTGCTCGTTGGTGGTTCGATTATCCTAACCGTATTCGGTCTTAATGAGCTCGGCGGGGTTGGAGAACTCGTGGAGAACACCACAGCAAACCACTGGAGCTTATGGCGTCCAATGTCTGATACCAATTATCCTTGGACGGGAATTCTGTTTGGTGCCCCTATCCTAGGTATCTGGTATTGGTGTACGGACCAATTCATCGTTCAGCGCGTCCTCGCAGCAAAAGACATCGATACTGCACGCAAAGGTGCCCTGTTCGGAGGTTACATGAAGCTATTGCCTATGTTCATTTTCATGATGCCTGGTGTTGTGGCTTACGCTATCGCACAAAAGAACCCAGAACTGTTGTCCTTTACAAATGGAGGGTACGATGCCGCATTGCCTTTAATGGTAAAGTCAGTTTTACCTGCAGGACTAAGAGGTTTAGTTGTTGCCGGGCTCCTCGCTGCTTTGATGAGCTCTTTAAGCTCTGTTTTTAATAGCTGTTCTACGTTGATCACATTTGATGTCTACAAGAAATACCGTCCGCAGGCCAATGACAAAGAATTGGTACGAGCGGGTCGAATTTCAACCGTTGTATTAGTCGCATTGGGTATCGCATGGATTCCTATGATGCAGATGATCGAAGGAGGCTTGTTCCAAAAGCTACAATCTATCCAGGCGTATATTTCGCCACCTATCGCAGCAGCTTTCTTGTTGGGAATCTTCTTTAAGAAAATCAATTCTGCCGGAGCGCAGTGGGCTTTGCTTACAGGTGCAGTTTTAGGTGTTACTCGTCTAAGCTTGGAAATAGCGGGAGGGGAGTACTCTGGATTCTTAGGATGGTATGTAGGAATGAACTTCTTGCATTTCGCTTTACTGTTGTTTGCCATCTGTTCCGTAGTCCTTGTTTTGGTCTCATTGGCGAAACCTGAGGCGGAGACCTACGATGACGAAACGTTAGTGTGGAACAAGGAGAATGCCGTACCTATGAGCAGCAGCACCAAAGCATTGACCTTCTTGTTAATTCTATGTGTGGTAACACTTTGGGTAGTTTTCTAAAAAATTCAAATAAAAGGGTTGCAGATATAGATTCAATGCAAGTATATTTGCCGCCCAATTATGGTGGTTGTAGCTCAGTTGGTTAGAGCGCTGGATTGTGGTTCCAGAGGTCGCCGGTTCGAACCCGGTCTTCCACCCTTTATAAAGCCTCGCGTCTTACGCGGGGCTTTTTCTTTTCCCTTCATACTTAGGCGATTAGCACTTTATATTGATTTTAAATGAACCTTTATCAATGTAAAGTGTTGATTTTGAACGCTATTTAACATTAAAATAAAGTTCCGTCGGGACATTTATTTTTAATTTTGCTTCAAATACTTCTAAACTATGGCTATTAAATTCGACGCAGCACTAGGAACCTCGGTAGTGGTGTTTGCTTTTGACGGGGAAAACTTGATCTCATTGGTAGGTGCGAAATCTGAAGAACCGTACCGCGGTGCACCCATGCTTCCAACAAATTGGGTAAAGGCAAACGAAAGTGTCGAAGATGTGGCCAAGCGTATGATGAAGCGTGTATTGGGCATGGACCAAATCTATTTAGAGCAGCTCAACGCTTTTGCTCGTGTGTATAGAAATCCGATGGGGCGTGTGGTGAATATTGCCTACTACGCACTTTTGAATTGGGACGAGGTAAAGAACATCAAATTGCAAGAAGGGTACCGTTGGGTTAAAAACGGGGAAGAGCCAGAAATGATCTTCGACCACAATGAAATTTACGAAATGGCTACGGAGCGTCTTAAGCGCCGCGTGAAGCGTCGTCCAATCGGTTTTGTGCTACTGCCGCAGCGATTTACCTTCAACAATATTCACGCACTTTACCAAGCTTGTCTTGCTAAGGAGCTAGATAAGCGAAACTTCAGAAAGAAGTTTATGCGCAGTGAATTATTGATAGATACCGAGGAGACCATTTTTGAAGCCCCGGGCAATAAGAAGCCTTCGCGCTTGTATGAGTTCAACCAACAGAAATACGAAAAGCTCACCCTCAAGGGGTACGACTTTAAATTCTAAATAAGAAAAGCCCGATGCGCAGCATCGGGCTTTTTTATTGCTTTAGGCTATGGGCCTACTATTGCTTAGCGTATTCTTCCCAAGGCATATCCTTGTACGCGTTGCTTCCGAAGAAGTTCGCAATCTTCAAGAATTGCACAGGCTCTTGGTAGCCAGGTACAGGGCTTAGCATTTCGAATTTATCATTCATGAAAATGACGGTAGGGTAGGACATTTTCCCGTTGAGCAGTGCCGCCGCCAGTTCGTGGTACCCTCTTTTACCTTGAGCGACAAAGCGAAAGGTGTTGTTCAAAATGGTGATGTCCTCTTTTTGTTCCGCGTTGAATTTGACATTGTAATAATGTTCGTTCATGTACGCAGCAACCTCTGGTTTTTGGAAGGTCGCTTTATCCATGCGCTTGCACCAACCGCACCAATCGGTATAAACGTCTATGAAGATCTTTTTCGGATTGTCCTCCGTCTGGGTCAATTCATAGGCCTCTTCAATACTCATCCATTGGATTTTCTCTTGAGCCACGCTCGATCCAAACAGAAGAAGGGCGATGGCAAGTAGTGTGTTTTTCATAAAGCCAAAATAAAAAACCCCACGCACAAGGCGCAGGGTTCATATGATAAAACTATGCTAAAGGTTACTCAACCCCGTGCATCAATTTGTTAATTGGTCCTTTTAATACGGCAAGTAGAACTGCGAATGCAACAAGGACATAACCAATGGTTGAGAATGTAGCAATGTACTTGTCTAGACCTTCAGCCACACTTAAAGCTTCGCCGCCTTCTTCACCACCACTAAGGGCAGCGATTGCACCTGCTAGGTAGTTTGCCATTGCAAAAGAAAGGAACCAACCGCCCATTGCTGTACCAGCAATACTCTTCGGTGCAAGTTTGGTTACCATGGACAAACCAATAGGGCTAACGAACAACTCACCAGTAGTGTGTAGCATGTACAAGAATACAAGTGTTAAAAGTGGCACTTGGTAGGCATCATTAACGAACACAAGACCTACAAGGGTAACCAAGAAACCCGCTCCAAGCTGTAGGATACCTAAACTAAACTTCATCGGGATAGAAGGGTTCTTTCCCATCTGACTTAGCTTGATCCACATCCATGAGAAGAATGAACCAAAGGTTACAATAAAGAATGGGTTGAAGAACTGCGTCATAGAGGCAGGCATCATCCATCCGAAGATCTCACGGTTTACGTTACGGTCAGCGAATAGGGTCAATGACGTACCTGCTTGCTCGAAACATGCCCAGAACACAACATTGATGACCATCATAATGACAAGTGCAATCATGCGATCTCTCCAAATAGGGCCTTCTTTAATACCCGCAGCGATCAATTGGTACGCTACGTAAAGGAAGATGGCAATTAGGAGATACTGTAAAATTTCATTCTTAGAAATCAATACGTAGCTCAATGGAATGAGAAGGAGGGAAAAAACAGTGATGGTTTTCCAGCGCTCCATACCCAACCACTTTTCGCGGCCTGCTTCAGTGATATCAATATTAGGTACGTGACCATATTTCTCACGTCCACCCCAGAAGATGAATAGGCCTAAAAGCATACCCAAACCAGCAAGACCAAAGCCGTATTCAAATCCGTAAGTTTCACCAACAAATGCAACTACAGTTGTTGCCAAGAGCGCACCTACATTAATACCGATGTAGAAGATGGTGAAGCCAGAATCGCGGCGTGGATCGCCGTCGTTGTATAGTTTACCTACGATAGTAGAGATGTTCGCCTTAAAGTATCCGTTACCTACGATCAAACCACCCATACCGATAAGCATTAAGCTTTCGCGTAGACCTGCATCCAAGCCAAACATATCTGTACCGGCAACCATTAAGAATTCACCAATGGCCATAAGGACGGCACCAAGGATAATGGCATAGCGGTAACCTAAGAAGGAATCGGCCATACGACCTCCCAATACAGGAGCTGCATATACCAAAGCTGTATAGGCACCATAGATTAGTGAAGCCTCAGCATCACCTTTAAGTAGGGATTTTACTAGGAATAGAGTCAAAAGGGTACGCATTCCGTAGTAACAGAATCTTTCCCACATTTCCGACATAAATAGCGTCCACAGCGCTGGTGGATGCTTCATACTTTGATCACTCATGTTTCAGTGTGTTTTTGTGTTACGCAAGTATAAGATTTATTTGGTCATGGCCGATTATAGATTCTCGGCAATGAAGCTTGTCATCATTCGGTACAGGTGCATGCGTGTGTTACCTCCATAAATACCGTGATTTTTATCGGGGTAGGCAAACCATTGGAAGTCTTTATCCGCCTGGATGAGTGCCTCCACCATTCGCATAGAGTTTTGCACATGCACATTATCATCTCCAGTTCCGTGGATCAAGAGATATTTTCCTTCTAAACCGTCTACGTGAGACAATGGGCTATCTGCATCGTATCCATCTCCGTTCTCAGCAGGGAGTCCCATGTAGCGTTCCGTGTAGATGTTATCGTAGAAACGCCAATTGGTCACCGGTGCTACCGCCACGGCCATCTTGAATACCTCAGGGCTCTGGAACAAACAGTTGGAAGCCATGTAACCGCCGTAACTCCAACCAAAGATGCCTATGCGGTCGCCATCGATGTAAGAGCGTTTGGCCAATTCTAAAGCCGCCTCGGTCTGATCACGCGTCTCTAGTTTCCCCATTTGACCGTAGGTACTTTTCTTAAATTCTTCACTACGCCCGTCGGTTCCGTGGTTGTCTACACTAACGACAATCATGTCGTATTCATTCGCAAGCATCTGGAACCACATACCATTAACTGCGTCATAGCTGTTCTCAACGGTCTGACGGCCAGGGCCACCATAGACAAACATGAACATTGGGTAGATTTTATTTTCATCAAAGTCCACCGGCTTGATCATCCAAGCGTTGAGGTCACCGCCGGTTGGCGTGCTAACTGTGAAAAATTCTTTCGGTGAGTAAGTGTATGC
>JAAZVU010000178.1 GCA_018623275.1 Flavobacteriales bacterium
AGCCGCAACAAAATCAAGAAGTACTTCTACGAGAAGGGCTATTTGAATGCGAGTGTTCAGGTGCTCGAAAAAGTGGATACAGCGTACAACAATGCAGTAATCCTCGGATTCAAGATTGACCCTGGTGCTCGTGTGAAGATTGGTGATATCACCTTTACTGGTAATGAGGCAGTGAGCGACAAAGTGTTGCGCAAGGCCATGAAGAACACGAAAATTAAGGGTAAGGCCATCTTCAAAGCATCGAAATTAAAGAAGAAGGAATACCGCGAGGATTTGCGTGCTATCGTAACTAAATACAATACGCTCGGGTACCGCGATGCGCGAGTGGTGAGCGATACAGTCTATAGCGTGAGCGATGAATTGGTTCAGATAGACATCACCGTAGAAGAGGGAAAGAAGTACTACTTTGGAGACATCACATTCATCGGTAATACGAAGTACGAGACTGAGTTGCTCTCAAATATTTTGAAGATCAACCGCGGTGATATTTACGATTCGCAACATTTGAACGAGCGTGTGAGCTTTGATCCAAACGGTAACGATGTAGCGTCAATTTATCTCAACAACGGTTACTTGTTCTCTCAGGTCATCCCGATTGAAAAGAGCGTTACTAACGATACTATTGATATTGAAATTCGTATTCAAGAAGGCCGCCAAGCGACCATTCGCAAGGTGAGTATTAGTGGAAACGAAAGAACAAATGACCACGTAATCTACCGCGAGGTACGTACCAAGCCGGGTGACCTTTTCTCAAAGGCGATGATCCAACGTACTATTCGTGAGCTTTCACAGTTGGGATACTTTGACCAGCAGCAGATAGGTGTGAATCCTGTACCTGATCCACAAACCGGAACGGTAGATTTGGAATATACCGTAGTGGAGCGTTCCACTTCGCAGCTTGAATTGCAAGGGGGTTGGGGTGCCGGCCGTGTGGTTGGGACCTTGGGTCTAAACTTTAATAACTTCTCTGCGCGCAACATTAACAACAAACGTGCTTGGCAGCCATTGCCAACAGGTGATGGACAGACCATCAACATACGTGCACAGTCAAACGGTTTGTACTTCCAGAGCTACAATGCTTCGTTTACTGAGCCTTGGTTGGGCGGTCGTAAGCCAAACAGTTTTACTGGAACTATTTACCATAACGTACAGACCAACGGTGTAGAGCGTTCGAACCCGAACCGCCAGAGCTTGTACATTACGGGTGTTAACTTCGGTTTAGGGCAACGTTTGAAATGGCCGGATGATTACTTCACCTTATACCAGGGCATCGAATTCCGTCGATTCAACCTAGACAATTTCCCTACAGGATTCTTGAACTACAACAAAGGAATCTCGAACAACGTGAATTACAAGTTCACTTTGGGCCGTAACAACACAGATGTGCCGATCTTCCCAACACGTGGTTCGCAGATCAGCTTTGCAGCTGAATTGACTCCGCCGTTCAGTATGTTCCGCGACGATATCGATTACAAGGAATTGACCTCAGAAGAGCGCTTCCGTTTGGTAGAGTATCACAAGTGGAAACTGAATGCAGATTGGTTCGCCCCGATCACCTCTAAACTCGTAATTCGTACGCACGGTGAGTTTGGTTTCTTAGGAAGCTACAACAAGGACCTTGGACTTCCACCGTTTGAGCGTTTCTACGTGGGTGGTGACGGTTTGACCAACTTCGTGATTGACGGTCGTGAGATTATTGGTCTTCGTGGATACCAGAACAATTCGATTACCCCTGCAGGCGGTGGTGCATTGTACAACAAATACATCTTCGAAGCACGTTACATCATTGCCAACACACCTTCTGCACAAGTGTTCCCATTGGTATTTATGGAAGCGGGTAACAACTATGACAATTTCTGGGATTACCGCGCGTTTAATCTCAAGAGAAGTGCCGGTGCCGGTATTCGCATCTTCATGCCAATGTTTGGTTTGATGGGTGTTGATGTAGGTTATGGATTTGATCCAGAACCAAGTGGTGCAACCGCGAGCGGATGGCAGACGCACTTTATCATTGGTCAACAGTTCTAAATTTAGCTACCTTCGCCGCAATGAAATGTAAAGGTCTCTTTCTTACCCTTGCCCTTGTGTTGAGCACAGCCGTGTTCGGACAGCGTTATGGCGTGGTGGATACCGATTATATTTTAAAGAGCCTTCCAGAATACGCGCAGGCAAAGAGCCAGATGGACAAGCTAAGCGAGCAGTGGGCAGGCGAGGTAAGTGCACTTCAAAGTGAATTAGAGAGCTTGAAAGATGCATTGGATGCGGAACGTATCTTACTTTCGCCGGAGAAATTAGAAAAAAGAGAGAAGGGCATCGAGGCCAAGCAGGCTGAGGTCATTGCTCTTCAACAAAAATACTTCGGACCTGAGGGGCAGCTTTTTGAAAAGCGTAACCAGTTGGTTCAACCCATCCAAGACAAGGTTTTTGGCGCTGTTCAGGCAGTGGCTAGAAAGCGGAAATTGGAATTGGTTCTTGACAAAAGTGCCCAAAGCGGAGTGCTTTTCGTCGATAAGGACAAGGACTACAGCGATGAAGTATTAAATAGTTTAAAGCGATAAAAACAATAGAAATGAAAAGAGTATTACTCGCACTTGCCTTGACATTGGGCTTTGCTACAACCTCAGTTGCTCAGCAAAAAGTAGGTCACATTAAT
>JAAZVU010000054.1 GCA_018623275.1 Flavobacteriales bacterium
CAATCCCTCTCCAATATTTATTATTCTCAGTCATTCTTACTTCTCGATTAGTAGTGACACTTACCACATTCCAAACCACCAATCTTTTCAGCAGTGATTTTTTCTCCGTGGTACTTTTCAGTTAATTCTTCGTGGAAGTCTTGGTAGTAACCGTTCTTCTCAAACTGTACCTCAGTCTCACGGTGACAGTTGATACACCATCCCATAGTAAGTTCTGAGTACTGGTACATTTCTTCCATAGTCTCAACGGGACCGTGACATTCTTGACATTCCAACTGACCTGCGTTTACGTGCTGGCTGTGGTTGAAGTATGCCAAATCTGGAAGGTTGTGGATACGTACCCATTTGATAGGCTGCTGCTCGTAGTTTTCGATGTACTCACGCTCATCTGCATCCCAACCGATAGCCGCGTATATTTTCGCAATCTCCGGTGAACGTTCGCCGTCGTATTTCAAGTTACCCGCATCATCTTTGATTTCAGAACCATCTACGTACATGTGACAGTTCATACAAACGTTTGCAGATGGAATACCTGAATGCTTTGAGTGACGAGCAGAGCTGTGACAGTAGTTACAATCAATCTGATTTTCACCCGCGTGAAGCGCATGAGAGAATGCAATTGGTTGCTCCGGCTGGTAGTTCTGTTCAACACCAACACCCATCATAAACCAATACAATTGATTCAGGAAGGCTATCGTGACTACAATCGTCGCTACAGTTACAAAACCTTTATTGTTGATTAATCGGCCCCAGAACCATCCTGCTTCATCAAGAATGCTCACTGGGTCTTGACCGTTCACAAGACGAAGTGTGTTCTTCATTCTCGCGAGCAATGAGATCATTACAAAAAGTAATAACCCAAGACCGATTACAATTTCTTTCGAATAATCTTTGGCTGGAGCTGCTGCAACACCGCCACCACCGGCAGTCGTTACGACCGGCTTAGGATCACCGTCGATCGTGTATTGCAAGATGTCAAAGATGTCTTGGTCGCTAAGTGCAGGGAATGCACTCATCACTGACCCATTGTATTCTTCGAAAATTGCGATTGCGTCCTCATCACCAGAGGCACGTAGTTCCGCGTTGTTGCGGATCCACTTCAGCAACCATTCCTCAGAATACTTGTCAGTAACTCCAGTAAGGGCTGGACCAACTAATTTTTTGTCGAGCTTGTGACAACTCGCACAATTTTGCTTGAAAAGCTTTCTCCCGTTCTTGGCATCGCCCTCAAAGGCCTGCGCAACAGAAGAGAAGAGCATGAGTGCAATCACCGCAAAAAGTGATGCAAATCTCTTGAGTTTAGAAGTAGTGTACATATACGGCTTTATATAGCTATTCACTGTCGCGCAAAAATAAGGTACAGACCGCGAATGTCTCGTGTATATCCTGCTAAATTTCAATTTAAATCCATTCTAAATAACTACTTGTTTGAACAAAAAAGTCAATAATGCCGTTGTCGGCCGATAAAGTGCTGATTTTTTGCGACTTTTGAGAATATGAAAAAACTCCTCCTTTCAGTATTAGCCTGCCTTACAGTAAGTATAAGCAGTGCTTTTGGCACCAATTTTAGGGTCGCCTCTCAAAGCGACACATTGAACGTTGCGATGGACCTCGATAGTGCCTACATGCACTATACCGAAAACAGCAAAAGCACTCTATTTGAGGGGTATACGATTCAAATTTTCAGCGGTGATCGCAGCGGTGCAAATGCGGTGCGTGCTAACATAATATCCTTGGGGTTTGAGAGTGAAGCGCGTATGGTCTACCGTGAACCTAATTTTAAGATTCATATCGGATCATACCCAGATGCTAGCACTGCTGAAAGGGCCCTAATACAATGGAAAAGTTCCTACCCTGATGCTTTTGTTTTGAAAACTATGGTGCCTTGGTACGAGCTATCTACTCCGAACGTCCCTGCTCCTTCTGATACTGAAGGCAACGAATAAGAACATTTTCTTGAATATTACCATAATAGAGGTTGATATCCCCTCTATGGTAGTTTTTAGTTCTAATCAAAATACTTCCCGGAAACCGCGGTCGCTCGGTAACCACTACCCCGTTTTGAATTTTGGCACTCACCAAATTCTGAAACAACGGTTTTGAATCGCTAATTAGGACATCTAGATTCTTTGTCGATGGTACATAGTTAGTTGCTGTATTCCATGAAATTGGATTAACCACTCCTATACACTCCACTGGATATTTGTTGTAATATTTAGCGGTGATATGGTAGGTTCTCCACGAGGTGTAACACCCCGTAGATGTAGGCTCTTCGCAAATAGGAATACGTATGTCACAGTCGTTAACCGGCATACCTACGAGATAAGCAGCAACCAATCGTTCTTCCAATAGCGGGGTGAATTCCCTTTGAATGAGTTGGATAAGATGGTCTGTTCCTTGGCTGTGTGAAGCTAGAATGAACGGTGTATGAGGACCGATTTGCTTTAAGAAAATCATGAAAGCCGATTGTACATCCTCGTAAGCAATAGCGTATGACTTTGCAGTGGCAGGGTTGGGAGCCACATTGTATACCTGGTAAGCGCTCTGCCTGTAAGCAGGAGAATATACGGGACCGGCAACATTGAAGGCCGTGCTTTGGTATTTCACCGGGGTATCAAAGGCATGCTCAGCGGCAGCATCTGAAGGATCGAGGTTCCAAGTTTCTCCTTTCTTTGGGAAGTGAATAGTGGGGCTTACGAAGAAAACGGGTATACCGAATTGATCAGCGGGACGCGAGGTGAAAACTGAATCTGAAAGATCGAGCTTTTCTGGATGTGCTACCCAATAGTTCAGATCGTTATAATCCGGCGTAGGTATTTCCTTTTCTACTAAATCTAGACTTAGGCCGCAACTCGACAAAATGAGGAGCAGAAATGGAAATAGACTTTTCATTAGGCCTCGAAGGACGCTTTTTCTTTGATGATCTGGGCCAATTGAAAGGCTGGTATCACGCCACTTTGGCGCCAGAGCATTTGGCCAGACTGAAACAGTGCTAAAGTAGGCACGCCCTGTACATTGAGTGCTTGACTGAGCTCTTGGTTCTTGTCCACGTCTACTTTAATGATGCGAACAGAATCGCCCATTTGGTCGCTGAGTTCTTGGAGTATAGGAGGCATCATTTTACAAGGGCCGCACCACTCCGCAAAAAAGTCAATGAGTGTGGGTTTATCGCTCGAGATGATGTCTTTGAAACTTGCCATTTATTTTGAAATAGGTTGGTTACGGCGGGACCATGCACCAATGCCGCCTTCGAGGTTGTAGACTTCTTTAAAGCCCATCGCTTTCATTTGCTTCGCAGCTTTTCCCGAACGGTTACCGCTACGGCAGTAAACAAAGACAGGTTGGTTTTTATCTAAAGCGGCTATGGCTTCTTCGAAATCATCCCGGTAAAAATCGATTTGCGTAGCACCCTTGAGGTGGCCACTTGCAAATTCTGCATCCGTACGCACGTCTAGCAGAAATGCGTTACTTATTGTGTCTAAACCTGCTGCGAAATCTGCGACATTGACGTCAATGTTTACCACCTCACTAGAAGCAGTTTGAGCTTGGCAACCTGCGGTTACCAAGCCCATAACTAATGATATACTGAGTAATATCTTCCGCATTACATCAGGTTGATTAAGACATCAGAAGCGCCCATGCCGTTCATGCCGTCTGTAATGCCTTTCGAACCCAAAAATTCAATAGCTTGACCTGAACGGTTTCCACTGCGACAGAAGATGACCAATGGTCGAGACATTTCTTTGAATTCTTCCCAACGCTCAGGTACTTGGTCCAAAGGAATATTAACTGCACCTGGAACTGGTTCCATGGCTACCTCAGCGGGTGTTCTTACATCTACTAAACTTACGTTTTCGTGGTTGATTGCTTCGTTGATAGTCATCTCGTTCAATATTTAATGGTCTAAAGGTACAATGCTCATTCCCCAATCAAGTGGAACTTGAGTCACGCTTACCAAATAGTAATTTCCTCTCCTGCTGCTTTTAAGTTTTCACCGTCCTCACAACCGAAGGCTGCTTTGAATTCTGGCATGTTGCTTACTGTTCCAGAAACGCGGAATTCAGCAGGACTGTGTGGATCTGTAGTCACCTGATTCTTGAAGTATTCATCGCGACCATTGCTTTGCCAAACTTGTGCCCAGCCTAAGAACACACGTTGCTCGTCAGTGAAACCATCAATCGGTTCAATCTCCTTATCACCTTTCCAGTTTTGGTAGGCGTAGTATGCGAGAGTCAAACCGCCCAAATCGGCGATGTTTTCACCTAAAGTCAATCGACCGTTTACGTTTACACCTGGCAGTACTTCGTAAGACGAATATTGATCTGCCAACTGTGTCGTTAAAGAGTCAAATTGTGCTTTATCTTCTGCAGTCCACCAGTTTTCCAGGTTGCCGTCTGGACCATACTTCGCGCCTTGATCGTCAAAACCGTGCGAGAATTCGTGACCAATGACACCTCCAATGGCGCCGTAGTTGATCGCTGCATCAGCATCTGGGTTGTAGAACGGCGGCTGTAAGATACCAGCTGGGAATACCACCTCGTTGTTTAGTGGGTTGTAGTAAGCGTTCACAATGTGAGCTCCCATGCCCCATTCGCTCTTGTCTACAGGCTCATCAAGCTTTGCTAGATTCTTCTTTGTGAAGTAGGCAGACATGTTCATCAAATTTGTGAAGTAGCTGTCCTTGCTGATTTCCAAATCACTGATGTCTTCCCACTTATCCGGGTATCCAATTTTATAAGTAAAGGCATCCAATTTCTTACGTGCCTTCTCTTTTGTTTCATCAGTCATCCAAGTCAACTGATCAATACGACCGCGGAAAGCCTCGCGTAGATCTTCAACCATCTGCTCTACCTCTGCTTTGTGTTCCTCCGGGAAGAAACGATCTGCATACAGGTGTCCTACTTGCTGGCCGAGCATCCCAGTAGAACCTTGAACACGCTTCCATCTTGGGTTCATCTTTGGCTTACCGCGAAGTGTTTTCTCGTAAAATTCAAAAGAGGCAACCTCCAAGGCATCATTTAATGCACCCGAAGCGCCATTGATGATGTGCCACTTGTGGTATTGCTTCCAAGTATCTAGTGAAAAATCGGACACTTTAGCCTCCATACGAGTAAAGAATTCAGGTGCACTATTTACCACACCGCGATCTGCCAAGCCAAGCTCAGTCATATATGCAGTCAATGGCATGGATGGTGCCAAAGCTTGCCATTGATCAACCGTCATCGGGTTGTAACGCTTTTCTGCATCACGCATCTCCACACGCGACTTCATGGCCTCTGCCAATGCGTATTCTAAAGCATAAACAGCTTCAGCATCAATCTGTGCGCCAGTAAGAGCTGCCATTGTGTCGATGTGCGCTCTGTAAGCCTCTTGCAATTTCTTGCTGTCCTCATCGTCCTTTAGGTAGTAATCTCTATCAGGTAGACCAATTCCCCCCTGTCCTACGTACAGGGTATTCATCTTAGAATTTTTAGCATCTGTTCTCACATAGGCGTTCACTGGAGCGCTTACACCGTAGAATTTGTGTTGCGCCATTAATACAAATAACTCTTCGAGGGAAGTTACCGCATTAACCGCTGCCAAATACGGCTCTAATTCGGCAGTACCGCGCTCGTTACGAGCAACACTATCCATACCAGAAACCACTAAGTCGCCAATGAGCTGCTCGTCAGAGCCTTTTTCAAAGGTTCCCGCAGTTACTTCTGCGAACAATTCTTTGAGACGTTGCTTGTTGGCCTCACGTAGTTTATTGAATTCGCCCCAACGCACCTCAGTTTCAGGAATTGGATTAGCTTCTCTCCAACCACCTGCAGTGTATTGGAAGAAATCGTCACACGCGTGAACTGATGTATCTAAGTGTTCCAATGGAAATGCCGGACGTGCGTCGGCAACCTCTGCTTCAGGCGCTGCACATGATGCCAATGCTGCCAAAGAGAGTAATGCTAATTGCTTTTTCATTATGATAAGGTTATGAAGCTTTGCGCTTCCAGGTTTTAAAGGTGAAAGAATATTGGTGCTTTTCATCCGCTGGATGATGCTCTTGTGAAGTTAATTCAAAATCGGCTTCCTCAAAAACAGGAAAGAAGGCATCGCCTTCAAATTCCGCATGTACTTCTGTTATTTCTAAAACGTCGATTAGAGGAAGGGATAGCGTGTAGATCTGCGCGCCTCCAACGATGAATACTTCCTCTTCATGTTGTGCCAAGTCTATGGCAGCTTCCAAGGAGTTTACCACCTCTGCCCCATCGGCTGTGAAGTCCGTTGAACGAGTAATGACAATATGCCTCCTGTTAGGCAAGGGCCTACCACCTAAACTGTCCCAGGTCTTGCGGCCCATGATGATGGTCTTGCCCGCTGTGTGGCGCTTGAAGTGCTTAAGATCGTCCGGCAAATGCCAGATGAGGTCGTTGTCTTTTCCGATGACTCGGTTTTCGGCGTAGGCTACGATGGCTTTTAATATCATTATACCGCTACTTTTCCTGGGATATGTGGGTGAGGGTCGTATCCTACAATCTCGAAGTCGTCGTATTTGAAATCGAAGATGGAAGTAACCTCAGGGTTCAATTTTAATTTTGGCAATGCTCTGAAATCTCTTGTAAGCTGTAGTTCCAATTGCTCAATGTGGTTGTTGTAAATGTGCGCATCGCCTAGAGTGTGAACGAAATCACCCACTTCCAACCCACATACTTGAGCAACCATGTGCACTAGAAAGGCGTAAGAGGCGATGTTAAACGGCACACCTAAAAAGATGTCTGCACTTCTTTGATACAACTGACAGCTCAGCTTACCGTCAGCGACGTAGAATTGGAAAAAGGCGTGACACGGCGGCAAGGCCATTTGATCTACGAACCCAACGTTCCATGCATTGACGATGATACGACGGCTGTTTGGGTTGTTCTTTATTTGATCGATTACTTGTGCAATCTGATCTACACTACCGCCATCTGGAGCAGGCCACGAGCGCCACTGGTACCCGTACACTGGGCCCAACTCTCCCCACTTCGCTGCGAAGTCTTTGTCAGTAGCAACTTTAGCCGCAAACTCACGAATATCCTCTCCACCGAACTCGTTGCTTTTTGAATACGCTGCATAAGGCCAGTCGTCCCAAATGCGAACTTTGTTCTGCGCGAGGTATTCAATATTGGTCGAACCTTGAAGGAACCACAGTAGCTCGTGAAGGATGCTTTTGATGTGCACCTTCTTCGTAGTCAAGAGCGGAAATCCTTCTTGGAGATTAAAGCGCATTTGATGCCCGAAAACACTTTTGGTGCCAGTACCCGTACGGTCGCCTTTTTGCACACCGTCTGCGAGTACTCTTTCTACTAAATCATGGTATTGCTGCATGTAACAAATATGCTTTTTCCTTAGGCTTACAACGCAAGTGAGGCAGGGTTGTTTTCCACGGGAAATGAACAACAAAAAAGCCCGCCTTTTGCAAGGCGGGCTTTTAAGTGCCCCGGGCCGGGGTCGAACCGGCACGGACATTACTGTCCACAGGATTTTAAGTCCGGCGTGTCTACCAATTCCACCACCGGGGCTCCAACAAAAAACCCTCCGCTTGAAGGAGGGTCTTAGAGCGAAAGACGGGATTCGAACCCGCGACCCCGACCTTGGCAAGGTCGTGCTCTACCAGCTGAGCTACTTTCGCGTTTGGGAGGGCAAATATACAGCCCTTTTGATTTATTGCAACCTCTCAAGCTATTTTTTTGAAAGTTTTTCCTTGAAGGTATTCAAGAGCATCAAGGCCTCTATAGGCTTGAGCTGGTTAACATCCACATTTTCAATTTCATCCGCTAATTCTTCCAGTTCAGGACGGTCGAGTGAAAAGAAATTTAATTGTCCTGGAGCACCAGAAATTTGCGGTGAATCGCCTTTCGATTTCACTTGCTCGAGCTCTTTTAAAACAGATTCTGCCCTATTGAGCACATAACCAGGTATACCCGCAAGTTTAGCCACATGTAAACCGAAACTGTGCGCGGTACCGCCAGATTTTAATTGGCGTGTAAATACAATCTCCCCTTTGTGCTCTTCTGCAGCTACATGATAATTACGAACCTTTTTAAAAGTTGTCGCCATTTCGTTGAGCTCATGGTAGTGCGTCGCAAAAAGCACGAGCGGTGAAGACGGGTGCTGGTGCAAAAATTCAGCTATTCCCCAAGCAATGCTCACCCCATCAAAGGTAGAAGTACCTCGACCAATCTCATCTAATATGACTAGTGAACGTTCTGAGATATTATTCAAAATAGTGGCCGTCTCATTCATCTCCACCATGAAGGTTGATTCCCCTTTACTTAGGTTATCAGAGGCGCCGACACGAACGAACAAACGATCGATGATTGGCAAATTTGCCCCTTCTGCAGGAACATAACTACCAATCTGTGCTAAGATCTGGATCAATGCTACTTGACGCAATAAAGCACTTTTACCACTCATATTGGGCCCAGTAATCATAGCTATGGAAGCATCCTCATTGTTCAAAGAAATTCCATTGGCTATGTACGGCTGCTCCTCAGGAAGCATTTTTTCGATAACGGGGTGTCGTCCTTTTTCTATGGCAATTACCGCATCATCTGTAAAGGTGGGTCTGCAATAATTGTTGCGCTTAGCCACTTCAGCGAAGCTGGTTAAAACATCTGTTGTCGCAATCCAACCTGCTAATACGAGCAAAGGATTCAAATAGGTCTTCGCCTGCTCTACTAAAGCCGCAAATAAGCGAGTTTCTATCGCCTTAATCTGTTCTTCCGCACCAAGTACCTCAGCCTCAAATTTCTTTAGCTCATCGGTAATATAGCGCTCCGCATTGACCAAAGTTTGCTTCCTGTGCCACTCCTCTGGAACCTTGTCCTTGTGAGAATTGCGTACTTCTAGATAGTAGCCAAAAACATTATTAAAGGCCAATTTAAGCGACTGAATCCCAGTTGCCTCTGCCTCTCTCTCCCGGATAGCTTCCAACGTTCCTGTGGCATCATTGAGCAATCCTCTCAATCTACCTAGTTCTGCGTCATATTCGCTTCGTAGCGCTTCGCCTTTACCAATAATGGCAGTTGGATCTTCCACCAAAGCATTGGTGAGCTCTGTGTAAAGTTCATTCAGCACATCAGGCCTGTGCTCAGGATGGTTCCAAGATCTCTCCTGAACCAATTCCACGAGCGCCGCCCCCCTTTTCAGTGCCTCTCTAAGCCGCGCCATTTCTTTAGGGCTGATCCTTCCAGTAGCCACGCGACTACAAAGGCGCTCGATATCAGGCATACCCTCCAAGGCGTCTTTGAGCGCATCCATTAAGTCTGGCTCCTCAAGCAATTCCGCTACGGCATCATGCCTTTTGCCAATCTCCGCCTTATCTAAAAGAGGAAGGGCCAAATAGGTTCTGAGCAAACGACCGCCCATAGGACTCGTCGTTTTATCAATAATATCTAAAGTAGAAGTACCCCCGAGGGAATTGGTCGCAAACAACTCTAGATTGGATACAGTAAAACCGTCCAACCACATGAAATCGTCCAAAGAGATTCTAGAAATGCTTCCAATGTGATCTAAGGAGCTATACTCGCTGCGCTTTAAATGGTGCAATACAGCACCCGCAGCTATGGCTCCAGCACTTCCTTTATCAAGACCAAAACCACTCAGGCTGTTCGTCTGAAAATGAGCAGTCAATTGCTCAAAGGTGTACGCCTCTTCCCAAGCCCA
>JAAZVU010000179.1 GCA_018623275.1 Flavobacteriales bacterium
CCAACAGATTGATCAACTTCAAAATGCACGTGGACTTATGAGAATAGTAGAGAGCTGGAGCACGAAACAATTCAAAACTACCATCTACGCCATGGAGCGCTGGCACGTCGTGGAATTTGAGGCGGGTCCGATGAAGCAAGCCTACAAGTTCATGAAGGACAGCCATCCCTCACCGGCGGCAGTCAAAGAAGCGCTGACAGAGACCTTCCTCGCCGGGGTGTACACGAACTTTGAACAGATGTACATCAACTTCAAAGAGAACGGATTGAAGTAGGCTCTTCGTAAGTTTTCTTTTTCCACAATTCTTGGATTTCGCTTCTTAATTGAGTCAACTTAATTATTCCGGGCATTAGAGTTGTCCGTACGGATAATTTAATTGTACTTTTGTCATGGATACTTACCGCGACATTATAGTTTTCGACGACTATTTTGAAGAGTTCTATGTAACACTTCCTACTAAGGAGCAGGAGAAGATTTTGTGGACTTTTCGAGCTATTCGAATTTTGAAGGTGGTACCGAGTATTTACCTGAAAGCTATCGTCAACTCAAGCGGCATTTATGAAATACGCAGTACGGTTGGCACTAATACCTCTCGAGTTTTCTGCTTTTACTCAGATGAAACAACCTTGATTGTTTGTAATGGCTTCAAGAAGAAGACCCAAAAGATTCCAAGAAAGGAATTAAAGAAAGCAGAACGCATTAAAATACTTTATTATGAAAGCCTCAAATAATCTTGTACCCCTTGAGGAGTTTATTGACCAACATGTAGGCCCATTAGGAACAGAAAAACGCAGTCTGTTTGAACAAGGCTATGACGCTTTCAAGCTAGGTGAACTCATAAAAAGCTTGCGAAAAGAAAAAGGACTAACACAAGACGAACTTGCCGAAAAAGCGGGAACGAATAAAGCGTACATCTCTAGAGTAGAACGCAATCTTAAAGACATCCAGTTTTCAACGCTTCAACGAATTATCAATGACGGTCTAGATGCGAATCTTGAGATTACAATTAAGCCTCGTTAGCTCAATAATTCAATAAAATCCGCTTCAAGCGAAGCGCCCTTGTCCTTGTTGTACCAATCCTGAGCAAACAGCGTCCACTCCTTGTAGTCAAATTCAGGCTGGGCTTTCCATTTGGCATATTCCTCCATCAGCGGTGTTGGACGTGGGCCCCAAGTTCCAAGGACTTCAAAGTTTTCGTTCAATCGGACCAATTTTGGGATGGAGCGTCCCCCATTAGTCAAAAATTCATCCATGAGGGCTGTGTTTTCATCGCGAAGGATGATGCGCAATTCTACCACAGCATGTTCGGCCCATTTGGCAATGAATGGCAGGTTGTGTGCGGCGTCGCCACACCACGTTTCGCTGAAGACGAGCCATTGCTCATTCTCGCTCGTTCTTGAGGCAATGTTGTCCAGGGTGCTTTGGGCTGGCTTGTAGGTCTTTTCCCAACGACGCATGCGTGCTGCGCTCAGCTTGGTATATTCTACGTAAGCGGGCTTTTGAGGGCCTGTAGTCGTGCCTTCTTTAGCCATGGCCTTGTTCATGGCGCTATAGGCTTCGTAGGTCTGACCATTTGCTACGGCTGCGCGCAATGCTTCTGTGAGCTGGGTGGTTTCCATTAGGGTGTGTTTAGTTAGGAATTGGTCCTGTATCTACTTCTTAACCAAAGAGAGTGCAGGACGTTCAACCAATAGATGCAAAAGTGCTGCCACTGCGATAGATAGTGACAAGAAGGCAGGAAATGCGACGGCATTGCTTAGGCCTAGAGATTTGATCCACATCAAAACCGGAATGTGAAACAGGTACAGCGAGAAACTTATCGTGCCGATGAACCGAAACAGTTTGAGTGACAAAAATCGGCGCCAGTAGCCTTCCTTGAAAGACCATACTAACAGCGTAACCCATAAAAAAGCAGCAGGCAAAAAGACCCAAGGCGCTGTAAAATCTTCGGCGAAACTTCCCCATAAAATAAATGCAAGTCCGGCAATGATTCCTGCAATGCTAAGACCCTTGCTGGCACACACATCCTTAAAACGCTCTTTGTCCAAGGTTTCCCATGCCGCTAAGAATGTACCGACTAGAAAAATGGTTAAATAACGAAGGGTACTGTGCCGAGGAAAGTCTATGCTGAGCGCGAGATTGGCAAAGAGTACTATTAAAACATTTAAGAATACGAACGTTCGCGACGGACGAAATTTCAACACGCGCGAACAAAACAGCAGTAATAATGGGCTAAGAATGTAATAACAAAACTCGGTAGGAATGGACCAGAAGATATGATCTCCGCGCATTAGTGCTAAATGCTCCCAAACGTGGGACCACTCGCGGATGACGACCTTGTAACCGGCCTCGTTCATCCATCTGAAAGTGATAAGTGCGAGCAGGAACGGCGGGAAAATACGCATGATGCGACGACCGATGTAATAACGCCAATAGTTCCAATTGCCTTTGCCTTGCTGCCAGATTTGGATGATTTGCTTGTCGAGCAAATACGCCGAAATCACGAAGAACAGGTAAACGCCCAATTTACCTCGTGAAAGGAATGTGCCTTCCAACCAAGGGCTGAGCCCTTGGTTAGTGGCGTGTCCAAAGAGCACGAGCAATACCGCCCATCCCCTTAGACCATC
>JAAZVU010000005.1 GCA_018623275.1 Flavobacteriales bacterium
CTCAACATTGTCCATGACCACGGCATTCATCCCGATGAGTACATTCTCACCCAGCGTTCCGCCGTGAATAATCGCCCCATGGCCTACATGGGCCATCTTCTTCAGACGCGTTTCGGTTTTTGGAAACATATGTACGGTACAATTCTCTTGCACATTCACGCCCTCTTCGAGCACAATCCTGCCCCAGTCGCCACGAAGTACAGCTCCGGGTCCGATGTAACAATGCGGCCCAACGATCACATCTCCCGTCACATTCGCTTGGGGATGTACGAAGGCCGTAGGATGTACTACGGGAATGAAATCAAGGAATTGGTATATAGCCATCTTATGCGCGTTCTAAAATGGTAGCATAGCCCTGGCCAACGCCAATACACATGCTCACCAAGGCATATTTCTTACCGGTCTCCTGCAACTCGAGGGCCGCAGAATGAAGGATGCGACCGCCCGTCACCCCCAGTGGGTGGCCCAATGCAATGGCACCGCCGTTCGGGTTAATACGCTCGTCGTTATCCGCCAAACCAAGCTCTCGCGTGCAAGCCAAAACCTGCGCAGCAAAAGCCTCATTCAGCTCAATGATATCCATGTCGTCCAACGTCAGACCCGCTTTGGCTAAAGCCTTCTTCGACGCCTCCACCGGACCAATTCCCATAATCCGCGGCTCCACACCAGCTACCGCTGAGCTCACCACGCGTGCCAAAGGCTTCAGATTGTGTTTTTCTACACCTTCGCCACTGGCCATCAATAATGCTACGGCACCGTCGTTTAACCCGGAACTATTGCCCGCCGTCACTGAGCCGTCCTTTTTGAACGCTGCTCTTAGACCACCAAGGGCTTCAAAGGTGGTGTTCGGCTTCATAAATTCGTCATTCGTAAAGACGATCGGATCTTTCTTGCGCTGTGGAATCTCCACGGCGAATTTCTCAAGATCAAACCTTCCGCGCTCCTGGGCTCTAGCAGCTTTTTGCTGCGACCAAAGGGCAAAGGCGTCTTGATCCTCACGACTAATTCCGAACTGCTCCACGAGGTTCTCTGCAGTCTCGCCCATGGCGTGGGTACCGTAGAGCTCCTTCATTTTAGGATTCACAAAGCGCCATCCAAAAGAGCTGTCGTACATCTTACTGTCCGTACCATAGGCCGTCTGAGGCTTGCTCATGACATAAGGGCCACGGCTCATGTTTTCCACACCTCCGGCAATGAATAGGTCGCCGTCTCCTGCCATGATGGCGCGGTGAGCATGGATGGCTGCGCTCATTCCTGAGGCACACAAACGGTTCACGGTTTCGCCCGGAACGCTCCACGGAAGTCCCGCCAAAAGGGCTGCCATACGGGCCACGTTTCTATTGTCCTCACCGGCTTGGTTGGCACACCCTAGGATGACATCGTCAATGGCGCTAGGATCCACATCGGGATTCTTTTCCATGAGTTTGGCGATGGTCATAGCCGCCAAATCATCGGTGCGCACCGCGGCAAGGGTGCCTTTAAATTTTCCAATGGGCGTACGAACGCCATCTACGATATAGGTCTGTTTCATAGGTTCCATTCTTTCGAGGTGCGGTATACGGTTCCTTTAAACCACGCTACGCGCTGCCCTGAAGAGTTTGTGATATCAATTTGGTAGATGCCTGTTTTATTGGTCTCGCTAATCTGCGAGGCTGTAGCAGTAATGGTCTCGCCAGTTTCCACTTTCGCAATGTGGTGGATGCTAGTTTCGATGGACAAACTTTGGCGTCCGCCACCGTTTGAAGCAAAGGCCAGGGCCGAATCTGCAAGCGAATAGGTGATGCCACCGTGAGCAATACCGAACCCGTTGGTCATTTCTTCTCGAACGACCATTTTTAAGACGGCAGCGCCGGCGGAATTGGCCACGACTTCGATGCCTAACCACTGGCTAAAGGCGTCGTTCTCCATCATGTGACGGACGATATGTGCGGCTTTATCCATTAAGCGTCACTCTCAGTTTTGTCCTGCAATACCGCCATTTCCATGGCTTCAATGGCACAGTCTAGAAGGAAAAGGATGTTCCCCGCAGCTTCATTACTCATGGCATTGTTTTCAGCTACGTACAGGTAAAGTTCACTCAAGGTATTCGGCGAGCTGCTGATCTTGATCAGGGATTGAATGTCCAACCCATTATCCTCTTGGTGCTCCTCATACACCTCCATGCGAGATTCGATGATGCCTATCCATTTCTCTTCGCTGAGCATGGTGGCGCGCCATCCCATCTTTTGGAAGGACCACTTCAAAACCAAAACGGCCTTGAGCATCCAAGAATGTGCGCCTTCTTCCATGCCTTCATCGGCATCCATAAGCGTGCCCACGATATAGGGCTGACTGTCTAGAAAGTCATTGAAGTTTCTTTGGTAGATCTCAGGGGTCCAACCTTCCACTTCGAGCATACTCTCCTTGAGGGAGATGGCTCCGTCTGCATTGGGTGTGTTCATGTAAACGAATTTAAGGAATAAAAAAACCCCAAGCACAAGGCTTGGGGCATTCCAACTAACACATCAAAATATGATATAGGATCACATTTTACCTTTCATCATGCGGTTCCAGTACAAGTACGGCAAACCGAACTTCTTCAAGATCCACATGCTATAGTTTTCCTTGGTCGTATCCACAAATTTGCTGAGGAACGGATCGGAATCTCTAACGTTATTGTATTTGAACTCTGCCAATACCATCTTACCGTATCCGGTAACTAGTGGACAAGAGCTGTACCCCTCGTACTGAGCATCTGTAATCTTATTGCTGTTCAGCATTGCAACTACATTACCCGCAACTACTGGCGCTTGCTTTCTAATAGCCGCACCTGTTTTCGCTGTCGGTAGCGCTGCTGCATCACCTACCGCGAAGACATTTGGGTATTTATTGTGCTGAAGCGTATTGATATCTACATCAATCCAACCACCAGGTGTGCCATTTGATAGTGGACTGTTTTTGATAAAGTCCGGAGCACTTTGAGGTGGAGCCAAGTGTAAGAAGTCAAAAGGTAAAACGTAAGTTGAATCGCCTTCAACGCGTTCACTTAGACCCTCGCCTTCGTTAATGATACATCCATTACTCTCTGGCTTCGCATTTGAAAAATGCACTTCTTTATTTGCTACATCAATCTTTGAGATTGCGTAGAATGGCTTAAAATGAATGTTTTTGCGCTCTAATACTTTAGTCAAAGTTTTAGCAAAGTCAGGCACACCAAAGATGACAGAACCAGGTGTTGCAAAGACTACATTCGTATCTTTCTTTACACCTGTTTTTGCCCAGTGATCATCTGCTAAATACATGATTTTCTGAGGCGCACCACCACATTTAATAGGTGTGGTAGGCTGAGTAAATATGGCATTACCACCTTTGAAATTTTGTACTAATTCCCAAGTCTTCTTAGGATCTGTATAGTTCGAGCAAACCACGCCTGCTTCAAGACCTTCTTTCAATCCTGGGATGCCGTCTACATCTATTTGGATACCAGGAGCAGCTACCAAAATATCATAGCTCAATTCTCCCGATGAGGCAGTATTTACCTTGTTATTATCGGCATCGATAGTTGTTACAGCGTCCTTCACCCAGTCGCATCCTTTAGGGATAACAGATGACATTGGACGGCCTGTTTTATTGTAGTCGTATGCACCAGCACCCACTAAAGTCCAAGCAGGTTGGTAAAAGTGTGTTTCGGCAGGATCAATGATTGCAATAGAAGCATCGCGCTTCTGGTTTTTGATTTGCGCAGCAGTCATGATACCTCCTGTTCCGGCACCGATTACTACGACGTTGTAATGTTTAGACATGGCGTTAGAATTTTTGTGATTCAATCAAAATTAAAGACATGCCAAATTTGGGGATGTGATAAATGTCACTTTTACCCTTTTATAAAAAACAAACCCCAGATCAAGGATCCGGGGTTGCTTCAACTAACACATCAAAATATGATAACTCATATTTTATATAATCTTGAAATACAGAATGTCATTGGCGGTTGTCTCTTGATTAATCACTGAAAAACAAGCAATTGAGATTGTAATAGGTTCTGTAAGCTAGATTACTGATGTAAAAATAACATGCTAATTTCCACAAATACGGTCATTAGAGCCTTGAATGCGGTAAAATGAAATAGCTATGCTTGCTAATTAAAAATAGGGGTCCGGAACCTACCTTTTTTTCACCATAATACGGTGTGGGATGCCGTCTTCTAGAAAGTCTTCGCCTTGGGCTTGGTAGCCTTGAGATCCGTACCAGCTAAGCAAATATGATTGAGCCATAATTTTAATTGGACCCGTATGATCTAAGGCATATAACGCTTCTTCTGAACGGCGCATGAGCTCCTTGCCCAATACACCACCGCGATGACTTTTAGCTACGATGACCCTACCGATGGACGCTGCCTCATAATAAACTCCCGGGGGTAAGATGCGTGTACAAGCCACGTACTCTTCTCCGTCCTGTGCCCAAAGATGCAAGCACTTATCGTCGTATCCATCTGCGTCTAGATACACACAGTCTTGCTCTACCACGAAGACCTCGCTACGCAACCTGAGAATCCCGTATAATTCTTGCGGAGTCAACTCCTCAAAAGACTTAAGCTTCCATTGCATATTTGCTTGTTTTTCGTGCTAAAAGTGAATGTATGATCAATGCTATTAAAAAGAGCGCGCCGAGCACTGTAGCTATGGATCCGGCAATGCTCGTCTCTAACACCTTGCTCAGCCCATAGCCGCCGAGGGCACCAATTAAGCCTATAGAAGCGCTCGCAATAAGCAACGGCTTTAATCGCTGAATGAAGAGGTAGGCCGTCGCTGCCGGAGCTACTAAAAGCGCTACCACCAAGATGGCGCCCACACTTTCAAAACTCACCACGGTAGCCAGGCTCACCATGGACATCAAACTCAAATTCCACAGGCCTGCCGCAATGCCCAAAACAGCCGCGTAATCCTCGTTGAAGCTCGTCATCTTCAGCCCTTTATAGCCTATTATGATATAAAGTAAAACAACAAGCAGTAAAATGCCGGATGACCACAAAGCAATTGGGCCGTAAGAAACCCCATCAATGAGCCAGAGGTTGAATGGAACGTAGGCAATCTCGCCGTAGAGCACACACTCCTGATCGAGGTCTACACTATCACTCCAATAGGTAATGAGCACCACTCCTAATGCAAAAAGCGAGGTGAAGGTCATACCGATACTTGCATCGCTCTGCACCCTCAGTTTTTTCCGAAGTACTTCAATAATTATTGTTGCACCAACACCAACGATTGCAGCGCCAAAGAACATCCAAAGACTGGCTCTACTCTGTGAAAGCCAATAGGCAATGGCAATACCTGGAAGTACTGCATGCGAAATGGCGTCGCCCACCATGGTCATCTTCCGCAGTACCAAAAAGGCACCCAGAAGAGAGCAGGCGATAGCGATAAAAGCCGCTACCAATGCTATGGATAGAGATGGGTTCACTAACGTAAATAATGGGCTAATGGAAGACGGTAACTTACCCCAGTTCCGATGAACCAGCCTGTGCTTGGAAGGCGAGTGCCAAAGGTATTGGAGAGGTCATAACCCGCATAAATATCGAGCTGAAGGTCATTGGAAAGTAGTTTGGTGATCCCACCATCGACGTAGGGGGTGTAGAAGAATTGGCCCGCGATAAGTTGCCAATCCATGAAATATTCAGCGTACATGCCCCAATTGTTGCCTAGGTCGTAGCCCGCTGCGAAAGAGAACATCCCTTCGTTAATGAAGCCGTTGGAACCGCTCATTGTGCCAGCAACACCAATGTTTGTCGCCAGGCCAAATCTGTCCGTGATGCCTTTTTCCATCATCAATCGTTGCTCGTGGAACACGGTGTTCACTTGTGTGACTGCGCGGTAATCGCCAAAGGCCACCTGAGGAAAGCTAAGGTGGCTCAGCCAGGTCGTCTGCGGCATTCTATCGTTCTCCTTTGCGAGGTTGTATTTGAATCCTACCGTCACTGGATCGATGCCTCGTACGCCTGAAGGATTGATGAAAATAGTAGGGCTTGAATAGGCCTCTGTATTTGCGTTAATCACTGCCCTAACTTCAAATCGCTCGGTCAATCCAAAGCGAAGTACTTCCTCAATCTGGTGGCGATTCGTTTTCGTACTCAGGTTGTCTACGTTGTTTGAGAACTGGTACCCGCCTTCATACTGGAACCAACCCACGGGAGTGATAAAGGCACTCTCGGTGATGTCTGGACGGTCGGTAGCAATGGGATCCATAGTAGTATCGATCTGTGACCATGCAAGGTTTGATAGCAGCACGGCTGCCAAAAGGCTAAGCTTCTTCATATGGAATAGGACTTTGATGGGGGTCCAATTCTGGATTCCCCAATTCTTTAACTAATAATTCTTCAATCTCTGGAGTAATCACATGCTCCATAGTCTCCGCACCCGGGTGGATGTGGTCTGCTGCCATACCTAAGCGTTCTGTCAAATACAGCTCCCAAAGGCGATGTAAACGCACTACCCTACGGCCTTCACTGCGGCCCAGCTCTGTTAATGCATAACCGCTGCCGTGCTCCACAACTAGTAATCGACGCTTCAGATCTCTCAGGGCATTCCGCAATTTTTCCGGCTGCATCGCTCTAATAGACAACATATTTTCTGTGGATAGCACAACACTTACTTCGCTGCGCTCTTCTTGCTGATACAGCAGCTTCAATACATTTTCTTGAACGGTCTTCTTTTGATTCGCCAACGCCCTTCTACGCTTGGCCAACCAGCCTTTTTCCGGGGCAAAAATCAATGAGCCAAAACCGAATAAGGCAAGGACTAAAACCACCCAAGGGCCCGTGGGCATCTTAGGAATTGCGCTAGAAATATAGGTGCCGGTAATTGCCGAACTCGCCGCAAAAACCGCAGCCAGTAGCAACATAGTGGGTAGGCTCTTTGTCCAGGCTCGAGCAGCCGCAGAGGGAGTGATCAAAAGGGCTGCCATAAGGACCACGCCTACCGTTTGAATGCCTATGGTGATGGCAAGAACCGTTAGGACGGTAAACGTGAATCGGATCAAGGGAACAGGAAGGCCGATAGCCGATGCAAAATCCTCGTTGAAAGTCATCAATTGGAACCCCTTGTAAAACAATCCTACACCAACCATCAACAGCACGGCAAGGGCAGAGAAAACATAGACATCATCCATAGTAATGGCCGCAGCCTTTCCTAAAAGGTAGCGCTCTAAACCCGCCTGTTGGCCCTGACCCGATCGTTGGATCAACGACATCAACATGATGCCAAACCCAAAGAAGGTCGAAAGCACCAAGCTCACGGCAGTATCGCTTTTCAGCTTAGTTCTGCTTTGGATGTAACCGATGCCGTAGTGCGCGATAAGGCCGCTAATCAAAGCACCAACAATTAGGAAGATGGGGTTGCGCCCATCGCCCAACAAAAAAGCCAAAACCACTCCCGGTAAAAGGGCATGTGCAATGGCATCTCCAACAAGGCTCTGCCCCTTCAAATAACTGAAGGCGCCAACCACCGCCGCAGATGAAGCGAGCAAAGTGGTTCCGATGAGTACCTTGAGGAAAATAGGGTCCATGGCTTACTTCTCCGGTTTGTTTTCCTTGAATTCTGGTTCGCGAAGTGGAAATTCTTCGGTACTGATCAAATCGCCCAGCTTAGAAAGTACAGTCAATCGACCACCGTAGGCCTCTTGAAGCAATTCCTTGGTGAACACTTCCTCCTTAGGACCGGCAGCGACCAATCGAGTATTCAACAAAACAATGTGGTCGAAATATTCATTTGCCGTCTGAAGGTCGTGATGCACAATAACTACAGTCTTACCTTGGTTCTTCATCTCGCGCAACAACTGTAAAATAGCATCTTCTGTTGCGGCATCAACACCCACAAAAGGCTCGTCCATCAGATAGATGTCCGCTTGCTGTGCCAGAGAACGCGCAATAAAAACACGCTGCTGCTGACCACCAGAAAGCTGAGAAATCTGGCGGTGCGCAAACTCCAGCAAATTCACTTTTTCCAAAGCTTCTGTTGCAATGCGCTTATCTTCTTTTGAAATGCGACGGAATAAATTGTTTTTGCGGTAGCGGCCCATCAAAACCACATCCATAACGTCGGCAGGGAAGTCCCAGTCCACACTTTCACGCTGCGGCACATAGCTCACGCGCTCACGAACCTTATCCAAAGGTTGACCGAAGATCTCCGTGTATCCACTGTCCGGTTTCATCAAACCCATAATGGTCTTCAACATCGTTGTTTTACCCGACCCGTTTGGACCTACGATGCCTACAATCTTGCCCGTTGGCAATGAAAAGTCAACGTCCCACAAAACAGGTTTGCTGTGATAGCTGACGGTTAAGTTGTGTACTTCAATGCTCTTTTCCATTATTTCAAAGAGTTTAAGATTTGAGTCGTGTTGTATTTGAAAGCACCTATCAAAGTAGCCTCCGGAGTACCTTGTTCACCAAGGGCATCAGAGAAGAGCGGCTTACCTAAATTTACTTGGCCCCCTTTCTGTTCCACCGCTTCCTTCAAAGCCTCAATGCTTTTAGAATTCACAGAGGTTTCAGTAAATACTGTGGTCAATTCTTTCTCAATAATAAACTCCGCAGTACTGCGCATGTCGTTCACTCCGAACTCTGCTGCGGTGCTCACCCCTTGCAGTCCCTTTACCTCAATGGCAAATGCGCGACCGAAATAAGAGAAGGCGTCATGCGCCGTAACCACGGCTCTATTAGAATCTGGGACATTCATAAGTGCAGCAGCGAAATCTGCATGTGCTGCGCGAAGCTCTCCAGCATAGCGCTCAGTATTGGCAATAATTTCATCACTATGCTCTGGGTATTGAAGGGCTAGGAATCCACCCAAACCTTCAACGCAACGCGCCCATAGATTTAGGTCAAACCAGATGTGTGGATCGTGTACGTTCGGCCCTACTTCAATAAGGTCACTGCTGCTGAGCGCACTACTCATTGCATAAACGGGCTTGCTCCGGCCTACTTTTTCCAAGATATCAGTCATCTTACCCTCTAGGTGCAAACCGTTATGAAGGACGATTTTTGCACTATTTAGCTTGGCTACATCACTCTCAACGGGCTTGTAGGAATGCGGGTCAATATTACTTTGCATAAGAGCAACCACCTGAATTTCCTCAGGTAAAATCTGGCGCGCTGCATCGGCCATCACTGATGTAGTGGCTAGAACCTCAACAGGGGCTTCCTGCTGGCAAGAGGTAAAGGAGAGCGCTGAAAAAAACAGGGCAATTAATCTTTTCATAAGGCTATGGCGTAAATGTTAGAAGACATACTGTGACTCAGCCAAAACAGCGAACCGTCGTTGGCTTTGAGCTGGATGCTTGAATCGAAATTTGAGATGGAAATCAGGGTAAATTCTTTTCCTAGGCTGATATTTAACTGGTCCAATTGATTGAAGAAATCGGTTCCCGCATCTTCCACACGAACTATGCGAAGCTTACTGCCTTCGGAAAACTGCTGCAAGGGCTCACCCATTGTAGGGGGGATGGCACCATCTGCCTGCGGTATCGGATCACCGTGTGGATCGTGAATAGGAGAACCCAAATACGTGGCCAATTTTTCCACTAATTCCCTACTCTGCACATGTTCCAACTGCTCCGCCAAAGGGTGCACTTCTTCCCATCCAAAACCTAGTTTCTCTACCAAGAAGGTCTCCCATAAACGGTGCTTTCGCAAGATGTGTTTCGCTAAGGCCAACCCTTCGGACGTAAGTTTTACGCCTTTGTAAGGGATGACTTCAACCAAGCCTTTAGTTGCCAGCCTTTTCACGGCCTGGGTTGCGGAGGGACCCTTCGCGCCAACGCGCTGTGCAAGAGCACCGTTTGAAACAGCATCTCCACCGCCCAAGTGATAGAGCGCTTTAATGTAATTTTCTTCGCTTTCTGAGTGAGTTTTCACCTTGGCTACAAATAGTTTTAGGCAAAACTAAACTTTTGTTTCCACATGGACAACAGGGCCTCAAGGATATCTTCAAAGAAGAATGTACCTTGCACTTCGTGAAAGAGAACACTTACTTTATTTCGGATCTGCACCTTGGCGCGCCCTCAGTAGAGGAAAGTCAAAAGCGCGAGCGTAAAGTCATAGATTTTCTGCAATCCATTGAGGCCGATTGTAAAACGCTCTACATCGTAGGCGACCTCTTCGACTATTGGTTCGAATACAAGCAAGTCGTTCCCCGCGGCCATACCCGTCTTCTGGGCACCTTAGCGCAGATGGTAGATCGCGGATTAGAATTGCACATTTTCACAGGCAACCACGACCTCTGGATCCAGGACTACCTTGGCGAAGAATTGGGTGCAATGGTTCATCACGATCCTTTGAAAATCCGTATGGGTTCGGGTCAATTCTACATCGCCCACGGCGACGGACTCGGCCCCGGTGATATGAAATACAAGATGCTCAAACGCATCTTTACCAATCCGCTGTGCAAATGGCTCTACCAACGCCTCCACCCAAATTTCGGAGTAGGTTTTGCCGCACGCATGTCGCGCGCCTCGCGCAATGCTCAAAGCGACAACGACCACGCCTTCTTGGGTGAAAGAGAGCGCCAGCTCCAGCACAGCCTTAGTGTCCTCGAAGAGGAAAATATCGACTATTTCATCTACGGACACCGCCACCACCTCAAAGATCTACCCCTGAGCCACGAGCGCAAGGATGGCACTAAAATTGAGTCACGTTACGTTGTATTAGGCGACTGGATCTCCATAGATTCCTACGCCAAATGGGACGGAACAACCTTAACAACTTCAACCTACCCCCTTTCAAAATGAAAAAACTACTCCTCTTAGCAGCTGTAATCACGGGTCTTTCAGTGAGTGCACAAGATTACAAAGGACATTACGGTATCGGTCTTGCCGTGGGCGAACCAAGCGGTTTTAGCATTAAAAAATTCAACAATTCCAGCGAGGCCTTCCAATATACAGTGGGCTACAGCACTGGTGAGAATTCAGGCATCAACCTTGGTGTAGATTTCCTCTTGCACAATTACGATTACATCAGCGCTGAGCGCGGCTCCATCCCACTTTACTACGGTCTTGGAGTTCATGTGAAGAGCTACGAAAGCGGCAACCAAATTTACGCCCGCGCCCCACTGGGAATTGCCTACGAATTACACGAACTCCCGCTCGATATTTTCTTCGAATTTTCCCCAGGATTAGCCGTAGTCCCTACCCCAAGCCTGGTGATGAATTTCGGCATTGGTGGTCGTTTCTACTTCGACGTAAAGCGCGCTGTGAAAAAGCTCGACGAGGCGATCTAACCTCGAATAACGATAAACGAAAAAGCCCGAGCATTAGCTCGGGCTTTTTTGATTTTAAAATCGGCTTTGCGAATTACTTCGCTGCAGCATATTTCTCAGCAACTGCGTCCCAATTCACAACATTCCAAAATGCTGCGATGTAGTCTGGACGACGGTTCTGGTAGTTCAAATAGTAAGCGTGCTCCCACACGTCCAAGCCCATGATTGGGTGACCGCCACAGCCTACGCCTGGCATCAATGTGTTGTCTTGGTTTGCAGAAGAACATACTTCTAGCTTGCCGTCTTTCACACACAACCAAGCCCAACCTGAGCCAAAGCGTGTTGCAGCAGCAGCGTTGAATTGCTCTTTCAAGCCGTCCAATGAACCGAATGCTTCGTCAATAGCAGCTGCTAGGTCGCCTGTTGGAGCGCCGCCGCCGTTTGGAGAAAGTACTTCCCAGAACAAGCAGTGGTTGTAGTAACCGCCACCGTTGTTGCGTATCGCTGCATTGTCTGAATGGTTTGCTAGCAACTCTTCGATCGACTTGCCTTCCATATCTGTGCCTTCAATGGCAGCATTGAGCTTTGCAGTATATCCTGCGTGGTGTTTTCCGTGGTGGATCTCCATGGTACGTGCATCGAAGTGCGGCTCTAGCGCATCATGTGCGTACCCTAATTGTGGTAATTCAAATGCCATAATGAGTAGGGTTTTTTGTAGTTATTTGTGGCTAAGTTAACGCAAAATCGGCCCATCTGTTTTAACTTACGATTATAACCACATATCCAATTCCTATGAGTCAATCATCCAGCGCATCACCACTTACTGCCAAAGCCCCATTTTTGGTGCTCGATGCGTCTGCCGGCTCCGGGAAAACGTACAGCCTCGTACAGCACATTTTGATGAATGCCTTGCGACCGTCCGGCATGGCAAACGGCTACCAAAAGGTCTTGGCCATTACCTTCACGAACAATGCCGCTGACGAGATGAAGGCCCGATTGCTGCAGCAATTGCTCGAATTCAGCAATGAAGAGGACCCATCGAAGAGCGAATTTTTTAGGCCCATTTGGGAGGCATTGGAATTGGCCCCAGAAGAACTTCAAAAGCGTGCATCAGCCAGCGCAAAGCACATGCTGCACAACTACTCCACGCTGCATGTGGGGACTATCGATCAGTTCACGCACCGCTTGGTCAGAACCTTCACCAAGGATCTGGATCTCGACGATAATTTTGAGGTCCGATTAGACCTCGACGCCATGATCACCGAAGCCCTCGACAGCCTATACAGCTCATTGGGCGATCATCCTGAACTTCGTGAGGCCCTTGTCGCCTTGGTGCGTGATCGAATGAACAGGGATAAAAATCATAACCCTGATTACGACCTGAAGAAGGAAGGAAAAAACAGCTTTAACGAAGACCACTGGCAGTACCTCGAAAAACTACCTGAACCACAGCGATTGATTGAAATAGAGGGGGAATTGAACGCACAAATATCCGCTATTGCAAAAGAAGGTAGAAAGCTCTCTGAGGAGGTGCAAAGAATGGCCAAAGAGGATGGGCTTAAAGAGCGCATTACCCAGTTTAATGATGTCAATACGCACTTCATTAAAAAGTGGTCAGATCTGCGAAAGAACGATTTGGCCACAAACAACCGTATTTGGACCTCTCGAGACAAAACCGGGGACCTAAGCTGGGACGATTTTCTCTCGCGCGCTCGCGCTTTTGAGCAAGACCACCGTCAAAATTTGCTACTGCTCAAGCAAGCCTCTGCAAAGCTTCAAAACTTGGCAGCCACGAAAGCATTGCTCGCAAAATTTGATGAACTTCAAAAGAGCCAAAACACGATGCCGCTCAGCGCATTCAACAAGCTCATTTCAGAAGAGCTCGAAAAGGAACCTGCGGCTTTCATTTATGCGCGTTTAGGCGAGAAATATTGGCACTTCTACATAGACGAGTTCCAAGATACCTCGGTGGTGCAGTTCAACAACCTTCACCCGCTCATCGAGCATTCCTTGACCAAGGACGAACACGATAACAGCGCATTAATTGTTGGGGACGCGAAACAGAGCATCTACCGTTGGAGAGGTGGAAAAGCGGAACAATTCATGGAATTGGTCGACAATAAACACCTCATTAACCGCTTCGAAAGGCACCCTGAAGGGCATGAACTCTACGAGCGCCAAACCCTGCGATTAGGGAAAAATTTCCGCACACACGGGGCCATCGTCAACTTCAACAACAGCCTATTCTCCTCCCTTTCAAGCGATTTAGCTCTCGCCGAACACAAGGATGTCTATTCAGAGTCTCGGGTAAGTCAGCTGCCCAACAAAAACCTAGACAAAGGAGAGGTTCGCATCGATGTCCTTGAAGCCGAAAATGCCGGTGATTTAAAGGATGATGCTTGCGAGAAAACAGTGGAACGAATAAACGAGCTCAAAACTCGTGGCCACGAATATTCAGATATCGCCATACTCGTTCGTGGAAACGCAGACGGCAAACGCATTGCAAATTTCTTGACCCAAAAAGGCTACCCAGTACTCAGCGCAGACAGTTTGGTATTGAGCAATGCACATGAAGGCATGTTGCTTCACGCAGCCTCAAAACTCTACCTAAATCCTAAGGACAAAGAAGCCCGCTTTGCACTTGCACACGCGCTCGTTCGGCAAGAAAAAATCCCCGCCGAGCAAGGCTTTAACTTCGAAAAATCTACTGTAGAACAAGGCATTCGAGCCATCATACCTTTCTTCCCAAAGGCGGCTCAGCTGTTAGATGCAGCAGATAGCTTGTTCGATTTCGCCGTGCGTACTTTCGACATATTCGGCTACTTAGACGAGGATAATGCCATGGTGGATGCAGCGCTCGACCTCATCTACGAATTTCAAAGTAGGGAGGGCACTTTTGCCACCTTGCCCGGCTGGTGGGATGAGCAGGCGCCAAAGAAAAATGTGGAAGCCCCTGAGAGCACACCGTCGATAAAGGTGATGACCATTCACAAGAGCAAGGGGTTGGAATTTGAGCACGTCATCATTCCTTTTGGAATCAATTACAAGGCCGATTCCTCAGAGCAATGGCTCGACTTCCCGCTTCATGACGAGCTGGAAAAAATGCCGATTACCTACAATAAGGCCAATCGAGAGCTTTTCAGTGAGGAATTGTCAACTTCATTAGATACTAAGAGCCGATTCGACTGGATGAACATGGTCTACGTCGCCCTCACCCGGCCAGTAAGCGGCTTGCATCTGCTCCTAAAGGGCGGTAAAAAACCTGGAGACCTCGCCAAAGCCGTGCTCGATCATCTCGAACTAGGTTACGAGCCTCTTGTGTGGAGCACAGGCACCGTTGTGGAGCCGGAGAAAAAAGAGCCAAATGAGAAAGAAGCCACCGCAAATACGCCTCATACCACTATGGGCACCCTCGATTTAAAAATGGCTCTGACTGCTCCTGAAAAATGGTACGAAGGTGGCACTGATGCACGAAAGTGGGGTACGGCACTCCACCGCATATTGCAATCTCCAGAAGAGCTCCGTTATCAAGGCCTGCAGCGCCTGTACCGCAGCGGTGAATTCTCAGCGAACCTACACGAGAGAGCAGCGAAAATCCTGCATGAAATGAGTGCTAAAGATGCGCTCAAGGATCTCCAAAAAGAAGGCACCATCGTCTACACTGAACGTAGCATAGTCGATGGAGAACATTCCTTACGACCCGATTTGATTATTGAATCGGAACAAAAATTGATGGTAATCGATTATAAAACAGGAACCCCGAAAGAAAAAGACGAGGCACAATTGAAGGAATACATAGAACTTCTCGAGGCCAACTTTGAAAATGTCGACGGCGAACTGCTTTATATATAAATTGACACTATAAAATCTGAATTCATGAAGCCCCAATTACCCTTGATGAAAGTATCTTTTATTGTTTTCTTCGCTGCTATGATTGTTACAGCTCCTAGCTGTACCTCAGATAACGTAGATGATAAATACGGACCGGGCAGCGCTTGCGACACAGCCGTGGTCACCTTTAGCCAAGATATCAAGGCCATTATTGGGCAAAATTGTGAAGGATGCCACAACGGCAATAGCGCAAGTGGTGGTTTGAATCTAGCAGGTCATGGCAATATCCAAACATCTGCATTGGGCGGCGATCTAATGGATCGTATCCAGCGACCTTCAAGCGATCCGCTTTCCATGCCTCCTGGAGGACCATTAAGCGATTGCGACCAAAACAAATTAACCGCTTGGATCAACCAAGGCGCCCCAAACAACTAATATCTATGAAGACTTATCTCTCCATTTTCGCGCTAATCATTAGTTTGAACGCTAGCGCACAGCAATACATCACGCGCCAGGGAACCTTATCATTCGATGCTGGTTCACCTTTAGAGGACATCACAGCCACGAGCAACAGTGCCACGGCTGTTTATGATGCTACCGACGGAAAGCTAGGGGTTCAGGTATTGATGACCTCCTTCCAATTCAAGCGTGCACTAATGCAAGAGCACTTCAATGAGAATTACGTGGAGAGTGAAGTTTATCCGAAGGCTGTTTTTAAAGGGAAATTTGACGATGGCCGTGCCATAGGTGCACTCACCATTCACGGGGTGACTCAAGATGTTAATGTTCCTGCTACCTTAACTCAGGAAAACGGCACGGCGCACTTACTTGTAGAATTCGAAGCAACCATCGAGGAATTTGGCATTGAAATCCCTAGTGCTGTGGCCAATAAAATTGACAAACAAGCTAAAATTCGTGTAGACTGTAAAATGCAATCGAGATAATGAAGAAACTTCTACTCGCTTTAACCACCTTGATTGCCACAACCTCATTTGCACAAGAAGACGACCTGTTCGACTTGTTGGATGAGGAAAATGATCAGCAAATCACCTACGCCACATTTAAAGGAACACAACTCATCAACGCTGCTACGAACGAAACTCCCGGCGAAGGAGTTCTTCAATATGTGATCGCTCACCGTTTTGGCAGCTTTAATGACGACTACCTGTATAACTTCTTCGGTTTAGACAATGCGCAGGTTAGAATGCAATTGGACTATGGCATCACGGATCGATTAAATGTTGGTATTGGGCGCAGTTCGTTCCTGAAAGTGGCCGATAGCTTCGTAAAATACAAAGCCATTCAACAGCAAAATGGCACTACAAATATCCCTGTGAGCATCACCCTTCACAGTACACTTAACTATCGCAACGCCCGCTATACAGACGGTATAGAACATGATATTAGTGATCGTTTTTCGTACATGCATCAAGCTATCATTGCGCGCAAATGGAACCGAAGTTTTAGCACCGTTTTAAGTCCTTCCCTTGTACACTTCAATCTTGTACCCACAGCAAACGATCCAAACACCACTGCACATGTAACTTTAGGTGCACGATACAAGCTCACCAATAGAATGGCACTTACTGGAGAAAGTACTTTGTTGTCCAACCGTGAGTTTTCTGGCGGAGAAAGATTTACCACACCCATTGCCTTAGGCGTGGATATAGAAACCGGAGGACACGTATTTCAGCTACACATCTCCAATACCCGTGCAATGAATGCGCCTTATTGGATGTCCCGAAATCCCTATGCTATAAGCAACGGAGGACTTTTCCTAGGCTTTAATATCTCAAGAGTTTTTACCGTAAAGGAGTAAAGTTTGGACATAAAAAAACCCTGTCCGAAGACAGGGTTTAACCAAACCAATAAACCTAAGCTACTCTTAAGTTGCGGTAAATTTAATGTGAAATATTGAATTTCCAACCACCCTTTGAAAATAAAAAGTGTTAAAGAGACACTTTTGTCTCATCTGCAACAATTCAAAATTAACTCGCTGAGCTCTTTTATGTGGTCAATTAGTCTCAATTCGGGAACCCAAGGCCTGATTTTGCTATGGTTCAGGGCATTTTCGGCACACAAATTTATCGATTGTACTAAATACGCCTTTTCAAAACACGAACTAAACTCCTGTTACAAAGCGTGTTAAGAGCGCATAACAGGCAAATAAACTCAATTAAGTGTAACATGTACACTATTAAAAAAATCTTACTATACTTGTAAACTAATCGTTAACACAAATAATAATGAATCAAAATCTACGTCGTGTTTTCTCATCAGCGACGCTTTGGTGCTCGATGCTGCTACTTGGATCACAGGTAGCTTATGCACAGAGCGAAGGCGAAGGTGGTGATGATGCAATGTCTCAAGCAGACATGTTGTTTGAGCAACTTGAAGAAGTTGTTGTCATTGGTTACGGTACCCAGAAAAAGAAAGACCTTACAGGTTCTTCTGCTCAGGTTAGTGCTGAGGACTTCAACGGTGGTGTTGTTACTTCACCAGAATTATTGATCCAAGGTAAAGCCGCGGGTATTACTATTACACCAACAAACGGTGAGCCGGGTGGTGGTGTTAGTGTACGTGTTCGTGGTGGTACTTCGATCTCATCTAGCAACGAGCCCCTATACGTTATTGACGGTATGCCTGTTCAGTCTGCGAATACGCTTCCTGACGGTACTGGTCAAACAGGTGGTTCTCAGCGTAACCCACTTTCTCGTTTGAACCCGAACGATATTGAGTCGATCACTGTATTGAAAGACGCTTCTGCGACTGCGATCTACGGTGCACGTGGTGCAAACGGTGTAGTACTTATTACTACTAAGAAAGGTAAAGGCGGCGCTATGAGCGTTGATTACAACTACCAAGTAAGTGCTTCGACTCTTGCTAAGAAGTTGGATCTATTGACAGCTGACGAATACCGTGCTGCAGTTAACCGTTTCGGTCTAGGTAACACTCTAGGCAACGCAGACACTGACTGGCAAGACGAAGTATTCCAGACTGGTGTTGCTCAGCAGCACAACTTGAGCCTTGCTGGCGGTACTGCTGCAGGTAACTACCGTTTATCTCTTGGTTACTTAGACCAAGACGGTATCGTGATCAACTCAGGTACTGAGCGTTTCACTAGCCGTTTGTCTATGAACCAAAAGACTTTGGACGGCAAATTGACTCTTTCTGGTAACATCAACGTTTCTCAGCAAGACGATAACTTGACTCCTTACCAGCAAACTGGTGGTTTCGAAGGTGGTATCTTCACTAACGTTATGAAGATGAATCCAACACTTCCTGTATACGATGCGAACGGTGATTACACTTTCGTTTCTAACTCTGTTCGTAACCCAGTTCAAGCTGCATTGGAAATTGACGATGTTGCTCGTACAACTGGTATCACAATGAACGGTACTGCTCGTTTAGATCTAGGCGATGTATTGGAAGGTCTTAGCGCTACCGCTAACACTGGTTACGATACATATAATACACTTCGTAAAACTTACCTACCTAAAGCTACTCCTTACGGTGTTGCTGATAATGGTGTTGCTTCTCAGAAGTACGGTCAAGTTTCTTCTCAAGTATTGGAAACTTACTTGAACTACGATGCTGAGGTTGCTGGTAACATGTTGAACTTGATGGCAGGTTACTCTTGGCAAGAAAACAACTACGAAGGTTTCGGTGCTACAGCTTACGAATTCGTAACTGACAACTACAGCTTCAACAACCTTGACGGTGGTGGTCGTGCACAATTGGGTGACAAGTACTCTTACCGTGGTCAGTCTCGTCTAGTTTCTTTCTACTCTCGTGCTAACTACGATATCGGTGGAAAATTAATGTTGACTGGTACTGTTCGTCGTGACGGTTCTTCTAAGTTCGGTTCTGACAACAAGTGGGGTATCTTCCCATCTTTCGCAGCTGCATTGCGTCTATCTGAGTTTGACTTCGTTCCAGAATCATTCTCTGATTTGAAACTACGTGCTGGTTGGGGTGTTGTAGGTAACGAAGCGATCGGTGAATACCAAAGTATTGCTCGTATTGGTACAGGTGCTGGTGCTGTTATCGGTGGTGCTACTGCTGCAGGTACTGGTTACTTGAACCCTGCTAACCCTGCTCTACGTTGGGAAAGTACAGCCTCTACAAACATCGGTTTGGATTGGGAATTGAACGGTGGTAAGTTCTACGGTTCTTTCGACTTGTTCCAGAAAAACACTTCTGACCTTCTTTTGACGGTTCCTGCTCCAGCTCCATCTGTTGCTCCAACATTGTTGGCTAACGTAGGTGCTACTTCTAACACTGGTTTCGATTTGATGATGAACTACGCACTAGTAAGCTCAACTGACTTCGGTTGGGACATCGGTTTCAACTTGTCACGTTCAAGACTAGTTGTTGAAGATTTGGGTACTAACTCTGAAATCTTAACTGCTCCTATCTCAGGTGCTGGTCAGTCTGGTGCTTTCGCTCAGAAACTAGTTGTAGGTGAAGCTTACGGTACATTCTACGGTTTGGTATACGATGCTTCTTCTAACACATACAGCGACGAAGCTGAGGTTATCGGTTTGGCTCAGCCAGACTTTACTTACGGTTTCTTGAACACGTTTAGCTTCGGTAAATTCAACGCTAGCGTATTCTTCCGTGGTCAGCAAGGTGGTTCTGTGTTCAACAACACTGCAATGGAGTACACTACATTGGATAACTTGAACACCAACATTAACTTGTTACGTCCTGCTCTTGATTTCTCTGACGATATGTTGTCTTCTACGCCAACTTACTCTTCTCAGTGGATCGAAGATGCTTCGTTCTTGCGTCTTGATAACTTGAACATTTCTTACAACGTTGACGTTGAAGGGTCTCAGTGGTTGAACTCTGCTGTTGTTGGTTTAAGTGGTCAAAACTTGTTGTTGTTGACAAACTACACTGGATACGATCCAGAGGTGAACACTTCAGCTTCTGCTAACGGTGCTCCATCTTTAGGTGTTGACTACACGAACTACCCGCGTGCTCGCACAATTGCGTTGAACGTGAAATTCAACTTGAAATAATCTAAAAACAGATCAATACAATGAAAAGATTTTCAAAAATCGCATTGATTGCAGCCGCCGCCGTTTCTACAGTTACGTTCCAGAGCTGTACTGATCTAGAAGAAACTATCTACGAAGACATTACTTCAGATAACTTCTTCTCAAGCGAAGGCGATTACTACTCAGTACTCGTAAATGCTTATGGTAACTTGCGTCCATGGTTGTGGAACTACTACAACATTAGCCAAGTTTCTTCTGACGAGACTATCGTTCCTACCCGTGGAGGTGACTGGGGTGATGGTGGTGTATGGCGTGAGCTACACCAGCACAACTGGTCTCCAACAAACGGCCACATCGTTGGTCTTTGGAACGACGCAAACAAAGGTTTGGCTCAGACTAACCAATTCATCTTTGACCTTATGGACGCTGATGACGCTTTGTTCTCAGGTAATAACAAAGAAGTATACATGGCTGAGGCTAGAGTATTGCGTGCATACTACTACTTCCAGTTGATGGACTTCTTTGGTGGTGTGCCAATTCTAGAAACTGCTTCTATTGACCCAACGAACCTTCCTGCACGTAACACTCGTGCTGAAGTATTCGCGTTCGTTAAGTCTGAATTGCAAGCTGCAATTCCAAACTTGGAAGCTTCTCACCCTGCTGATCAGTACGGTCGTATCACTTCAGGTGGTGCTAACGGTCTTTTGGCTCGTTTGCTACTCAACGCTGAAGTATACTCTGGTACTGCTGATTACGCAGGTGCTAAAGCTGCTTGTGATGCTGTAATTAACAGCGGTAACTACTCTTTGGAAGCTAACTACCATGACAACTTCGCAGTTGAGAACGGTGGTTCAACTGAAGCTGTATTCGCTATTCCAAACTTGGCAGTAGGTGGATTCGGTTTGACTATTCACATGAGAACAATGCACTACAACCAGTTGCCTTCTTCTCCATGGAACGGCTTCTGTACACTAGCAGATTTCTACAACTCGTTTGATACTGCAAACGATGTTCGTTCAGATATCTTCCTGGCTGGTCAGCAGTACGACGATGCTGGTAACGCTTTGACAGACCGTCAAGGTAACCCGCTAAGCTTTACAGCTACTCTTCCAGGTATCACTGGTGCCTCTGAAACTGACGGTATCCGTGTAGTTAAGTGGGCTATTGATAACGGTGCAGCAGGTGGTGAAGCAGGCAATGATTTGGCTGTTGTTCGTTACGCTGATGTACTATTGATGAAAGCTGAATGTCTTCTAGCAGAAGGCGACGAAACAGGTGCGTTGGCGATTGTTAACGATATCCGCACACGTGCTGGTGCTACAGCTCGTACTTCTTTGTCAATGGACGATCTTCTTGAAGAAAGAGGTTTCGAATTGGCTTGGGAAGGTGTACGCCGTATGGATTTGATTCGTCACGGTAAGTTTACTGATGCATGGGAGTTGAAAGAAGTAACTGGTGAAGACTACGTTAAGTTGATGCCAATTCCTTTCTCTGCATTGGGAGCTAACCCGAACCTAGAGCAAAACCCAGGTTACCCTGCGGAATAATTCTAGTTCGATATAACTAAGTTTTTAGTGGAGAGCCAGCACGAAAGTGCTGGCTTTCTTTTTTATATTGCTATCGCCGCCGCAACGCAACACACACTATGATTCGCAAGTATATTTCCTTCGCCCTCTGGGCGTTTTTAGTTGGTTGTCAACCCTCCGATTCCATCGATGCATTGTTCACACAATTGGACAATGAAAAGATTGGTATTGACTTCCAAAATAATCTAGCCTACGACAAGGATTTCAACGTATTCAATTACCGCAATTTTTACAACGGCGGTGGTGTTGCAGTGGGTGATGTAAACAATGACGGATGGATGGATCTGTACTTTACAGCCAACCAAACCTCAAATACCCTCTACCTCAACAATGGGGACATGACCTTTACGGACATCACCGAAAGTGCCGGTGTCGCTGGACAGCAAGCCTGGTCCACGGGTGTAGCTATGGCAGATGTCAATCAAGACGGATTTATCGACATCTATGTCTCAAATTCTGGAGATATCAAAGGGGATAGCCGTGCCAACGAACTATTCCTCAACAACGGCGATAATACATTCACCGAAGTTGCTGAAGAGTGGGGCGTTGCTGATCAAGGATTAAGCACGCACGGTGTGTTCTTTGATTACGACAGAGACGGCGACCTCGACCTCTATGTACTAAACAATAGCTACCGGGCTATTGGGAGTTTTAATCTTGAAAAGAGCTCACGTGAAGTGCGCGACGCTGAAGGCGGTGATAAGCTCTACCGCAACGACGGAAGTTCTTTTACCGATGTCAGCGAAGCAGCAGGCATAATGGGTAGTGAGATTGGTTTTGGTCTAGGTACCACCGTTGGTGATGTTAATGGCGACGGATGGGACGATATCTACATCTCAAATGACTTCTTTGAGAAAGACTACCTCTACATCAACAACCAAGACGGAACATTCAGCGAGGAACTAGAAAATCACATGCGTCATACCTCTTTTGCATCCATGGGCGCAGATATGGCGGACATCAACAACGACGGAGCATCAGATATCTTCGTGACAGACATGTTGCCACAAGGCGTACGCAGGTTGAACCAGACCACTACGTTCGAAAATTGGGACGTCTATCAAGGGAAATTGAAATGGGGGTACTACCACCAGTTCAACCGCAATATGCTGCACTTGAACACCACAGAAGGGGATTTCTCGGAGATCGGTCAACTAAGTGGCGTAGAAGCTACTGATTGGTCGTGGGGAGCACTTATTGCGGACCTCGATAACGACGGTTGGAGGGACATCTATATCTCAAACGGTATCAACCACGACCTCACCGACCAGGACTATATCAACTACATCTCCAACGAAGAAGTGATGCGCTCTATCGTAACTAAAGAGGGTGTAAACTACAAGGAGCTTATTGACCTTATGCCCTCTACACGCATTCCAAACTATGCCTACAAGAATGTAGCAAAGGGCTACAAGTTTGTAGACAAAGCTGAGGATTGGGGACTTGCCGCACCGAGCCATAGTAACGGTTCTGTCTATGCTGATCTTGACAACGATGGAGATCTTGAGCTCATCGTCAACAACACAAATCAAGCGCCTTTTATTTGGCGCAACAACGCAGAGACGCTTCTTGCTGAGAACCACAGCATCTCCCTAGACCTGCGCAACGAAAACGGCGCGACTGCCATTGGCGCAAAAGTGTACGGCTATGCTGGTGGGGATATGTTCTATGCAGAATTGGTCCCAATGAAAGGGTTTCAAAGCTCTGTAGACCCAAGAATACACCTTGGCGTTGGCGCACACACTAGCCTAGACAGTTTAACGATTGTATGGGGCGAGAACACTTCACGCCTAGTTGCTGTGGCGGCTGATAGTCTTTATGTATTGACAGCGGAAGATGCACAGCCAACGCAGCTCGCACAGGCGAAAACTACGCTCTTAGAAGCTGCTGGAACCTACGGCACTCGCACAGAAAATAAATACAGCCAATTCAACGAAGAGCGTCTCATTCCTCAAATGGTAACCACAGAAGGTGCACGTATTGCCTCTGCCGACATCAACGGAGACGGGTACATCGATGTCTTCCAATGTGGTGCTGCTGGAGAAGCAGGCAAGCTCTTCTACGGCTCTGATTGGTACGGATTCGAGGAGGCCATCAACCACCCTTTCAAGGCACATGCGGAAAGTGAGGACACTGATGCGCAATTCTTCGATTATGATGGTGACGGGGATCTCGACCTATACGTTGCCAGTGGTTCTATGGAGGCTGAAAACAACAGTACTGCATTGTTTGATCGGATCTACAAGAATGTGGGCGGCGGAAAATTGGTTTACGATGAAAATGCTTTACCTAAACTTCCTGTGCGCTCTTCTTCTATTGCGGTGGCCGATTTTGACGGCGACGGTCTCCAAGATGTATTCGTGGCAGAACGAGGTCTCAAAGGCCGCTATGGTGTGCCTGCAAATGGCCTGTACCTGAAAAATTACGGCAATGGAGAATTGCGTAATGAGCGCAGAACTACTAGAAAATTCCAACGCATTGGCATGATTACAGATTGTGCTGCCGGTGATGTAGATGGCGACGGTGATGCCGATTTGCTCACTGTGGGGGATTGGTCCGGAGTTCGTTTATGGATGAATGAAAATGCGAGTTTCCGTGAGCAGACCATTGAAGCTGGGTTCAACTTCAGCCAAGGATTGTGGAACACCATGAAGCTCGTCGATATTGACGGTGATGGTCATCTCGATGTGATTGCGGGTAATCTGGGTGAGAATTGTCGTTTAGAGGCATCTCCTCAGAAGCCAATGGCCCTTTTTGTGAATGACTTTGACGGTAATAGCTCAACTGATCCTATTCTTTGTTCGTATTGGGGCGATACGCTCTTCCCGAGAGTATTGCGACACAACCTCATCTCACAATTGCCGTATTTGAAGAAGGAAAACCTCTTATACGAAGAGTATGCAGGGAAGAGCGTGTTTGAAGTATTTGATACGCTACAACTTGAGCGCAGCGCATTACTTCAGGCCCAGACCTTGAAGACCGCTATTTATTTCAATAACGGAAATGGCACGTTTAGCGCGGGTGAATTACCTCTTGAGGCGCAGATCGCTCCGGTATATGCAATTGATGTAGTAGACGTCAATGGAGACGGTGCTAATGACATCGTTCTTGGCGGGAACCTCTTTGAAGTACAACCAGAATGGGGACGTTATGATGCGTCACGCGGGTCTGTGCTTTTGGCCAATGGAACACGTGCCTTTGAAGCGGTGGGAACTGCTGAATCTGGGCTCAATGTAGACGGCCAGGTTAGGGACATCATCTCTTACGAGCGCGACGGTGAGACCTTCGTTCTGTTCTCCAAGGTCGATGGACCGATGGAAGAATACAAGCTCAGTAAATAATGCTTAGAAAGGCACATATCGCCTTATTCCTAGGACTTTGGGCGTGCAGCCCAGCACCGAAGGAGCCGACCTTGTTTGAAGAGGTGGGTGAAGCCGCTGGGATTGACTTTGCCAACATGCTTGAGGAAAACGAGGAGCAGAATATTGTTGATTACCTCTATTTCTACAACGGTGCAGGTGTAGCTGTGGCCGATTTCGACCGCAACGGCTTCGAAGACATTTACTTCGTGAAAAACCAGGGAGCAAATGCGCTGTATTTGAACCAAGGGAATTGGCAGTTTACAGAGCAGAGCACTGGTGTTGAAGGCAAGGCGGATTTTCAAACTGGCGTGAGCGTCGTGGACATCAATGCCGACGGTTATCCCGACCTGCACGTGAGTGCTGTAGAATACCATACTTGGAAGGGGCATAATGAGTTCTACCTCAACAATGGTGACGGTACCTTTAGCGAAATCAGTCAGGATTTAGGCATCGATTTAACAGGCTACGGCCAACAAGCGCTATTTTTTGATTGCGACAATGACGGCGACCAAGACCTTTATGTTTTGCGCCACAGTGTCCACCCTTCCGGTGCCTACAACAAGGCTTCACAACGCAGTACAACTGATGAAAAGGCAGGCGACCGTTTTTTCTTAAACACTGGCTCTCCTGAGAAGCCCGTTTTTGAGGATAAAACTGAAGACTATGGGGTGCTTAGCTCACAGCTAGGTTATGGGCTAGCTATAGTCGCCGAGGATTTTAACAGCGACGGTTATTTGGACGTCTTTGTAGCCAACGATTTTCACGAGAACGATTACCTGTATTTGAATCGCGCAGGGCAAGGGTTTGAATTGGCCACAGATGAAAGCTTTCAGACCAATTCTAAGTTCACCATGGGCGTAGATGCCGGTGACATCAACGGCGACGGATTGACTGACCTTTTCACCCTAGACATGAAGCCTTGGGACGAGGTTGAGCGGAAAAATGCACTGGGTGCTGAGCCCTTCCACATTCACAAATACAAGCGATCGCAAGGGTACGTGGAGCAGTTCCCTAAGAACAGCGCACACCTTCAGCGTGGGAGTGTCGCTTCAAGCGGCTTGGCTGTACCAGTTTTTGAAGATATCGCTCCATTACTTGGGGTAGAGAGCACCGATTGGTCATGGGGGGTCCTCCTTGAAGACTTCGACGGCGATGGCTTCAAAGATGTGTTTGTGACTAACGGCATCAAACGTCGTCCAAACGATCTTGATTATATCCAATTCTTGTCGAGCGGTGAGGGCGCAAATAAATCGGACCGCAGTATTTACGAGCAAATGCCTCCTGGAAAGGTGAGCAACAGAGCCTACCGCGGCACTTCAAAAGGCATGATCGAAACCTCGGCGAAATGGGGTCTAGATTTCAAAGGCACAAGCAACGGTTCTGCAGTGGCAGATTTCGATAACGACGGCAAGCTCGATCTCGTAGTGAACAACCTCGACGATAAAGCGCATATATACCGCAACGTCCTGGGCACGGCAGCAACCACAGTAGATTTCGGCGGCTACAACGTCCGTTACCGGAAACGCCTTGGGGCCAAATCGCATTGGAACCTGGGCACTCGCTCTTGGCTCAGTCACAGCTCTACGCGCAAAAATGTGGATGATTTCGGCGGCGGTATCATCGTAGAATGGCCCAACGCTGCAGCCGAAGCATTTATGCTCATGCCCGGCGAACACAACCCGCTACGCCCCGGAGAGGGAATGGCTGTAGAAGGACTAGAAATAGTGAACAAAAGCAAATTGACTGCGACTTTAGACACCTTGCCTTTTGGGCATAAAGAGGATGCCTATACCAGCTTCGTTGAAACCCCTCTGTTGCTTCAAGGAACGGATGAAATGGGCCCAGCAGGCGCCTATTTTGACGGAAAGCTATTTGTAGGAGCAAGCACGGGCAAAGCACCTCTTTGGGCTGACTTGCAAACAATGGATACTACCCTTTTGTGGGGCGATAGAGCACATGAAGACGTAGATGCAGCCATAGTTACTCTAGGGACCGGTCAGCAAGCCCTCGTGGTAGTCACTGGAAGTAGTCAAATGCCCAATAATTCCATACGTCAACGAGACCGCATTTACTTTAATTCCGAAAAGCCAAGCAAATCATTAGGTGAAGAAGGCACCAACGCTTCTTGTGTTGCCGTGCTCGACCTCAATGACGACGGGAACGACGATATTTTCATAGGCGAGCGCTCCGTTTGGAACGATTACGGTGCGGCCCCTTCCCACGCTGTGTATTATGGCACTTCAGATGGGTGGTTTGAAAAGCAGGAGGTCACCTGGACCGCTGAGCTCGGAATGATTACTGCTGCAGTGGCTGAGGATATTGATGGGGATGGCGAAAAAGAATTGGTCGTCGCTGAGGATTGGGGCCAGATAAAGGTCATAAAAACGGACGGTTCCGTTAAGGCCGTTAGCGAAAATGGCCTTTGGCGTTCCCTACACGTAGCCGATTTAGATTTGGACGGCCAAGTAGAAATCATTGCGGGTGGTTTTGGCCAAAATCACGGTATTTCGCTAAGTCCAGAATCGCCTCTAGAACTTTGGATTACCGATCTTGACGGAAACGGCAATAGAGACTTCCTCTACAGCTACGTTAATCAAGACGAGCGTTACCCTTTGTTTGGGCGCGACGAGCTCATCAAGGAAAGTGTCAAATACCGCAAAGACTACTTGAAAAATAGGACCTTCTCAGGGGTGCCTTTTGAAAAGATGTTCGGTGATGCCTTAGCGGGTATTGAGCCCCTAAGTGTCGGCTTTACCGGCAGTGCACTCCTTGTTGCAACAGATAGCGGCTGGACACAAGAGGCGCTTCCCCTTCAGGCACAACAAGCGCCAATTAACTGTGCCATAGAAACACAACAAGGTCTACTCTTAGGCGGTGGAGCTGATAACCTACACACTTCCATAGGTACACAGGAAAGCTTCTGCGGCGCATTTCTCACCTACGGATCATCAGGGCCGCTATGCAGCAATGCACCATTCATTTTACGCGGTTCAACCTCAAAGTTTGTAGCTACTCCACAAGGTCTTGTAGTCCTTCAAAACGATGGACCGGCACTCCTATACAAGGGTGATTTATAGGGGGCTTTTCTTTATTTTAGCGTAATGCGAGAATTTCTATTATTTACCCTAATCGGTGGTTTACTCCTGACCTCATGTACATTGGATCCTGAATGCGAATGGACAGATCTATACCCAGAGTATGAGGCCTACGAATACACTAATGATATTGAACTGGCCAACATCGTGTTGCTAACTCCAGAATACGATCCAAATATTGAGTTGTTTGAGCCATATATCATCCGTTCAGACAGCGCTTACGACGAACTTACACAGTTTTCGCGTGATGAAGAATGCCCGTACTGTGAGTACCCTGAGATCGATTTTAACGAGTACACATTAATTGGCTTTTCTACGGAAATCAGCTGTCTCGCGACGAATTATCTAAAACTAACAAGCACCCCAGATGGGTGGCGCTATGCCCTAAAAACCGTCGATGGAACCCAGTGCAACCAACTGTTGTGCGACAATTTCAGCTTCAATTGGATCCTGCTTCCGAAAGCCGCGGATACGACGGACATTTACTTTGAAACTGGCCTCGCTCGCTATTTCTGCGACTGTTAATACCTGAAACACATGAAACGACTTCTACTAACACTCACCTTAAGCGCCTTTGTCGCAACCTCTTGCCAGGGTCCGAAAGAGCCGTACAACGATTATTCTCGTGATCTGCAGGATGCCTATCAGGCCATCACAGACATCTTGGTGCACGATATTTTCTCGCCACCTGTGGCCGCAAGGGTATATGCCTACTCTGGTGCAGCAGCCTACGAGGTGGTGGCGCAAAGCAATGCAGATTACCGTTCTCTCGCGGGTCAATTCCACGAATTCCCCACAGTAGACCCAGCACCGAAGGATGAAAATTATGTGCCCGAACTCGCTTCACTCCATGCCTTGGGTGTGGTCGGCAAAGCCCTAATCTTCTCAGAAGACCGCATGCAAGCACATATGGACGGCTTGTTCGAAAAGATGAGTGAGCACCATAGCGCTGAAGCTATTGAAGTGAGCCGCGCCTATGGACAACGCGTAGCCGATGCTGTGTTGAATTGGGCCCAGGGTGATAACTACAACCAAACCCGCACGTTTACCAAATACGAGATCAACGACGATCCGATGCGCTGGAAGCCAACGCCTCCGGATTACATGGACGGTATTGAGCCGCACTGGAGAAACATTCGTACGCTTGTCATGGACAGCGCGCAGATGTTCAAACCGGTACCTCCACCGACGCCTTCTTTGGATACCGCCTCAAAATTCTACAAAGACCTCATGCAGGTCTACCATACTGTGAACAACCTTACGCCGGAGCAAGAAGCTATTGCACAGTTTTGGGATTGTAACCCGTATGTGAGTGTGCACCGCGGTCACGTGATGTTGGCGACAAAGAAAATTACTCCTGGAGGTCACTGGATGGGCATTACGGGCATTGCTTGTCGCAAGGCGGGTGCCGATTACGGTACTACCATCAATGCGCACTTACGCGCTGCCACAGGTTTGTTTGACGGCTTTATCTCTTGCTGGGACGAGAAGTACCGTTCAGAGTTGGTCCGCCCAGAGACGGTAATTAATGAGAATTTTGACGAGAATTGGACCCCACTGCTTCAAACGCCTCCATTCCCTGAATATACCTCGGGACACAGTGTGATTTCGGGCGCTGCGGGTGTGATGCTCACCGGTGTCTTTGGCGAGAACTTTGCCTTCCAAGATTCCACAGAACGCGTTTATGGACTTCCAGACCGCTCCTACGAAAGCTTCACCGCTGCCTCTGACGAAGCGGCCATATCGAGATTGTACGGAGGTATTCACTACATGCCAGCCATCGAGATTGGCGTGAGCCAAGGGCGTAAATTAGGGGCCTACCTAGATGCCAACTTAACGACTTACACAGGAAATGAATAAGCCGTTCAAATGGGCGTTGCACATCAACTTCTTTGTGTACGCCATCCTACTGAACAGTGTAGGGATTGTCATCTTAAAAAGCATAAACAACTATGGCGTAAGTGAAGTGCAGGCCAGCACCCTTGAGCTCTTCAAAGACATGCCTGTTGCCATCGTTTCCTTCCTCATTGCCAGCTTTGTCCCTCGCATTGGCTATAAGAAAATCATGGTCATCGCCCTATCAATTACCTCACTAGGGCTGATTCAAATGTGGGCGGGAAATAGCTTTGTTTCTTCTCAAATTCTGTTTGCCATTGTTGGGTCTTCCTTTGCCCTGATCAAGGTTGCGGTTTATGGCTCTATCGGCGAGGTGACCTCCGGAGAAAAAGAACACAATGCACTGATGAGTTCCGTAGAAGGAACCTTTATGTTCGGTATCGCCTTGGCCTACTTCCTTTTCCCTGCCTTCAACAGCGAAACAGACCCGAGCGCTTGGCTCAACGTGTACCTCCTACTCACTGGTTTGGTGTTGGTGGCGGTGGCCTTTCTTGCACGCATTCCAGAGCTGCCTAAAGAGAAGAACAGCACGCCTCTGAGCGAAGAATTCTCTGCCATGCTCGGCCTGATCACTAAGCTATTGGTCGTCGTATTCGTCTTCTCCGCCTTCCTATACGTGATGGTGGAACAGGGCATTATGACTTGGTTGCCCACGTTCAACGAAAAGGTGTTGGCGTTGAGCGAGAGCAATAGTATACGTATGGCCAGCATCCTTGCCATTACCCTAGGTTTAGGTAGAATCCTCGGGGGCCAATTGAGCGAGCGCTTCCATTGGACACTTGTCATCTCGGGAGCGATTATCGGCGCTATGCTCATGGTCGCCTTTGTTCTCCCGGAAGCGCTAGACCGTGAAGTCAGCGAA
>JAAZVU010000006.1 GCA_018623275.1 Flavobacteriales bacterium
GCATTCGTACTATATAATTATGCGAGTGTAAGTCGTTTTTGAAGATCTTCTACATAGGTCTTGAAACGCTTATCAGTTTCTTTCAGATTGTTAACTGTGCGGCAAGCGTGAAGTACGGTAGCGTGATCTTTATTACCACATTGCTGACCAATAGAGGCTAGACTGTTTTTAGTCAATTGCTTAGAGAAGTACATACTTAGCTGACGTGCTTGTACGATCTCTCTTTTTCTCGTTTTTGACTTCAACAATTCTAATGGCATGTCGAAGTAGTCACAAACCACCTTTTGAATGAAGTCAATTGAAATTTCGCGTGTAGTACTCTTCACAAATTTATCCACCATTGACTTCACGAGTTCCATAGTGATTTGTTTCTTATTCAAAGAGCTCTGCGCTAGAATACTAATTAAAGCTCCTTCCAACTCACGAACATTAGAGTTAATGGAGTAGGCAATAAACTCAACTATTTCTTGATCTACTTCAATGCCGTCATTGTAAAGTTTCTTTCCAAGAATGGCTACTCTTGTCTCTAAACCCGGCTTCTGTAAATCAGCACTTAAGCCCCATTTAAAGCGGCTTAACAGACGCTGCTCCATACCCTGTAATTCAACCGGTGCACGATCTGAAGTCAGAATGATTTGCTTTCCGTTCTGGTGCAAGTGGTTAAAGATTTCGAAGAATACATCCTGTGTTTTCTCTTTGCCCGAGAAACTCTGTACATCATCAATGATTAGTACATCAATCATTTGATAGAAATGTACGAAGTCGTTTTTAGAGTTATTACGGATGCTATCAATGAACTGTTGGGTGAATTTCTCAGCACTCACGTACAGAACAGTTTTTTCAGGATAGTTGTCCTTGATTTCTACACCAATGGCGTGTGCAAGGTGAGTTTTTCCCAAGCCTACGCCGCCATACAGCATGAGTGGGTTGAAAGATGTACCGCCTGGACTTTTTCCTACAGCCATACCAGCTGATCTTGCTAATCGGTTGCAATCACCTTCAATAAAGTTGTCGAAGGTGTAATTAGGATTAAGCTGACTGTCAATGTTGAGCTTCTGTAGGCCTGGAATTACAAATGGGTTTTTGATGCTCTTCTCATTGGTGAGCGCAACAGGCATGTTTACACTTTGTGGGCGATGCTTTTTTCTGCCTGAACTCGGCAGTTTCATTGTTGGAGGCGTACTGTTATCGTACGAGTTCTCCATAACTATACTATAAACTAGTTTCGCTCCTTCACCAAGACCCTTAGTGATAGCCGCTTTTAACAGTGAGATGTAGTTTTCTTCTAAATACTCGTAAAAGAATTTAGAGGGTACCTGTACGGTAAGAACTGTGCCTTGAATTTTAATCGGCTTGATAGGTGAGAACCAGGTGTCATAACACTGTTCGTCTACGTTATCCTTGATAAATTCTAAAGCTTCATTCCAAATGGTCCCAACTGTTTTACTCATGGCTCAAAAAAGTCCTATCTCGAGGTTGTTCAGGTCTCGAGAACGTGTTTGTGTGTCTCTTAAATTTTAGGGTGTGCTAGAGAGGAATAATCTTCCTGTTTCATTGCCTTACAAATCTGTTGATAAAATCCCTATCAACAAAATTTTTTTAGGGTTGTGTTAATAAAAAGTTTTTGTTAAGGGGTTTGTAACTTGTTGATAGTCAATGGGTATATGAAACTACCAAATAAATTCAGTATAAAATACCACTAAAGAACCAATGTGTTGAAAATTCGGGCCTTAGCGGCGAATAGTCTTCTTGAAATGACACAAACAGAATGTACTTTAGGGGCATGAGTGATTTTAAATTAAAAGGATTTTTCAATTTTCGCCCAAGATATTCTGAGACGGATCAAATGGGGGTGGTCTATTATGGCAACTATGCCACCTATTTTGAGGTAGGAAGAGTAGAATTACTTCGAGAATTAGGTATGAGTTACGCAGAGATGGAAAGAGCTGGCACAATGCTTCCAGTTGTCCATCTTTCCACTGACTTTAAAGCTGGGGCTAAGTACGATGAAGAGCTTACTTTAGAAACAAGTATTCTAGAGATGCCAACAAGAAAGATATCATTTTACCACGAACTCAAAAATAAAGAAGGTAAAACACTAGTAACCGGTACTGTTGTGCTTGTTTTTGTGGATACTAAGACCTTCAAGCCGAAACAATGTCCTGAAGATTTTAAGCAGTTACTAGTTAAGGCTTCTTCAGCACAGTAGTTTTACCACCTTCCTTCTTGAGGTGAATAATCTGCTCAGTTGGCTTCAACAATAGAGGGCCGTTTGTTGAACCTTCTCTCAACAATTTACCAGATAGATCGTAGATACTATAGGTATAAGTCTCGCTAGAAGGTAGTAGGACCTTAGGTTCGTTTTCTACACTTATGAATGGTGCTGAGCCCTCTTTTACAAGCTCTTCTTCACCTATGGGTGCGAGAATATTCTTAGGCGAACCAAACGCATTATAAATTGCAGCATTATATGCTGCCCCATTCACTAACGAATCTGCGCTAAGCAAATTCTCGGCTATTTCTCTTAGACTTTGAAAGGACATGAGTTGGTACAAGCTTTCTAAGACGATTTTGTCTGCAATAGAATCATTTACTGTTGGATCCGCCGAAAATTCAAGCATGGCACTAACCATAAGATCAGTGTGCTCATATATGTTCCAATAGCTCGTGATCGTATTGTAGTCTTTCACACCATCATAGATGGCACTTCGGCCGTTCCAAAATGTATTATTGCCGTCCCAATCAAAAATTCGTGTACTCTGAACACCCATCATTCTGCCGTAGCGTTCTGCAAAGTAATCGCCTAAGGCCTCGTCAAAGGTTCTACGTTCATCCCCATTGGTAGAAGCAGGTGCAGCGCCATGACTAATAGCATGACCAAGCTCGTGAATGATCACATCAGCATCTTCTGCATCGTCGACACCACCTTCTCCAAAGAATAGGCGAGGAGGGGTAGTACCCCAGTTAAACATAGAATTATCTTGTCCATTTAAGGCTTGTGGATCTACGTGAATAGCGTAGTTAAGAATACTCCCATAGCCCAAGGCATTCAAATATTCGTTTTGATTGGTAATGTGATAAGCTACCATGACTTGTTCAAATTCATCAGTAGATCTCCCGGAAACCCAATTGTTCGGATCTGTGCTTATGGAAATGTATGGGGCGTCGAAATCCAACACCTTCAAATAAGAGTTCTCGAGTCGAACAGTATCATTAATGATATTTACAGTTACTGAATCCAAAATGGTCAGACTGTCTAGTATTCCAGCGTTACCATCGTTCATGTCTGTGTAGGAGCCGCCGTAACTTAAGCCACTAGGGGTAAGAGGATCCGGGCTAAAAACGCGGACCTGAACCGTAGTGTCATTGAAATGTAAGTTTAGGTCAATCTCATCAACTATCTCATTACTAAGGTTGTACAGTCTTACATAATGGTCGATTCCATTATTGATAGTATCTGGCCTTACTGATAACCAACTGTTGTTCCTCCAAACTAAATAAGGGCCAGTTAAACTTGAATTAAGTGCAGATAAGGCATCGTCTTTTAATGATGATTTGGTTTTCAGTTGTTCTCCATCCAAAGTCTTTATATCTAATCTTTGGTGTTCAAGAATAGGCAGGCCATAGTACTTGTACGTATATCTCAAATATTGGGCATGGGGACTAGTTTTAGTAACGAAATGCTCTATTTCCAAGCCCTCTATATTCTGGGCAAACGAGGAACTACTCAGGACTATGAATAGTAATGTGATGATTCTTTTTGACATAATTCAATGCTTCGTCAATCATAGATCGACGTATGTGTAAAGTATAAGTTACCGACTCTTGCTGGTCTCTAGCTGCAACATCTGCGCCATAGATTTTGATCATTCTCTCAATCAAGGCCATGTGCTGATAACTGGTGCTTAAAGTTAACTCCTCTGAAATAATTTGCTTTATTCTTGTAGCGTTACGAATAGCCAATTCTGCACTTCCTCCATAAGCTGCTATTAAACCGGGCACTCCTAGTTTGGTGCCGCCGAAATATCGGACGACCACACAGGCTATATTCGTTAAACCTGAACTTAGAAGCGAACGAAGAATAGGAGCTCCCGCGGTGTTTCTTGGTTCTCCGTCGTCGTTGGATTTTTGATAATCGGCGCCTTCTCCTAAAATGAATGCCCAGCAGTGGTGGCGAGCATTAGGTTCTTGTTCCTTGATGAAATTCAGTTGATGTTTAAAGCTTTCTTCACTTTTCACAGGAAAGAGATAAGCTTTGAATTTGCTTCCCTTATCCTTTAACTCACCCAAAGCAGGCTCATCTATGGTATAGAAGAAATCAACTGCGCTCATAACGGTCGTTGCCTAATTCAGAAATTGTGGTGAGTATAGGTGCAATAGGAGCGCTAATACCATCTTCAATGCGATCCTTTGAAATGTACCTGTGAATGCTATCGGCAAGGTCGGCATCAATGAATGATTGCAGCGTCTTGGCACCACCTTCGACTAAAACATGATTCACTCCTAAGCCAAGGAGCTGTGGAACCCATTGGCTCAGGTCTTTAGGATCACATTCAATCCCAGAGAAACCTTCTGGCAACTTTTGTCCTATTACTATAGGCTTCACTTCAAGGTTTGAAAGCCAATCCACATTTAGAGCAAAAGCTTGACTAACAAGAACGATAGGGGTTGGATTTTGGCCGAACCATTTTCTCGTAGTTAGGCTAGGCCAATCGAAATGTGCGGTCTTGGAACTAATCAAAATACCGTCAACAGATGCGCGAAGTTGGTGCGTTCGCAATGCAGCTAGTGGGCCACTGATGCTTATAGCTTTTTCCTCTGCACTTCTTTTTGCGTCGATATATCCAGAAGCATTCTCAGCCCACTTGAGCGTGAAATGAGGCCTGTTCTTGGTCATATTTGTCCAAAACACTTCGTTTAGCCTTTGAAACTTATTCGGGGAAGGAGCAAATTCCACCTTAATACCATGGTCTCTTAGATGTGAAACACCTTTGCCGTCGACCTTACTATGAGGATCTCCAGTGCCTATAACCACATGAGGAATACCGTGAGAAGAAATGAGTTCACAACATGGCGGCGTCTTACCGTAATGGGCACAAGGCTCTAAGGAGCAATACAAGGTGCTTTCTTTGAGCAGTGATTTGTCCTCGACACTGCGAATGGCCATTACTTCTGCATGAGGTTCTCCTGCCTTTCTGTGGTAGCCTTCTGAGATAATGATACCCCGGTGAACCACCACAGCACCTACCATAGGATTGGGGGATGTAGTGCCTCTGCCATAGTTGGCAAGTTGTAGGCAACGTGTGAGAAACTTGCTGTGGTCCATGGCTCAAAGGTAGCAGGCTGTGATGTAATTTCAAGCCAAATGTTCACACTCTCTTTTTATCAACAAAAGGCCCATGAAATACTCGTTCCTCTTTATGGGGAAAGAGAAGCTTCCGCAGTGGTAAAACTTTGGTTTGAAACGCGCCTTCAGATGACTCGTATAGACCTGGTTATGAGGAGGGAAGAAGAGGTTGCTTTCCCTTCATTTGAGGCCGATTTAGCCCTGCTTAAAGACAAAACACCTGTTCAATTGGTGCTTGGCGAAGCGTATTTCTTGGATCGATCTTTTATCGTTAATGAGCATACATTAATTCCACGACCTGAAACCGAAGAGCTAGTATCCGGAATTCTAGATAGGTTCCACAATAAAGAATGGAAGGTTATTGACGTAGGAACTGGTAGCGGCTGTATTGCAGTTTCATTGCAATTAGCAAGGCCGAATTGGAGCATTATGGGTATAGATATTCACCGGGAGACCATAGAAACTGCTCAGACAAACGCGGACAGGTTGGGAGCAAGTGTTGATTTTAACGTCATTGACGCTCTTGAAGAAACGTTGCCGGAGTTTGACTTGCTTGTTTCAAATCCGCCTTATATACCGGAGAGTGAAGCAAATGAAATGGATGCTAATGTGCTCGATTATGAGCCAGATAGAGCACTTTTTGTGCCTGATTCCGATGCGCTACTGTTCTACCGGCGATTGCTTGAATTGGCCACGGAAAACAAAAAGGACAGCCCTATTTATGTGGCCTTTGAGATCCATGAAAATTTTGGTGAACAAATGATTGAACTATGTACCTCTTTTGGCTGTAAAGAGGTTAACTTATTGCAAGATTTGCAAGGGAAAGACAGAATGATTTTTGCACAATATGGGGATTAAGGAAAAAATAGAAACACTGAGGAACCAGCTGCACGAGCACAACCGTAGGTACTACATAGAAGATGCTCCAGTGATTTCTGATTATGAGTTCGATATGCTCCTCAAGGAATTAGAATCCCTAGAGGCTGCACACCCTGAATATACTGACCCTAACAGTCCAAGTGTTCGAGTAGGTGGTGGTATTACCAAAAGCTTCAAAACTGTTCAGCACCGCTATTCCATGTTGTCTTTGAGCAATTCTTATTCGCTTGAAGAAATCCAGGAATGGATCACCAGAGTACAAAAAAGTGCACCGGAAGCCACCTTTGTGTGTGAATTGAAATACGATGGTGTAGCCATCGGTATACGCTACGAAAATGGAGTACTTACCCAAGCAGTAACTAGAGGAGACGGTACGCAAGGTGATGATATTACTGCCAACGTGAGAACGATCCGAAGCATCCCGTTAAAGTTAACCGGTGAATTCCCCGAAGACTTTGAGATTCGCGGTGAAATCGTAATGCCACACGCAGCGTTCAATAGACTCAATGATAAGAGAATTACTGCTGGTTTACCCACGTTTGCAAACCCAAGGAATTGTGCTTCAGGTACTCTGAAATTACAAGATAGCAGTGAGGTAGCTTCAAGGGGGCTGGATGCTTATCTGTATTACGTCTTACCAGAAGGCGTAGTAAGCCCATCTCATGCTGGTGCTATCAGAACAGCTGGTGATATGGGTTTCAAAGTACCTTTAGATAAGAATCGATTCATTGAAGAATGTGAGAGTATCGATCAAATCATGGATTTTATTGGCCATTGGGATACTGCGCGAAAGGACTTGCCGTTCGATATTGACGGTATTGTTATCAAAGTGGATAGCTACGCTGCGCAACAAGAGCTTGGTTTTACGGCTAAATCTCCGCGATGGGCAACTGCCTACAAATTCAAGGCCGAACGCGTCAGCACAGTCTTAAACGAGGTCACTTATCAGGTCGGTAGAACTGGGGCCATTACTCCGGTGGCAAACCTAGAGCCCGTATGGCTGGGAGGCACGACCGTAAAGCGAGCGTCCTTGCACAATAGCGATCAAATTGAACTCTTAAACCTGTATCTCGGTGACAGCGTCTTTGTCGAAAAAGGAGGGGAGATTATCCCAAAAGTTGTAGGTGTAGACCTCGATAAGAGAGCTGCGGATGCGCAGGAAGTCACCTTTATCGAAGAATGTCCTGAATGTGCAACTGCTTTAGTTCGTAAAGACGGAGAAGCCCAGCACTACTGTCCGAATACTGAAAGTTGTCCGCCACAAGTGAGTGGAAGGATCGAACATTATATCAGTAGAAAGGCCATGGATATTGCAGGTATGGGAAGTGAAACTGTGCAACTCTTCGTTGAAAAAGGCCTTATTAGACACCCTGGCGATTTGTATTCCCTCACTTTCGATGAGTTGATTGAATTGGAAGGATTTAAGGAGAAGAGCGTTCAAAATATACTTGACGGAATCTTGCAGAGCAAGGAAGTTCCTTTTGAACGTGTGTTGTTCGGATTAGGAATCAGACACGTTGGTGCCACGGTGGCGAAAAAGCTAGCTAAACACTTTGGTTCGATGTTCGCTTTAGCACAAGCCTCCATAGAGGATATTACTGCGGTTGATTCAATGGGAGAGGTTATTGCACGTGAAGTTCACAGCTATTTCAGATCTGAGAACAATGCTTTGGTCCTTGATGCTCTTGTTGAAGCGGGTGTACAGTTAGAGATAGTTCAAACCGAGGAAAGCATTACTGAAAGTCCAATCACTGGGGCGAAGATCGTTGTTTCTGGGGTCTTCGAAAAGTTTAGCCGCAATGAACTGAAGGACACCATTGAAAAATACGGTGGTCAGAATGTAGGGTCCATCAGTGGTAAAACAACTTATGTGGTTGCTGGTGAGGGTATGGGACCGTCGAAATTGAAGAAAGCAGAATCATTAGGGGTGCCGATTCTAAGTGAGCAAGATTTTATTGAGTTACTCGGCCTATGAGATTCCTGAAAAACTATTATCGAAAACAGCTTATTAAGGCTGCGCCACCAAGCACTAACATTGCGCTCGATGAGAACTCTTCTGTGACTGTTATTCATAACACTGAAGCAGAATTGGCCACGGTTAAGCATTACTTCAAACGTGCTCAAGGGGTCCGATTGATCAAAGAAAAACGGCTAAAAGAGCAAGAGGCCAATAGCAGCATTCTTTATATTAATGACCTTAATCTTAAAGGCGAGCCTTCGGTTGCACTACCTATGATGACAGAAAACAAACATTTTGTCTTGAATTTGTGCAATGATGATGTCTTAGGGTGGTATTGGTATGCTAGAAAGTATGCGCTTCGCGTAGATTTGCAAGGAACCTATAATAATGCCGATTTCACTGTCGACGGCGACCATTCCTTAGAGGAAAAGCTAAAGACATTAGTGGAATACCTAAAGATGATTAACCATGAATAATGCTGTACCTAGTGGTGTGGGAGTTGCCCTAATCACCCCGTTTAACCAAGACCTGTCTGTAGATTTTGCTGGATTAGAACGCTTGTTAGAATTATGTATTCAAGGAGGAGTAGATTACTTTGTAGTCAACGGGACAACCGCAGAGAACCCGACGCTAACCAAGGAAGAACGCTATGAGATCTTAGAATTTGTCCTGGAGAAAAATAGGGGTCGCTTGCCTGTCGTTTTCGGTATTGGCGGTAATAACACCGTGGCCGTAGCTCAAGAAATGGCCGCATTTAATGTTGAAGGAGTAAGCGCGCTTTTGAGCGCCAGCCCTTATTACAATAAGCCTACTCAAGAAGGTATTTACCAGCATTACAAGGCATTGAGTGAAGCATCTAAGCTGCCTATCATTTTGTACAATGTGCCAGGCAGAACAAGCTCCAATATCAGTGCAGAAACTACGCTTCGCCTGGCGAATGATTTTGAAAATGTTGTCGCTATTAAAGAGGCGAGTGGGAATCTTGATCAGATTACTGAGATTGTCTTAGGTCGACCAGATGGTTTTAAAATCATTTCCGGTGATGATAATCTGACATTCGCAATGTTAGGTTTAGGTTGCGACGGAGTGATTTCGGTGAGCGGTCAAGGGGTGCCAGAAGTTTTCTGTAAAGTATACGATGAGGCTGCTTCGGGAAATTGGACAGCATCCAAAGAAGCACATCTTGCTCTTTTCAATCTAACCAACCTTCTATTCGCAGAGGGCAATCCTGCTGGGATTAAAGCTGCTTTGCAGCATAGAGGTATCTGTGGCGATACGGTTAGACTACCGCTAGTTGAGGCTAGTGAAGGACTGAAAGATGCGCTCAAATCAGAATTGGCAGGGCTTAACCTACTCTAAACACAAAGCAAAAGCTTACATAAAGGAAGGCTAACAGGCAGTTAATACGTTGCTTGCCAGTCTTTCTCACATTTGTTCCTATACCACCACGAATATGCGAGTGAGAAGGAAATTAGATGTTTGTGTGCTCAGTGATATTCACTTGGGCACCTATGGCTGTCATGCGAAAGAACTCAATGCTTATCTTAAAACCATAGAGCCAAAGGTCTTGGTACTGAATGGTGATATTATAGACATTTGGAATTTCAGGAAGTCCTATTTTCCTAAAGAGCATCTGAAGGTGATTCGAAACCTTCTCAAAATGGCAAGTAAAGGGACCAAGGTGCATTACATTACTGGCAACCATGATGAAGCTTTGCGCCGATTCACAGATTGGAACCTTGGCAACATTTTTCTAAGAAACCATCTCATACTAAAGCTTGACGGAAAGAAGGCCTGGTTTTTCCATGGAGACATTTTTGACCACAGCATTCACAGAGCCAAAATCATTGCTAAAATGGGAGGGTGGGGCTATGATTTTCTAATTGTTTTGAATAGGTTCCTAAACAAGATTCTAGAACGATTCGGCAAGGAGAAATACAGCTTCTCTAAACGTATTAAAAACAGCGTAAAGGGAGCGGTGAAATTCATTGGCGATTTTGAGAAGGTCGCAGCGGAATTGGCCATTGACAAGGAATATAACTTTGTGGTTTGTGGTCATATTCACCAGCCGGTAATGCGGGAAATTTCCACTAACCAAGGCTCTGTTATGTACTTAAATTCAGGAGATTGGATTGAGAATTGTACCGCTTTAGAATATGTTCGAGGCCAGTGGTCGCTCTACGAGCATAATTTCTTAACCACCCCGAAAAATGGCACTCCAGAGCAAGAAGATGAGGATGAAAAGGATGCACATTTGACGCCAAAAGAATTAATTTCGAAGCTCACTGAAGAATTCTTAAACAGTTAACGTGAAAATCCTGTACGCATTTCAAGGAACCGGTAATGGTCATGTTGCTCGCGCTCGAGACCTTGTGCCTCGAATCAGTAGGTATGCTCATGTAGAAGTCCTAGTTGCTGGAACCCAAAGCGATCTTGATTTAGGGTTTGAAATCAAATACCGTTACCATGGCCTCACCATGGTTTATGATTCCAAAGGTGCCGTGAGTTATTGGCGTAGTCTAGTTAAAAACAAGCCCTTAAGATTTTTACGAGATGTTTTCAGTTTACAGGTTAAGGAGTACGATGCCGTCTTTATAGATTTCGAAGCGGTCGCCTCCTATGCTTGTTTATTGAGAGGAATTCCGTCCTTACAGCTCAGCCATCAAGCGGCATATTGGTCGAAAGATACTCCTCGACCGAAGCGGCGCGTTTGGCATTGGGAGTGGGTTATTGCGAACATGTCCCCATCAAAATATGCGGTGGGATTTCATTTCAAACCCTACGATTCATTCATTTTACCGCCCATTATCAGGAAGGATATATTAGATTTAGAACTAGAGGATAAGGGACATTACACCATTTACTTGCCTTCCTATTCTGCGGAGGAAATTGTGGCTTTTACGGCCCAATTCCCAAACCACAGTTTTGAACTCTTCTCTCGAGTAGAAAAGGAATATATTTCAGGGAATACGAGAGTTAAGCCCGTAGGTGTTCGAGCCTACCTCGAAAGTTTCAGAACTTGCGCTGGCCTCATTTGCGGTGCTGGTTTCGAAGCTCCTTCAGAGGCATTGTATTGTGGTAAAAAGTTGTTAATCAGTCCAATAAAAGGACAATACGAGCAGGCCGCAAATGCAGTAGGAGCGGAGTGTCTTGGCGTTTCTGTGTTCTATGCGCTTAATGAGGACGGTGCGCAGATTTGGGAACGTTATTTAGTTTCATATGAGCCTATTCAAATTGAATTTCCAGATTATGCAGAAGAATTGGTTCAAAGGCTTGTTAATAATGTAGAGAACGGAAGGGATTATGATGATATTTCCTCTTTACAAGTTTGGTAAATAGCTTACCTTTGCCCGTCAATGATGGGAAAGAAAATCTTTATATATCTACTATTAGTTGTTTTCGCGACTTCATGTGGTGAATACCAGGAGGTGCTTAAGAGCAAGGATTTAGATTTTAAATTCAGCAAGGCTGTCGAGTACTACGAAGCTGGAGAATACAACAAAGCGTATCCAATTTTCGATGAATTGATCACGCTATATCGCGGTACAGAAAAGGCGCAAGAGGTCTATTTCTATTACGCAAATACCCTTTACTTACAGAAGGACTATATCCTTGCGGGTTACCACTTCAAGAACTTCTACAAAACGTTCCCTCAGAACGAGCAGGCAGATGAGGCTGCGTACCTCACAGCATACTGCTACTATTTGGAAGCTCCTACACACAGCTTGGATCAAGCCTATACCTACAAGGCGATCAACGAATTACAGCTCTTTATCAACACTCATCCAGGTTCACCGCGCATTGAGCAGTGCAATGAGTACATGGAAGATCTTCGTGGACGATTAGAGCTAAAAAGCTATGAAATAGCTAAGCAGTACTACAAGACAAGAAAGTACAAGGCTGCAATGACAGCTTTCACAACTACGCTTAGTGAATACCCTGATACTCCTTTTAGAGAAGAGGCAATGTATCTGAAAGCGAAGGCGGCATTTAAATTGGCCGAGAATAGCGTGGAAGAATTACAAAAGGAGCGCTTCATTGAAGCCAATACAGCATTGAATGACCTCGAAGAGATATTCCCGGAAAGTGAATACCTCCCAGAATTACGTAAATTGAATAAATAAATACATCCCGAAGCACATGGATTACAAGAAAATGCCAGCGGATAAAACCACTAGAACGCACGATACAAACAAGATTGACGCGCCAACAGAGAACATCTATGAAGCGTTGACGATCATTGCGAAACGTGCCGAGCAGATCAATGATGATACCCGTGAAGAATTGCACGCTAAGCTGCAAGAATTTGCTTCATCTACTGAATCTCTTGAAGAAATCTTCGAAAACAAGGAGCAAATCGAGGTAAGCCGTTTCTACGAGAGCCTACCAAAGCCAACTGCACTTGCGATGCAAGAGTGGCTAGACGATAACATCTACTTCAGAAGAGAAGGAGAGGAGAAATAAGTCCTGCAAGATGAGTCTTTTGCACAATCGCAAAGTTCTGCTCGGAGTTTCGGGTAGTATTGCTGCTTACAAAAGCGCTCATTTAGTAAGAGAACTCATAAAAAGGGGTGCCGAAGTCCAGGTGGTCATCACAGATGCTGCTAAGGATTTTGTCACCCCTTTGACACTTTCTACCCTAAGCACTCGCCCTGTATACAGCGCCTTCATTGAAGAAGAGCAAAAAACATATGGTGTTTGGAACAACCATGTGGAAATGGGATTATGGGCCGATTTAATGGTCATCGCTCCCGCCTCTTCAAACACCTTGTCTAAAATGGCAACAGGGGCTTGTGACAACCTGCTCACAGCTGTTTATCTCAGTGCTAAATGTCCCGTATTTGTAGCGCCAGCCATGGATTTGGACATGTATGCGAATGGCGCGACTTCCGACAACCTTGCTTTACTGAAAGAGCGTGGAATAGGAATAATCGATGCTGACTTCGGTGAATTGGCATCAGGTTTAGTAGGAAAAGGTAGAATGGCCGAGCCTGAAGCAATAGCTCATCACTTAGAGGAGTATTTAAAAGCCTCGCTCCCTTTGGCTGGTCAAAAGGTTTTGATCAATGCAGGACCTACTCACGAACATATTGACCCTGTCCGCTTCTTGGGCAACAACAGTTCCGGTAAAATGGGCGCGGCACTTGCTGCAGCTGCAAGAGATCTAGGGGCTTCAGTCCATCTTGTACTTGGTCCTACCCAAGCAACTTTAGATTTACACGGAATGCAGGTTAGCCGTATCACAAGTGCCGATGAAATGTTAGCGGCGATGCTTTCTGATTTCGCTCAAAGCAATCTTACCATATGTACAGCGGCAGTGAGCGATTACAAACCAGCCTCTCGTTCACAGCATAAAATCAAAAAAACAGACGAAGGGCAGTCTATGGTCATTTCATTAGAGAAGACGCCTGATATCCTTCAAACGCTGGGTACACAAGAAAATCGAAAAGGCTATTTAGTCGGATTTGCGCTCGAAACCCATGATGGAGAGGTATATGCCAAGGATAAATTGGCCCGTAAAAATGCAGATGCCATAGTTTTAAATACACTTGGCAAAGAAGGGGTGGGTTTTGAAGGAGATACCAACGAAGTCACTGTTTATACGGCAGATGGGAAAACTTTTTCTTTTCCACTTACAAGCAAGATTACGCTTGGAAAGTCGTTACTTGAATTGTTCATGAATGAATTTAATCTGACCAATGCGTAAGCTATTACTCCTCATATTATTCAGTATTTGCACTTTGCCCGCTATGGCACAAGAGTTACGTGCTACTGTGAAAGTGCTTAGCCCTGAGGTTCAAGCGACGAATAAGGATGTGTTTGTTTCGCTCGAGAATACGCTTCAAAGCTTTTTGAATGGATATACGTTCACCGAGCATAAGTATGCAGACGAGGAGCGCATTGCGTGTAGCTTCATCTTAACTATTGAAGCAATGAATGGCGCCCGTTTCGACGGAAATCTCCAGGTTCAGTATTCTCGGCCAATTTATGGCTCACAGTACAACAGCCCCGTTCTGAATGTTTTGGATAAGGATGTGGTCTTTAGTTACCGTGAAAATGAACCAATAGAATTCCAGCAAAATACATTCACTACTAATCTTAGTAGCATCTTGGCCTTCTACGCCTACACCATCATAGGTATGGATCGAAGTACCTACAAGTCCAATGGCGGAGATGCCGAATTTGCTATTGCTCAGAGCATTGTCACTACCGCTCAGAGTAGTGGAGGAGCAAGTGGTTGGAAGAGTTTCGACGGCAATAAAAACAGATTTTGGATATCTGATGCACTAAATTCTCCAGCTTTTGAGCCTGTAAAAGAGTGTTTGTACCTCTATCATCGTCAAGGGCTGGATCTAATGCATATGAGCAATAATCATAAGCAAGCCCTCACCACGATAACCACTGCCTTGAGAAAACTAGAAGAGCCCAACCAAAAGCGGCCAAACAGTTATTTGATGAATCTTTTCTTCGATGCAAAGAACCCGGAGATCATCAGTCTTTATTCTGAAGCCGAGAGCTTAGGTGTGGATATCAAGGGTTTACAAGCTATGTTGGAATCCATAGATCGAACCCACGCTAGTTCGTATTCTAAATTTGGCCGATAAGATGTTGAGAAGCATTTACATCAAGAATTTCATCTTAATAGATGAACTCCATTTAGATATTGGTCAAGGGCTCACTGTATTGACCGGAGAGACCGGAGCAGGAAAGAGTATCTTATTAGGAGCACTCAATGCAGGGCTTGGTAAGCGTATATCTACTAAAGGACTCCTCAAGAACGACGATCAAAAGGCCGTAGTTGAAATCGTACTTGATATTGATGCTTCGCTAAAAGAGGCGTTCGCAGTACTTGAAGTGGATTTCGAGCCTAAATCTACCTTCAGGAGAGAAATCCTGCCTAGCGGAAAGACGCGTTGCTTTGTGAACGACACGCCAACAAAAGCTTCGGCTCTTCAGGAGATCACGGCTCATCTAGTTGATATTAATTCCCAAAAAGATGAAGGTCTCATTCATCGTCCTATTGAGCAGCTTAGCCTCATTGATAGCTTTGTGACTTTTGACAGCGAAAAAGCGCGTTATCAAGAGAAGTTTATCGAATACAGAAGGGTAGTGCTCGCTATTGATGAGCTCGAAAGAATAGGCCCATCTGAAGATCTTGATTACTTGAAATTCGTTTACGAAGAGCTCAGTAAAAATCCAGTTACAGAGGCACAGTATCTCGAACTAGAAGAAGAGATTCTCAGAGCCAAATCTATACGGAACGAGCAATCTTCTTATGAGAAGGCAAGCGCCATTCTTAACAATGAGAATGGCCTCTTGGACCAACTATACTCGTTAGAATCTGCTTTAATGAGTGCTTCAAATGATGAGACATTAATCGCTCAATTAGAATTGGTTAGAAATTCAATTTCCGAAATAAAGGGAGTGGAGAGAGCTATTTCTTCAGGATTGAATAACAGCATATCAGAGAGTGAGTATAACAGCCTTCTGCAAGAGAAGTCGGCCATTGATGCACTGGTTAAAAAGCACAGGGTACTTACCGTTGAGGAACTTCAGCACAAACGCGAATCTATAGGCGAGCGCATCGCTGTTTTAGAGAACAAAGACCAAGAATTAGTCCGTTTGAGCAACTTGAAGACAGCGCTGGAAAGCGAGTTGCTAGAGCTAGGAGAACAAATGCAATCGCTTAGATTAGCGGCCTCACAAGATATCGAGGGTACCCTAAATGAATACCTTGAGCGTGTGGATTTGCCCAAAGCAAGACTTGAATTGGCTTGGAATAAGGGAAGTTTAGGTGCTCATGGCCTATATCTACCCAATCTTTTATTTGCGGCTAATCCTGGATCGCAACTGCAGTCCTTGAGCAAAGTGGCATCAGGAGGAGAGCAGAGTCGTGTAAAGCTTGCACTCAAGGCGGTTTTAGGCCAAGATTCTGGGCTTAGCACTCAGGTTTTTGATGAGATCGACACGGGAATTAGTGGTTCTACCGCGGAGAAAGTAGGTGTGCTGATGAAGCAAATGTCTGTAAAACAACAGATTATAACCATCACCCACCTTCCTCAGGTGGCTGCCTTAGGTGATGTTCACTTGTTGGTATCAAAATCACAAGCGGTAAATTCTACAACCTCGAATGTCGTTCCTTTGACTCCAGAGGAAAGAGAGCAAGAAATCGCTCGTATGCTCAGCGGTGAAAACATAACAGAAGCTGCTAAGAATCAGGCGAAGACATTGCTCAAAGCACAGTAAGTGCTATTTTTGAATTACGAAAAAACACAAAACGTATGTCAAACGGATTATTAGAAGGCAAATGCGGTATCGTATTTGGCGCACTTAATTCAGATTCAATCGCTTGGAAAGCAGCAGAAGCCATCCATGCTCAAGGCGGTAAAGTAGTATTGACAAATGCTCCAATCGCGATGCGTATGGGAGAGTTGAACAATTTGTCAGAGGCAATCGATGCACCTATCATTCCTGCAGATGCTACAAATTTGGATGATTTGAATGCTCTTATCGACGGTGCTATGGAGCACTTCGGAGGAAAAATAGATTTCATTCTTCACTCTATAGGTATGAGTGTGAACGTTCGTAAGGGAAAACATTACACGGAATTGAACTACGATTGGCTACAAAAAGGCTGGGACGTCAGTGCAGTAAGTTTCCACAAGGTGATGCAATGTGCTTGGAACAAGGATGCTATGAATGAATGGGGTTCGATTCTAGGTCTAACCTACATGGCAGCTCAGCGTACTTTCCCAGATTACAACGATATGGCGGATAATAAAAGCTACCTCGAGAGTATCGCTCGTAGCTTCGGTTACCACTGGGGTGTGAAGAACAACGTTCGTGTGAACACCATTTCTCAAAGTCCTACACCAACCACTGCTGGTTCTGGAGTTAAGGGTTTTGATGGATTCATTGCCTATGCAGAGAAGATGTCTCCACTAGGTAATGCGACTGCTGAGGATTGTGCAAACTATATTGTTACGATGTTCTCAGATCTAACGCGTCGTGTTACTATGCAGAATCTTTACAATGATGGAGGTTTCAGCAACATGGGCGTAAGTAATATGGTCATGCAACAATTCATGGAAGGAGAGGAGTAAATCCTACACCACATAGAACAAGAGAGCGCCGTTAATCGTCAGGTTAGCGGCGCTTTTTATATAGATGCAATGCTGTCTTACGATAGGTCTCGATAAGTTCGAAATCTTCGTCTTTGGTAGGCTCCATGAGAATTAGGTATTCTGAATCACTTTCTGTCAAATGGAAATCGGTGTATCGTTCTGCTATGGCCACTAAACGCCAGTTCTCCGGCAATGCCTTGACTTGAATCGATCCAGGCTGATACGAACTATCAATGGTCTCTAATGCTTTAATTATGTGCTTGTCTCTTGAGGGGCTTTTCGAGAAATAGATACTCAAAGCAATTGCCACAACCCAGCTAAATAGATTTGCCAGAGAAATGAATTTCACCCATTTCTTACGCTGAATAGACCAAGGATACTCGTGTTGCGCTAAGTGAATTGCAAAGGCCAACATCCAGAAGGCCATAGCCGGCATAAAGTAATAATGGTGCTGGCGATCCATAAACAAGAAGGGAAGTGTTCCGCACAAGGCTAATAGGAAGAAGAATACGCTACCACGTTGCAATGAATAAGACGCCTTCTTTCGGATTCGAAAAACTACCGTTACCAATATCGGCAACGCTAGTTGTTTCAATACTTCAAGGATACTTTGTAGGGCTCCACCAGCTTGTTCTCGATCACCTAAAAGTGTTGGCATCAGTTGTCTATCGAGATAGGCAGAGAAAAAGCTTTCAAATGCCGGCTGGTACAAGTAAAAATAAGAGAACAGACTACTGAAGATAACGATCATGATGAGCATAGAAATCAAAGCAGCCTTTCTGTGCTCGTTGTAAAGTGTAGCCAAAATGGGTAAAGTCATCAATGGAAATAGAGCCACAGGCCCTTTAACACCGAGGCTGAAGAAAAATACTATACCCGCCAAAAGGCTCCACCAATAATTCTTTTTTATAGTTCCTTCGAATAATAACCACACTACACAGAGAACAGCTGCAGCTAACGGTGCTTCAAGCATATTATTTTGATGCACCCAAATGACAGTGGGAGTCAAGGTCCATAGTAGCTGCGGAATCCAAGCACGGTGCCCGGCGGGTACAAATAATACCCAAATGCGACGGAGCATGAGAACACTAAGACCATACATCGTATAAGGATACATACGGTCTACCCATGGTTGGTCTCCAAACAATCTATAAAACACACTATGTAATCCAAAAGAGAAGGGAGGGTGCTCATAAAACTCAGGATGCACGGTAGGGGTGTATGAAGGCACCCAGAAAGAACCAATTCCTTCATTTAGGTTTCGAGCGATGGATGCATAGGTGAGCCCATCAAAGAACATTCCTTTGGTGAACAATAATGGCAGAAATAAAAGTGCCGCTATTGCCCACGAAAACTGATTGAGACGGTAGTTTATAATGTGACTCATTAGAATTCGCTCTTCATGTGGAACGTTATCTTATCGAATTTATCCTGGGCCATTTGCAGTGAGAACTGCGAATCTGCTAAGAATACGAGTCGTCCGTATTTATCCTCTGCCAAATAGCGCTGCTTTAACGTCGAAAACTCTTTTAATTGATCTTCATCGTTGCTCTCTATCCAACAAGCTTTGAACGCTGGGAAATTCTCGTAGGAACATTTCGCATTGTATTCATGCTCTAAGCGGTACTGAATAACCTCATATTGAAGTGCTCCAACCGTTCCAATAATCTTACGGTTATTCTGCTTAAGCGTAAAAAGCTGTGCAACGCCTTCATCCATCAACTGGTCAATCCCCTTGTTCAACTGTTTAGCCTTCAATGGATCTGCATTATTAATAAATCTAAAATGTTCAGGAGAGAAAGAAGGAATGCCTTTATAGTGCAACTCTTCTTTGGAGGTTAATGTATCACCAATTCTAAACGTGCCATTATCCGGAATACCTATGATATCACCTGGAAACGCTTCGTCAATGGTACTTTTCTTTGAAGCCATGAATGCAGTTGGTGCACTAACACGGAACGATTTTCCACTTCTAGTGTGGACGTAATTTTTGTTGCGTTCAAATTTACCGCTCACCACCTTTAAAAAGGCAATCCTGTTTCTGTGGTTCGGATCAATGTTGGCATGAATCTTAAAAACAAACCCAGAGAATTCCTTTTCGTTGGGCTGTACCAAGCGTTGTTCGGATTCTTTTGGCTGTGGTTCAGGAGCAATCTCTTGGAAACAGTCTAATAGCTCACGAACACCAAAATTATTCAATGCTGACCCAAAAAATACAGGACAAAGATCTCCCTTTAAATATGCATCTCTATCGAACGAAGGGTATACAGCTTCTAAAAGCTCTAAATCGTTTCTTAATTCATTTGCTGCTTCCTCTCCAACAAATTCGTCCAATTCCGGAGAGCTTACATCTTCAAATGCCGTTCCTTCAGATATCTTTTGCTTGTTATCTGCACTATAAAGATTGAGGTTCTTCTCCCACATATTATATACGCCTTGAAAGCGCTGCCCCATACCGATAGGCCAGGAGAGCGGGCAAAGTGTCAAGCCTAGCTTCTGCTCAACTTCGTCAATGAGATCAAAACCGTCTTTTCCTTCCCGGTCTAGTTTATTAATGAATACAATGATAGGAGTTGCGCGCATGCGACAAACTTGTACCAGCTTCTCCGTCTGTGGCTCAACGCCCTTTGCGACATCAATCACTACGATGACACTATCACAAGCAGTAAGCGTTCTATAGGTGTCCTCTGCAAAGTCTTGGTGACCCGGGGTATCTAGAATATTGATTTTTTTATCCTTGTAGTAGAACCCCATTACGGAAGTTGCAACAGATATACCGCGTTGCTTTTCTATTTCCATGAAATCGGATGTTGCAGCCTTTTTAACCTTGTTGCTTTTAACCGCACCAGCCTCTTGAATAGCACCTCCAAAAAGGAGAAGCTTTTCTGTAAGGGTAGTCTTCCCGGCATCTGGATGAGAGATAATGCCGAAGGTTCTTCTAATGCTGATTTCCTGCTCGATTGTCATGAATGAATTTTTAAAGCGCAAATATACTAAAGCATCATTCGTGAGTTAGTGGTAATTACTTATACTTGTGTCGAACAAAACAATTTCCCTTACATATAGTTTTAATTAGGTGAAGTCTCGTTATTCCATAAAAGATCTAGAACAGCTAAGTGGCATCAAAGCGCATACTATACGCGCTTGGGAGCAGCGTCACAAGCTAATCACTCCAAAGCGCACCAGTACCAATATTCGCTATTACAGTGATGATGATCTTAGAGTGATCCTGAATGTCAGCATTCTTATGGAGCACGATTGGAAAATTGGTCAAGTGGCCAAACTAAGCTCGGAAGAAATCGCAAGAGAAGCCCACGATTGTGATCCATATGAAGGGAATTACACTTATGAGCTTAATGAGTTAAAGTTGAGCACACTCAACTTTGATATAGAGCGTTTCGAAGCTATCATGGATAAGTGTGCTGAAAAACATGGCATTCACGACACCTTTCAAAAGGTCATTGGTGATTATATCCAAGAGCTTGGTAAACTTTGGCTCAGTGGTTCTGTGAGTATCTCACAGGAACATTTTATGTCTTCAATGATTAGGCAGAAGCTATACGCTGCCTTAGATGCCTTGGAAGCTAAAGATGGCGGTAAAACCTTCGCACTGTTTTTACCAGCAAATGAGCTTCATGAAATAGGCTTGCTATACCTAGCCTACGTATTAAAGGAAAGAGGGGATAAGGTCTTTTATTTAGGTCAAAGTCTTCCAAAAGAGTATTTGACAGACCTTTTGGATAATCAGAAAGTTGATGCCCTGATTTCTGTCTTTACGACCAATCCAGATTTCGAATACTTGTCAGAATATCTCCAAGATTTAGACGATCTAATCCAGGACAGGTCAGTTCAGGTGCACCTAACAGGCTACCAATTCAATGACTTTGGAAAAGATTCATACGGTAGTAACATACATATTTACAAGACTTTAAAGGAGCTTTCTGCAGCTGTGTAGCTCCTAAAAACATTTGTTTAATAAATTTTATTCATTGTTAGATAAATTGTTTGAACATATTGTTTAACTTTGAAGAAGCAACCTTAAACAATGTGTTATGTCAACCGCAGAATTTGGAGAATTAATCGATCGTGAATACGATTTCTTGCAGCAGCTTGCAATGAAACTTACCAAACGTCACGATGATGCTCAAGATCTCATTCAAGATACCTATTTCAAGGCACTCAAAAACAAAGACAAGTTTGCTACTGGAACGAATTTGAAGGGGTGGTTGTATACCATCATGAAGAATACGTTCATCAACAACTACCGTCGTAAAAAGCAACAAAACACTTTTGTTGACGAAACAGAAAGCCAGTATTTTTTAAATAGTAGGGAGGCCAGCAGAACAACGTTAACGGATGCCAATGTAGACAATGACTACATCATGGAGCAGATTAACTCTATCGAACCACATTACACTGAGGCCTTCTTTATGCATTATGAAGGTTACAAGTACGAAGAGATTGCTGAGCACTTCAATATTCCATTAGGAACGGTGAAATCAAGGATATTCTTGGCCCGAAAAAAGATGATGGAAAAGCTTGCTGACCAACGTTATTAACTCTTTACCTACCACCTAATCACATGAAATCAGTAATTGTAATCGGTTCCGGCTTTGCTGGACTTAGCGCGGCTTCATTTTTAGCAAAAGAAGGCTATGATGTGACCGTATTAGAAAAGAATGATCAACTCGGAGGAAGAGCTCGGTCTTGGAAAAAAGACGGCTTTACTTTCGATATTGGGCCATCATGGTATTGGATGCCGGATGTGTTCGAACGCTACTTCGCAGAATTTGGTGAAGAAATTAAAGATCATTACAACCTTGTAAGACTAGATCCTTCTTACCGAGTGGTTTTCGGCCCAAACGATCATGAGGATCAAAGTGCAAACATGGAAGAGCTTGAAGCAATGTTCGATCGTCTCGACCCAGGGTCAGGTTTGAGACTTCGAAAATTCTTGAAGCAAGGTGCTTACAAATACGAAGTAGGTATCAGGGACCTTGTTTTTAGACCTGGACGATCGTTGACAGAGTTTATGGACTTCCGTATCGTTAAAGGGCTGTTTCAGCTAGATATGCTAAAGGACATCCGTAAGCATGTTGCGGAGGTAAGCTCTCATCCGAAATTAAAAGCCATTCTTGAGTTTCCTGTACTCTTCTTAGGAGCACTTCCACAAAATACTCCTGCATTGTACAGCTTAATGAATTATGCAGATATGTCTTTGGGTACTTGGTATCCAATGAATGGTATGAACGAAATCATTCAGGCCATGATTAAGGTGGCTAAAAAACAAGGCGTGAAATTTCGGACTTCTACCGAGGTAACTGGATTTAAATATTCAGATGGCCGTATAGTGAGCGTACTGACAAAAGGTGGGTCATTCACAGCTGATATTGTAGTTGGCGGTGCAGATTATCATCATATTGACCAAGTAATAAGCTCTCCAGAGTATCGGGAGTACACACCTGAATACTGGGACAAGAGAAAAATGGCCCCATCATCACTCCTTTTTTACTTAGGTATTAAAGGTGAGGTGCCTAATGTATTGCATCACAACCTCTTTTTTGATCACGAGTTGGATCAACATGCACATGAGATTTATACTGATCCAAAGTGGCCTACTAAGCCGTTGTTTTATGCAAGTGCCCCGTCTAAAACTGACAGCACGGTTGCTCCAGAAGGCTGTGAGAACATGTTCTTACTCATGCCCACGGCTCCAGGAATGGACGGTGATACCGAAGAGGTGCGAGAGAAATACTACAACCTTATGATGGATAGGCTCGAAGAATTTACAGGATCTTCTATTCGTGATAGAGTGGTAGTAAAGCGCAGCTTTGCGTACCAAGATTTTAAATCTGAATACAACAGTTTCAAGGGCAATGCTTACGGGCTTGCAAATACATTAGACCAAACCGCAATCCTTAAGCCGAGACTTAAGAGTAAGAAGGTAAGTAACTTATACTTCGCAGGACAGCTTACAACGCCTGGACCAGGGGTGCCTCCATGTTTGATTAGTGGAGAAGTGGTGAGTAAAGAGATTGCGAAGGATTACAGAATAAAGAAGGCGGTATGAAAGCATTATTTGACAGCGTAAGCATACGCACCTCTCGAATGACCACTAAAGCGTATAGTACGTCATTCTCTTTAGGGATTTTAGGTCTCGATAAGAAATATCACGATCCTATTTACGCGATCTACGGATTTGTACGCTTCGCTGATGAAATTGTAGACAGTTTCGAGGGCTATCCTCAAAAGGAACTACTTGAAAGATTTTGGAAAGACACCTATTTAGCTTTGGATGAGAAAATAAGCTTGAATCCGATTCTGAACAGCTTCCAGCAAGTAGTAAATGCCTTTGAAATTGATCGAGATTTAATTGAAACGTTCCTGAAATCTATGGAAATGGATTTATACAAGAACGATTACGATGAGGAGGGTTATAAGGCCTATATTCTCGGAAGTGCCGAAGTAGTAGGCCTCATGTGCTTGAAGGTATTTGTTGATGGAGATGAAAAGCGTTACCAAGAGCTCAAGCAACCGGCAATGCAGCTAGGATCAGCATTCCAGAAAATCAACTTTTTACGTGACCTACACGCGGATTACCACGCTTTAGGCAGGACCTATTTCCCAGGAGTAGATCTTAATGAATTCAACGAGCGAGTAAAGGCTGAAATTGAAGCTGATATTGAGATAGACTTCAAGGCAGGATATGAAGGAATCAAACAGCTCCCGAAAGGAGCAAGATTTGGTGTTTACATTGCCTATGTATACTACTACAGCCTCTTCAAGAAAATCTGTCGTACGCACGCAGATATTATTCTCAATGAACGCGTGCGTATTTCGAACAAAAGGAAGTACGGTTTGTTTTTAAGTTCGTACGTTAGACACACCATTAACTGGATATAACATATTACAATGCTTGAACAAGTTATCCTGGTCGATTCGGACGACAATCCGATTGGGCTGATGGAGAAAATGGAAGCGCACCGTAAGGCGAAATTGCACCGTGCATTCTCTGTTTTCGCCATGAACGACAACAACGAAATTTTACTTCAACGACGTGCTTTGCACAAATACCACAGTGGTGGGCTTTGGACAAACACGTGCTGCTCACACCCTAGAGAGGGAGAAACTGTTGAAGAAGCCGCCAGAAGAAGATTGATGGAAGAGATGGGGTTCACTTGCGAGGTGAAGAGAATCTTTTCATTTATCTACAAAGCAGAATTGGACAACGATTTAACGGAGCATGAACTAGATCATGTTCTTATTGCCCGCTATAACGACGATCCAAATATTAACCCTGAAGAAGTCGATAGTTTTGACTGGAAATCAGTGGACTGGGTGGCTGAGGACATGAAGTCACATCCGGAAAAGTACACTGAGTGGTTCAAAATCATCTATGACCGATTCTTAAAGTATTGGCATAATGAAGATCACGGTATGTAGAAAGGCGCATTTTAATGCAGCGCATAGGTTACATAATCCGGAATTAAGTGCATCCGAGAATGCAAGTACATTCGGAAAGTGCAACAACGAATACTTTCACGGTCACAACTATGAGCTTATTGTCCATGTAACCGGCGATGTAGACCCAAAGACGGGATACTTAATTGATATGAAAGTGTTACGCGACCATATTAAGGCAGAGGTCGAAGATTACTTAGATCACAAGAATTTGAATATCCAAGTCGAGGAATTCAAAACGCTAAATCCCACTGCGGAGCATATTGCCTACGTGATATGGAATAGACTGCGTAAAGTTTTAGATCAGGAATTAGAATTAAAAGTGACGCTTTACGAAACGCCACGTAACTACGTTGAATACAGCGGTAAATAGCAAGAATTATGACGCATCACGAAAATGGATATACTGCTGAACAGCTAGAACAACTAGTTGAAGCGCATCTTGGAACGAGCATAGATACACCAATGCGTGAGGATGCTTTTGATTTAACAGAAGATGAAAAGGTGGCCTTAATAGCTGAGAAATTCCGTGATATCATGGAAATCCTTGGCTTAGATCTTACGGACGATAGTTTGAACGGCACTCCGCTGAGGGTAGCGAAAATGTACGTTAAGGAAGCTTTTGCTGGATTGAATCCAGAGAATAAACCTGAGATGAAATTGTTCTCAAATAAGTTTCAATACAGCGAAATGTTGATTGAAAAGGATATTAAGGTTCATTCTCATTGTGAGCACCACTTTGTCCCTATCATAGGTAAATGTCATGTGGCATACATACCAAATGGAAACGTAGTAGGGCTTAGTAAACTCAACCGTATCGTTCGTCACTACGCTAAACGCCCACAAGTACAGGAACGATTAACGCGACAAATTGCAGAGGCGCTTATGGAGGGCTTAGGCACCAATGACGTTGCGGTATACCTAGAGGCAGATCATATGTGTGTTAAGACTCGTGGTATTGAAGACGATGGCAGTTCTACCATTACGATGTCTTTTCACGGAGAATTTGAAAAAGACATGAACAAAAAAGCATTTCTCGAGTCATTTAGATGATGAAAGAAATAAGCATTTTTTGGTTCAGACGCGACCTTAGGTTGGAAGATAATGCTGGCCTATGGAAAGCACTAAAAAGTGGGTATCCAGTGGTGCCCATTTTTATTTTCGATAAAAACATTCTCGATAAACTCCAGGATAAGAGGGATGCAAGAGTCACTTTCTTACACAACCGATTGACTCAATTACAGCGTCAATTGGCTAAAATGGGTGCAACACTTCAAGTAGAGCATAGCACTCCGCTGGAAACAATGAAAAATCTTGCGCAGACCTATGATGTTAAGCAGGTTTTTTTGAATCGAGATTACGAACCCTATGCGCGAGAAAGAGACGAGCAAGTATTCAATTTCTGGAAGGACAATGGGGTAGAGGTCATCGGTGCAAAGGATCATGTGATTTTCGAAAAGAATGAAGTGGTCAAGGCAGACGGCACGCCTTATTTGGTATTCAGTCCATATGGCAAGGCTTGGCGCAAGAAGCTCACAGAATACCATTCGAAAACATATCCTACCGAGGTATATTTTGAGAATTTTCTCAAACAAGATGAAAAGCCCATCCCTTCTTTACAGGAAATGGGATTCGAGCCTACTTCCATAGAATTGCCGTCCTCGGTTGTAGACGAGAGCATCATCAAGACTTATGATGCGACAAGAAATTTTCCTGCAAATGAGAAGGGGACTACACGTTTGGGTATGCACTTGAGGTTTGGCTCCATTTCAGTAAGATCACTACTTAGAAAAGGGTTGGCCGGAAACGATACATTCGTAAACGAACTAATTTGGAGAGACTTCTTCCAAATGGCGTTATACTATTTCCCGAACAGTAGAGAAAAGGCAATTAAGCCTAAATATGATTTGATTCCTTGGGAGACCAATATGGATCATTACCAAGCGTGGTGTGAGGGAAGAACCGGTTATCCAATTGTTGATGCGGGCATGCGGGAACTCAATGCTACTGGATATATGCACAATAGAGTGCGCATGATTGTAGCTAGTTTTCTAACCAAGCATCTTTTGATTGATTGGCGTTTAGGAGAGCGCTACTTCGCTGAAAAGCTTCTTGATTTTGATCTGGCTAGCAACATTGGGGGTTGGCAATGGGCCAGTGGTTCTGGCTTGGATGCTGCTCCCTACTTCAGAGTTTTCAATCCAACCTCTCAGCTCGAGAAGTTTGACAAGCAATTGAAATACGTAAAGCGCTGGGTACCAGAATATGGTACTTCGAAATACCCTGAGCCTATCGTTGATCACAAATGGGCAAGAGAGCGTTGTTTAGACCGATTTAAGACGGCGCTATCAAATGCTTAGGCTTCTTGTGCCTCACCTGTATAGCCGAACAATTTCTTGTCTCTGATCACATGATGCACATACTCAGGTAGACACTCGTCCCAGCCTTCTTCGCCACAACGAATTTGGCTGAGTACTTCACGTGAGAAAATGTTGGTAATCTCATGGTCAAAATCTTCTATATCTAAGATTCTATTGTGGAATATGAGATAGTCGATAATGGGTCTAAAGCGTGGGTGCACTTCTGCGTCTTCTTTACGCATGATCTTCTCGTTATTCTCATGATCAATGAAAGGATAGACGAGAATCTTTAAGTCTTTAGAGAATATGCGTCCGAAAGCTTCTAAGATACCTCCTTGAAGTCCACGGTAATATTTGTCCTTAAATAATTCGGTGAGGTTGTTTACCCCCATGACCAACCCCTGGCGTTTCTTGGAGAATCGTCCAAAGTAGTCGACAAGTTTATAGTACTCCTGATAGTTCGAAATCAAAACAGTTTGTCCCAGGGCACAGAGAATTTCTGCCCTATCTAAAAAGTCCTGCTCATCCAGCTCACCATCAGCTAAAAGGTTATTTAACGTGATTTCCCATAGAACAACCGTACGATCTGCATCCACCTTTTTATCGCTAGTGAACATGTCGTAACCACATTTGATCATGTCCATGTTCACCTTGGTTACAGGTCTAAATGAACCACGCATAGCAAGAACATGCTTTTTGTACAAAAGCTCTGCAGGAAGTAAGTTGTTCCCTTCCGGACCGAATATTACTGCATCAGTATATCCGTTCTTGATCAACTGCAGTGACATCAGACGATTATCTACTTCTTGGAAATCTGGTCCGTTAAAGTTGATTAAATCAATCTCAATGGCGTCTCGGTCAATATTATCGTAGAGGCTTTGTAAAAACAGTTTTGGGTCTTCATAGAACTTATAAGCCCCAAAAATGAGATTTGTACCTAAACGTCCAACAGTTTCTTGTTGGTGTTTCGCTTCATTTTCATGCAATCTGAAATGAAGAATAATATCGTTAGTATCGCGTTCAGGGGAAGTTTGAAAACGAATACCCATCCAACCGTGACCTTTGAAGGTCTTAGCAAAGTTGATGGTAGCGACAGTATTAGCATATGCAAAATAAGTCTTGCTAGGGTGCTTTGCACGATCGAGGCGTTTCTCAATCAAACCATACTCATGACGGAGCATTTTCTGTAATCTACTCTGGGTAACATATCTGTTATCCTCCTCAATACCGTATATGTCGTCGGAAAAGGCTTTATCATAAGCGCTCATTGCCTTAGCAATGGTTCCTGAGGCTGCACCCGCTCTAAAGAATTCACGAACTGTTTCTTGACCTGCACCGATTTCTGCAAAAGTCCCGTAGATATCAGAGTTCAAGTTAATCTTGAGCGCTTTCTGTGCGGTTGTAAGTATGGTTCTTGGAGTCATTAATCCTGCTAAGATTCGTTGTTGTCGCTAATTTAAAACTTCCTAACTTCGAAAGGTCTGTTTTCATTAGGAAAATCAGCAAAAAGTAGACCAAATGAGCAAGAAAAAAGGGACGCTATACTTCTTAGGCACCGGTACTTCGCAAGGGGTGCCGATTATCGGCTGTGATTGCGAGGTATGTCAGAGCCCTGACCCAAGAGATGTCCGCTCAAGAAGTTCTGTTCACGTTGAATACAATGGCGTTCATCTTCAGATTGATACAGGCCCCGACTTTCGTGCTCAGATGCTTCGCGAGAAACTAAGTGAGGTAGATGCAGTCCTATTCACACACGAACATCAAGATCACATAGCTGGTCTAGATGATACAAGGCCTATCATTTTTCGCACTGGCAAAAACATGCAGGTATACGGTCAATCAAGAGTGATCGACAGAATAAAGAAAGTGTACGACTATGCATTCGAAGAACAGCCTTATCCGGGTGCGCCTAAAATAGATGCTCATATCATCGATGATAACGGATCGTTTCAAATAGATGGAGTAGAAATAACTCCGCTGCCTATTATTCACGGGAGATTACCTATTCTGGGATTCAGAATAGGGGACATGGCTTATCTGACTGATACGAACCAAATTCCCGAATCGACCATGGAGCTTCTAAAAGGTTTAGACATATTAGTATTAGATGCACTTCACCATCGCAATCATTTTAGTCATTACACTTTAGAGCAAGCAGTAGAAAAGGCAAACGAAATTGGTGCAAAACACACCTACTTCATTCACATGAGCCATTACATGGGACGACACGAAGAAGTTGAAAAGACCTTGGAAGAAGGGCAGAATTTAGCTTACGATGGACTTAAGATCCATTTCAATTAATCGTCTAGCGACAAATAAGCACCTTTAACGTAAACTCCTTTTACATAGTTGTTTACATCTAGTCCTTTAAATGGATTGTTAAAGGCTTTTGAACCCATTGCTGTGATTTGCTGGGCGCCTTTGGCGAAGATGGTAAACTCGGCAGTAGCGCCTTCTGTGATTTTAAGCTCAGGTAAATTCAAGATAGACCTTGGAGCGATGCTCATTTTTTCTTGTAGCAGTTCGGGACTGATATCATAGCGGTCGAGTAGTGCACTAATCGCACCTTCTAATCCTGCCATACCGAATTCTGCATTATCAAATTCACACTGCTTTTGCTCGATATCTTTAGGAAGGTGATCTACAGCTATACAATCGATGGTACCGTCTTGTACCGCTTCCCATAGTACGCTACGCTCTACATCTGTGCGGATTGGAGGACTCACTTTGAAAGAAGTATCGTATCCTTCAAGATCTTCGTCAGTGAATACCAAGTGGTGAATATTGACACTTGCCGTTAGATTGAGCCCTTTGGCTTTCGCCTCGCGGATTGCTTCTACACCTTCAACTGTGCTCACTGAAGCGATGTGCATTGCACCTTCAGTATATTCCAGTATGGCAAGATCGCGTTGAATCTGTGTACTCTCTGAAATAACTGGAATGCCTTTTAATCCAATGTAGGTACTGGTAGCACCCTCGTGCATCTTCCCGTTTGCACTGAGTTCGTGATTCTCAGGATGAACCATGACTCTTCCGAATGGTTTTGTGTACAAGAGTCCTAATTTCAGCAAGTTAGCGTTTGAAACACCTTGTTTGTAGTCGCCAAAAAGCTGAACTCCTAACTGGTTCATTTCGAACATCTCACTGAGCTCTTTACCTTTACGAGACTTAGATAGCGTGCTCACAGGCACTAAATGCACTGGAACCGCTTCTGATTTATTTAGAATGAATTCTACTCCTGTTTTGTTTTCGTAATGAGGGTGACCGTTGCTAACTACACCTACAGCGGTGAAGCCACCGGCCGCTGCCGCAGCTGAACCACTTTGCAAATCTTCGCTTTCCTCATTACCGGGCTCACCTAAATCTGAGTGGAGCTCGGCCAATCCTGTGGTGATCCATGCACCTTCCAAGTCTATACAACCGTCTGCTAATGAGGAATCAATGCTACCAATAGCTTCTATGGTTTCGTCATTGACTAGAATGTCGAGTTTCTGTCCGTTGTAAGGACTGTTAACATCAATGATTAGTGCGTTTTGAAATAGAAGCTTCATCGAGATTAGATTTTGACAAAAATAAGAGCAATTAAGGCGCAAA
>JAAZVU010000055.1 GCA_018623275.1 Flavobacteriales bacterium
ATAGAGACTGGGGCACTAGGTTCTAAAATGAAGGCGATTAAGAATTGGATCAATTCAATTGAGCTAACAAACGAGCATTTATTCATCTTGGACGCAGATAATCTTATCTATAGTAATGCGCTGAAAATTTGTAGTGCAGCTTTAAAAAGCACGAATGTGGTGCAGCTTGAGCGTGAGAAAACAAAACCTGAAACTCCCTTGGCTGTGCTGGATTACTGGAATACTACCGTTGGAATTACTTTGGCTTTACACAGTCGTTTATCATTAAGTCTTTCACCATTTATACTGGGTTCAGGTTTCGCCATTAAGGCCAATTTATACAAGCGTTTTGTAAATGAATTTGAAAATACCAATGTTGAAGACAAGGCGCTCGACTTGTTCTTAATACAGCATGGAGAAAACCTTAGTTACCTCAGAACTCCCGGTGTAACCGATGCTACCATCGCTCGAACAACTGAACTTGAAACTCAACGATCTCGTTGGGTAGGGGGCAGGATAGAAGCACGGAATATGTTTCGAAGAGCACATCTCAAAAACTTCAGGAATATTGAGTTACTAGATAAGCACCTGCATTATTCAGCACCACAAAGAAGTTTACGTTTAGCTATCAGTGCGGTTTGGGGAGCATTGATTCTCATTTACCCCGAAAATTTGTTTTTACTAGTTCCAATTCTTCTAGGTGGAACGAGTGTCTTGCTAGCGACGCCAAGGTCATTATTCTCAAAAAGGTTATTCAAATCCATTTTGGCACTACCGATTTCTGTGCTCGTCATTATCAAATCGAGATTATTTGCTAAAAGCGCTTCTACTAAGTCTTTTAAACGTACTCCCAAATAGAAATATTGAGTAATAATTCTCTCTGCAAGAATAAGCAATGTGTATAAAAGCCTACTTTTGATAAGGTAGTAATTCTTAATGCGAGACGCATGATAAAGATTTTTGTCATTGAAGACGAAAAAATGGTAGCCAAGAGGATCAAGCACCATCTCAGTCTGAATCCAGATTTTGAGGTGTTTGTTTTTCACGAACTATCAGATGCTTTGCAGTTCATGGATGAATCGGTGGATTGTGTTATTCTAGATCATTTCTTACCCGATGGGCAAGGCTTAGATTATGTTGAGCGCTTCCTTTCGTTTACCAAGAACCTCCCTATAATTATTATAAGTGGCCAACAAGATCAAGAAGTAGCAGAAAGCTTTATTGATAATGGCGCATTTGAGTACATCGTTAAGGATGACTTTTTAGAGTTGAAATTAAAGTTGGCTCTTAAAAAAGCCGAACGACAAATTAAGTTCAATCGTGAATACAGACGATTGAGTAATTCTCGTGAAAAGTTTGGTGCGCACACTTTAGTTGGGAACTCGTTCGAAATGGAGCGTATCAAATTACTGGTATCTAAGGCGCAGGAGACTTCAATTTTCGTGAGTATCATGGGGGAAACCGGTACAGGTAAGGAAGTAGTCGCACGAACTATACACTCAGGGCTCAATTGGAGTAATAAGCCATTCATTGGAGTAAACATGAGTGCCATTCCTGTTGAACTGGCAGAAAGTACCCTCTTCGGGCATGAAATTGGTGCCTTTTCAGGTGCAGTAGCCACAAAAAAAGGGGTTTTTGAAGAAGCGGCTAATGGCATCTTATTCTTAGATGAAATCAGCGATACACCTTTGGAGATTCAAGCTAAACTATTACGGGCGATTCAAGAAAAAGTGTTTCGTAGAGTAGGTGGCACTAAAGACATCCCGTTCAATGCTCGAATCATCGTGGCTTCACAAGCAGACCTTATTACCTATGTAAATGACGGATTGTTTAGAGAGGATCTTTACTACCGATTAATGGGGTTTCCTATTCGCCTATATCCGCTGCGTGATCATAAATCAGATATCGTAGCATTGACGAATAAGTTCCTTGATGAATTTGCATTGGAGGAGAAAAAAATACCCAAAACATTATCCCAGGAGGCGTTGAATGACCTAATGAGTCACAATTGGCCAGGTAATATTAGAGAACTGAAGGCTACTGTTCATTTGGCTTCAGTTTTAGCCGAAACCAATGAGATTCAAAGCACTGATATTCGTATTAATAGTACTGCTCAACTTGAAGGTAATAAGTTCACTGCTGTTGGTGAGAAGACCCTCAAACAGTACACCAAGGAGATTATCGAAAGTCATTTAGAGGAATACAACAATGACTTAGAAAAAGTGAGTAGCCTCCTACAGATAGGCAAGAGCACTTTATATCGCATGATTAAGAACAAGGAAATTGAGAGGAAATAATATGGTACTAACTAAACGTTCAATACTTATTGTCGAGGATGAGCCAATGATGCGCTCATTTTTGAAAAGAACGCTCTCTGAGGATTATGAGATAATTACAGAAGAGAACGGTAAATATGCTTTGGAGTGGCTATATAAGGGAAACTTGCCAGATATGATAATTGTAGACCTTCAGATGCCTGAAATGGATGGATTTGACTTTGTAGAATATATACGAAGATCGGGGTTTTTCAACCGTTTGCCAATTATTGTTTTGAGCTCTCGTGATAGTGTTGATGATCGATTGAAGTGTTTTGAATTGGGCGCAAATGATTACCTCATTAAGCCATTTAATCCAAAAGAACTCAAGTACCGTATTAACAACTTGATGACGATTACAAGTCCATTGAACTAACAGCAATGCAGAAGATTTACTATATAGGATCCAATACAGAATTCTTCACGTCTCTTGTGATGAAGGATGAGTTTATTGCTAAGACCTCGAAGAGTGTAATGGGCCTATTGAATTCTCGATTCAAGCCGAGTGTAGTTATCATTGACCATGAGCCAATGGCGACTAATCTGCAATCGGTCATAGGTGCCTTAAAGAAGCAGGGCTATGATGTGCCACTTTATGTTTTGGCTAAAGACCTACATAAACATGAAAAGGCTCTGCTGTTAAAGCTCGGTGTCTCAGAGATCATTACAAATGTTGCTGAGTTTGAGAAGTTCCTTTCATTTAAAAAGGAACTCCTTAAATCGGGGCATAACAGTCCTAGGGAAAAGGTTGAGTTCAACTATCGAATCCCTTTTTGGAAAAGAGCCTTCGATATTGCATTTTCATTAAGCGTTCTTGTGGTAATCAGCCCGATTCTTCTTCTTATTGCTATTGCCATTTACATCGAAAGTCCTGGCCCTGTGTTGTACCGCTCGAAGAGAGTAGGTACAGGTTATGATGTTTTCGATTTTTTGAAGTTTCGATCAATGTACGTCAATGCCGATCGAAAATTGGCAGAGATGAAGAAGCTCAACCAATACGAAGCAGAGGAGGTCAAAGGGCCACAGGTTGAGGCAGGTACGAGTGCATCCAAAGAAATATTAATTGGAGATAACGGTGAAAGCCTCAGTGAGGCTGAATGGATGAGGATAAAGGCAGAAAATGCAACCCCTACTTTTTTGAAGATAAAAGATGATCCTCGCATTACCCGTGTAGGTCGAATAATTCGTTCGACTTCCATAGATGAATTGCCGCAGTTTTTCAATGTATTGAAAGGCGATATGAGTGTTGTGGGAAATAGACCGCTTCCTCTTTACGAGGCTGTCGAATTAACCACAGATCAGTGGGCAGCTCGATTTCTTGCGCCCGCAGGAATTACGGGCTTATGGCAAGTGGAGAAACGTGGGAAAGGAGAAATGTCTGAAACAGAGAGGAAGCAATTGGATATCAAATACGCCCTAAACGTTGGCCTACGAATGGATCTCAGCATTATTCTGAGAACATTCCCAGCCCTTTTACAGAAAGAAAATGTTTAAACGAATTCTAACCATAGGCCTTTTATTGGCCTCACTTCAGTCATTCGCTCAATTAGAGTTGACCAAGACGCCGGTAAGTGATACGCTGAAGCCAGATCTCACCAAGTATATACCTCCATTGTATATGCTCATTGATAGCGCTATCGCGAATCACCCAGAAATCAAGCGTTGGGCGTACGAAAGTGAATCTTTTGAGCATGAGATAAAAGCAACAAGCTTGGATTGGGTTAGGGCAACATCTGGCGGTAACTACAATATATTTTTTGCGAATGATCCTAATATACCCTTCGTAGGAATTCCCAATTCATTATTTGCAAGAGTTGAAGTTTCATGGGACGATTTGTATACGCGTAGACATCGTAAAAGGGCGCTCAAGGCTCAAGCGAATGCCGATGCTCAAGGCTCGGCAAATGCGGAGCGACTCGTAGCAGCAGAAGTTACCATGCTCTACAATAATCTCTTTATGTACCAAAAAATGCTCGAGGTCAATCAAAAAGCCATTCAAATGGGTAAGATGGGGGTCGAGCTCGGTGAAGAGAAGTTCCGTAATGGACAAATTCAACTGTCGGAATTAAGCCAATTGTATGATCTAATGACCAAATATGGTCTTGAATATGAAAGAAGTTATGCCGCTTATAAAAGTGCATATACTGATCTTGAACGAATAGTGGGTGTACCCCTTTCAAAATTTAAATTTTAATGGACTTACTGTATTTCTTTAGATTGCTCCAAAAGCAAATTCGATGGATGTTCATAGCCGGGGCATCCCTCGCTATTGTGGTCTTTTTGCTTACCATCAACCTTCCCCGTGAGTATGAAAGTGAAGCCGAGCTCAACTCCGGGGTAAGTACCTCTGTTAACCTAGGGGATATTGGTCCAGCAAGATTAGATTTCTTGACGATGAACGCTAAGGTGGACAACATAATTAACACCATTAAGTCAAGACAGACTTTAGATGAAGTAAGTACCGCGTTGTTGTCTTATCATTTAAGTTTAGGAACTGATCCTGTTGAGCGAATTATCTCTGAAAAGAGCATGGCTAATCTTCGTGATTACTTTCCAGAAGAAACGCTACTTAAATGGCGTGCTGAAAAGAATGAGATAAAACGAAGAGCAGCCATTGATCTCTGGAAGCAAGAGAACATAACCTCTCAAGAGTACTTCGATGTATTCTTGAGCGAGACATCGCCCTACGGGTTGAGAACCTTAGCTAAGGTAGGTGTGTATCGCATTGGATCGTCGGATTTATTAAAGCTTAATTATCGTTGGCAGGACCCTGGTATTGCACAAAAAACGTTGTCCTTGATGTTAGACATCCTCATAGGTAAGATGAAGGATATTAATCTTAACATGTCAAGAGACGTTGTAGCTTATTTTGAAGCTGAGCTTGAAAAGGCTGCCGCCTCGCTTGAGCTTGCTGAGAATGACATGAAAATCTTTAGAGCGGAAAACAATCTTTTGAATTTCTATGAGCAAACCGAAGCACTTTCCATGATGAAGGAAAACATGGAGGATGAGTATCAGAAAGAGATAGCGAACCTTAATGCCACAAAGGCTGCATTAGTGAAACTGGAGCGCCAGTTGGAAGTAAACAGAGAGCTACTAAAATACGGTCGTCAGTTACTCTTGGTTAAGGATAAGCTTGCTGAAGTTCAGCGAAAAATTGCCATTATCGAGGTTGGGGTGAATGATCAGAAGTTACTGGAAACCCTTCGTAAGGAGGAGGCCAAGCTTCAGAATCAACTCAAGACGGACCTTCTTAATAAGTCCGTTTTTGAAAGAACAACTGATGGCGTTGATGTACAAAAGTTACTGGAGAGTTGGGTAGATGCATCATTAGCGTTAGACGAGAGCAAAGCTCGAGTTGCGGTTTTTGATGAAAGAAAGAAGTACTTTGAAGATGAATATACTCGGATGACCCCTCTTGGTTCACAATTGAGTAAGATTGAACGCAAGATTGCAGTTAAAGAAGAGTATTACCTTGAAATTCTACACGGTCTTAATGAGGCAGTGCTTCACAAGCAAACTTTGAGTTTGTCTTCTGACGGTCTTAGAACATCTGTAGAACCTACGTATCCAACGAAGGCTTTACCGTCTAAGAGGCTATTACTCATCTTGATAAGTTTCATTTTAGGTTTTCTATTGCCTTATATCATTGCGTTCTTACAGGATCTACTTGATCAGAGTATTAAGACTAAACGCAGAGCGGAATTTTTCACTGGTAGGAAGGTTATTGCAGGTTTCCCTTCTAAGTCAATGATGGCCACAAGTTTAGAGATTGATGAACTTCAACTTAATCGCAAATCAGTGAATCAATTGATTCAATTGATCCGAAATGAACGGTTAAAAGGCCTGCCAGTTTTAATTAATCTAATAGCATTCTCTGAGAATAGTGAAAAGGAGACGGCCATCGATTTTCTCTCGAAAACTTTAGATGCGGAAGATATCAAGCACAAAATCTCAGATTTTTCTGGAATAGAAGAAGGGTTGAAGGATAACTATAGAGAGTACATCAACACGATGACCATCCTCGGGGAGGAAAGTGTTGAGGTCAGTATTGTTCTTCATCCGAATATTTTGCAATACAACTACAACAAAACTCTAGTAACTAGACGCTCTATTAACCTCTATGTTCTTAATTCAACATCCATTTGGGGCAATGCAGAAAGCTCTAAGCTGGAGGAATTACATGAGCTAGATATTAAGAACGATCATGTTGTACTCATGAACGTAAATCTTTATGAGCTTGAGAATATCATAGGGGAAATCCCTAAGAAGCGTTCTCAGATACGTATTTTTTTCAAACGATTACTGACCACATCGAGATAGATAGGAAGAATTAGTGAGTAAAAAAGGGAGAGCGATGAGCTCTCCCTTTTTTACTTCCAATATTGTCCTAGATTGGTTACGGCAATTACGGATTAACAAGTGTGCCGTTATCGTACAAATTCAATAATTAACTTTATCTAAAAGGAGCCTCAACCTTTGGCTTAAAAATTGTCACGCTTGGCCATTTCTCAAACTTTTCAAATGCCACCAAGGTGAAGAAAAGAAGGTTTACCAAAGGAAACTGAAACGTAATCATTTGCGCATAGTCAGAAACTCGAGCGGCAATAAATAAGGCAAGAAATGTGGCCATCCACAATTTAGTGTCAGTAAAGGCATGAGCCTTAAATGTTCGATACAAAAGGTAGCATCCAATACTCGCCATCATGGTATTAAAAAATAGTTGTCCAGGATAACCCAGCTCACTCTTAATAAGAACATATAAGCCATCGGGAGGAAAGGTTGCCATAAAGCTGTCGGGTGCAAATCTTTTATCAAAAGAAGCTGAGCCGATTCCAGCTCCAAAGGGATGGGTTAGAAGCCAATCATCTAGCTTCACTCGATTCGCTATTCGAACTAAGAGAGATGCATCTTCACTATTAAACCCAGAACGGATGCGTCTAATAATCGTATAAGAGTCTCCGATACTAGTGAATCTCAAAGCTGAATAGAATATGGAGCCAAGTAGTATTATAAACAACTGCATCCTTTGGCGTACATACATAAATGTGACAACTGCAACACCTGCAGCAAAACTTGCATACGCTGAACGTGTACCAGATAGCAATCCTGCATGCAAAAAGAGTACAAAGCATAAAAAGGAGAGTAATGGATACTTCATAATCTGGCGATTAATTAGGGAAGGAATTAATCCAATGATCATCAGGGACAACCCAACACCACTGCTTGCCGCATCGGTAAAACCTCCCCAATAACGAGTTATACCTGGAAGTAAATGTGTTTTTCCAAAGGGAGTTTGCAGTAGATTGTTTTCAAATGAATTGAAACCTAAAAAGAACTGTCTTTCTGCAATAAGGGCCAATAATATTGCACCAACAAGATGGAATACTAAAGCTTGTCTAAAATCTCTTTTGGTTTTTATAACCAAGATATTCAAAAGAATAATACCCAAAGGATTGAGATGTTGTCTACGTATACCATAGATAAAGCTTAACCAGTTGACGTTCTCACTATTTATTACTTGAATAAGTAGAGAAAATAAAATCCACAGCACCCATATCCAGAAGGATTTGAATCTTGTTATCCCTAATTCAGAGTTTTGCTCTGAAAGAATTTTAAACAACAAGGTTAAAACAGTGACAAAAAGTATAGAATCTAAGATTACCCCAAACTGACTGACTCCTAGATACAATTCTATGGAAGGAAATGCAAAGGACAACGTTGAGAATATGTAATAGCCAAATTTTGCATTCTTTGATACTATTCCAATATAACCAAGGGCAACAATTGCTGAAATCAGCACAATACCCGCCCCAACTTCAAAAAATAGCAAGGCTAAGACTATCACAGTTAGGCTTAACGAGCCGGCAACTGTTGCAAAAATGCTGTTCCCTATGGAAGAATTGTTTGAGACCATTCAGATTCTAAGATGGTGTAGTGTAATCGGTGCAAGGTTTCCTTATCCGCATAAATACTCCGGTTAAGTTCTTTCCAATCTTTAGATAAGGACACGGGGTCGTGAAATACAGGGTGAATAGAATATACCAAGAATCTCAATTGACCTTGATCTTTTTTCTCAAGCTGCACGACCAACTTGCGATCTGTCCGTTCTAGAAACAATTTTTCAGAAATGTATTTCCACGGATTCTTGTATGCCTTTTTGGGTACATCGTTAATTAACTTCTCATCGAGTATTCTGAACCCGAAATTCAAATTAGTATCTATCTCTATGGATTTCAGACTATCTGTTGCTGTTGGTCTAGCAATCACTGCGTAGTAAAGCACATTCTTGGTTTTCCAACCGCTCTTTGTGATTGGATATTCATACTCTCCCATTGAATATTGCTTGACGTAAACAAGAAAACGATTGGTATCAATGTCCATCTCGTAGAAGGCCATATGTTGAAAATTATCTTGTCCGATTGCGGCCTCTTTGGAATTGGCTGATTTTAGGTCAGAACTCATTCGATAAATAGGAAGCCTATTAGTTTCAATTAGCCATTTGTCATCAATTGACTTTGTCCAGCCATAGGTGTTCTCGGGAATGAGCAATATTGGTTCTGGATTAAAAACCGGGTCTCCTTGGTTGTGATGATACTCAACTAGAATAGAATCGCGCGAGGTCATCTTATTCCTAGGCTGTGCAATTGAAACTATGGTTAAAACAAGACATAGAGTTGTTAATGATACTCTCATAATGACAAGTCAATTCTATTTTTGATAAATATATTAAAATACTAAGTATTGATACCTATAAGCTTGATAACTGTCAACTATAACCATTCAGAATTGACCATAGCTTTGATTGAGTCTTTGAATGCGCTTTCTGATCAGCGTTTTGAATTGATTATAGTGGACAATGCGTCTCTTGAGCCTTTTGAGTACAAGCGCCCAACTGCTTATGACTTAAGAATTATTCACTCTAAGGTTAATTTGGGTTTCGCCGGAGGAAATGAACTAGGAATGAAGGTGGCTCAAGGAGAATATCTGTACCTTATAAATAACGATACTGAGATAGAACAGAATTTTGTTCAACCCATCATTGATTGTTTTGAGAGCAGGCCTAAACTAGGAATGCTTAGTACATTATTAAGATTTTATGATACTGGTTTAATTCAGTATGCAGGTGCATCCGCTCTAAGCAAGATTACTTTAAGGAATAAGAGTATTGGGAATCTAGAGAAGGATGCG
>JAAZVU010000056.1 GCA_018623275.1 Flavobacteriales bacterium
CCAGAGCATGAATTGGTTCAACAGATTACCACGGCCGACCAAAGGGAGGCCGTAGAAGCCTACCAAGCCAAGGCTGCAGCACGCAGCGAACGCGACCGTATGGCGGATACAAAAACGATCAGCGGTTGTTTCACCGGTGCCTATGCCGTGCATCCGATCAGCGGTGCGAAGGTGCCTATTTGGATCGGCGATTATGTATTGGCGAGCTATGGAACAGGTGCCGTAATGGCCGTCCCTGGTCACGACAGCCGCGATTACGCCTTCGCAAAGCACTTTGACCTCGAGATCGTAGAGGTCGTAGCCGGTGGCGATTTGAGCGTAGAGGCCTTTGAAGCCAAAGAAGGGAAAATGGTGAATTCAGATTTCCTTAACGGCATGGAGTGTATGGACGCCAAGGCGAAAATGATTGAGCACCTGGAAGGAATTGGCTACGGAAAAGGAGCCACCCAATACAAACTACGCGATGCCATCTTTGGACGTCAACGCTACTGGGGAGAGCCTATTCCGGTGTACTATGAGAACGGTATTGCCAAGACGATGCCGCTCGAAGATTTACCATTGACCTTGCCTGAGGTAGATGCCTACTTACCGACAGAAGACGGCGAACCTCCGCTCGCACGCGCCAACGATTGGACCTACAACGGCCATCCTTTGGAGACAACGACGATGCCGGGCTGGGCGGGTTCATCGTGGTACTTCTTGCGTTATATGGACGCACACAACAACGAAGAATTTGCCGGGAAAGCCACTACTAAATATTGGAATCAAGTCGATTTATATGTGGGCGGTTCTGAGCATGCTACAGGTCACCTACTCTACTCGCGCTTCTGGACGAAATTCCTTTTCGACATGGGCTTCATCAGCTTTGACGAGCCGTTTAAGAAGCTGATCAATCAAGGGATGATTCAGGGCATCAGTGCCTTCGTTCATAGAATTAACGGAACCAACACCTTTGTAAGTGCTGGACTTAAAGGCGAGTATGAAACGCAGGCCATTCACGCGGACGTGAACTTGTTGCAAGGCGACGAGTTGGATGTGGAAGCGTTTAAGAATTGGCGCGAAGAATACAAGGATGCCGAATTTATCCTCGAAGATGGCAAGTACATCTGTAGCCGCGAGGTGGAGAAGATGTCAAAGTCCAAATTCAATGTGACCAACCCGGACGATATCGTTGAGAAATATGGTGCCGATGTATTGCGCATGTACGAGATGTTCTTGGGTCCTTTGGAGCAGAGCAAGCCGTGGAATACGCAAGGTCTTTCTGGTGTAGCCGGTTTCCAACGTAAATTCTGGAAGCTCTTCCACCAAGGAGGGACATTCAATGTGAGCGATGCACCGGCCGATAAAAAGGCTTTGAAAGCTGCACACGCTTGTATCAAGAAAGTTAACGAAGACATTGAGAACTTCAGTTTCAACACATCGGTCAGCGCATTTATGATTGCGACGAATGAATTGACCGATCTGAAGGCCAATAACCGCGAGGTATTGGAGCCGCTCGTTCGCCTGATCTCACCGTTTGCCCCGCACCTTGCGGAGGAATTGTGGGAACTGTTGGGCGGAGAAGGTTCAGTAACGCACACTGAGTATCCAACGCACAATGAGAGCTACTTGGTAGAGAGCAGTAAGAACTACCCTGTTTCGTTTAACGGTAAGGTTCGATTCCAATTGGAATTGCCACTAGATATGAGCAAAGACGATATCGAAAAAGCCGTGATGGCCGATGAGCGCACAGCAGCACAGATTGGTAACAAGCAGGTCCGTAAGATGATTGTCGTACCTGGCCGTATTATCAATATCGTGATCGGCTAATCCGAAAGGAGCAGCCGAAATTTTCGAGCTAAATCCCATAAAAAAGGCGCCCTGCGGGCGCCTTTTTTTGTTCTTAATCTAGATTTTTCGCTGCCGCTTACAGCGCATCGAGCTCCTGTTTGAGCGCAGTCATATAGCTCTTGTAGGCATCCATACGATCGGACCCAAGCGGTTTTGCATCGGGCAGTTTTTGCTTGTAAGGATCCACTTGCTTGCCGTTTACCCAGAAACGGTAACAAACATGCGGTCCGGTGGCCAAACCTGTTGAACCCACATAACCGATAACATCGCCCTGCTTTACACGCACGCCGTTTTTAATGCCTGGCTTAATCTTGCTCATGTGCAAGTACTGGGTGGTGTAAGTACTGTTGTGGCGAACCTTGACATAATTACCGTTAGCTGATGTGTACTTTGCCGCAATGACGACTCCATCTGCGGTGGACATAATAGGTGTTCCAGTAGGCGCAGCATAATCCGTCCCTAAATGTGCCTTCCAGCGCTTTTGAACCGGATGAAATCTTCGTCCACTGTAGCGCGAGGAAATGCGTGTAAAGTTCAGTGGCGCACGCAAGAAGGTCTTGCGTAAACTACGGCCTTCTTCGTCATAATAATCGTCAAAGCCCAATTCATTCTCGTACGGAAACGCATAGAAATCATTCCCTACATGGGTAAGGTTGGCAGCGACAATGCGCTTTAGACCAACATAGGTGGTATCGTCTACATACTCTTCTTCGTATATCACTGAGAATGCATCGCCTTTTTGCAGACGGAAGAAATCAATGGTCCATGCATATACTTCCACTAACGACATGGCTAAAGCTTGTGTTCCACCTGCACGACCTACACTTAGGTAAAGGGCATCATCGATAGTACCGCTAATTTCACGGCGACGAACCTCGCGCTCTTTCTCTACTTTTTTAGCAAACACAGAATCGTTAATTCCAATGATCCAATACTCAAACTTGCTTTCTGGATAGATGAAATACGACGGAAAAAGCGAGCTATCGCCAGTAGCGAATTGGACCTCAACCCCTGCACGAATGCGACGTACGTTAAAATCATCCTCAACGGCAGCAGCAATTTTGTAAATCTGTGCTGTGCTTATCCCTCTCTTGCCCAATAAGGCGCCAAAACTCTCCCCGGAAGCAATCTTGTGCGATTCAAAACGCAGTGTATCCGCAGGCAGCGTCAAATAAAAAGTAGGCTCCTCTACCACGGGCTCTTCATCTACCAAAACAGCAGGAGCATCGGGTTTAGAGGTGATTACTGCAATGATTATGACAAGAAAAATGGAGGCCACGGCCACCCATGCAATCTTCTTTGTACTCATGTATTCTTACGATTCTAATTCAGCTAAAACTTCGTGCACCCAACTCTTCCCCCACTCTGCTTTCTGCTCAGCAGTCCATAATTCTGGGAAGAAAATTCTGCGTTGGAAGCGCGGTGGCAAATACTTCTGCCAGTTGGTCCCTCCAGTAGCTGGTATATCGGTCGGTTTCTTGGAGAGGTAACGAACAGCCGTTTTATAATGTTGTAGTGGCCAATTCACGTTGACATTCAAATCCAAAGCTCTCAATGCATCTTCTAGCTGCTTTTGCTCTTGTTCTGTAGCCTTTTCACGCAACTGCTTAAAGCGCACCCAAATGTTGCAATGCTCATAAGCCTCGGCGGTAAAGAGCAAATCGTCCCAATACTTCTCTATAAACTGAGTCGCTGTATAGGCCGGCTTTCCATTGTCCTCTCGAGAAGCACCATTTTTCCAGTAAATACCATCCAATTGAGCTTCTACAGACGCCTCCTCAAGTTCCTCACGGCGCTCCTCACTCACAATATTAATCAGCGGAGCGCAACCCAACTCAATGATACGGTACTGCACACTTTGAAACCCAGAAGCTGGAGCAAGCGCATCTCTAAATGCTAAAAACTCTTCCTTCTTCATCCCAAGTTCCATCACACCGAAACTACCGCGTAGTGCACCAAAGTATCTATTAATGCGGTGAATGCGCTCAGTAAAATCGGCTACCGTATTATTTTCATTCTTTGCGATTGCATCAATCTCAATACGGGCAAGTTTGAAATAAAGCTCCGTAATCTGATGGTAAATAATAAAGATAGGCTCATCCTCAACCTGAGTAACGGGGCGTTGTAAGCTCAACAAAGTATCCAACTGAATGTAGTCCCAATAGTTCTGAAAACGCTGAAGTTGCCAGCCGTTGACATAGGTCTCGAAATCTTGACCTGTATCCTCAATCTTTGAGCGCAGGGCTTCGAGCTTCTTCATTAATTCAGGACTCCATTCCATAGTGGCATTGCGTTGGGTTTACTCCAAAAATAAGGGGAATAAACTGGGCCTAACAAGCTACCCAGTAGAGTTTATACACTTTTACGCCTTGTTCAAGGTGAACCTGAAAGTTGTACCCTTGCCTTCCTTGGAAGTAACAGTGATGGTCTGATTATGCTTATCAATAATGTGCTTTACGATAGACAAGCCTAAGCCAGATCCACCAGCATCTCTTGAGCGCGCCTTGTCCACGCGATAAAATCTTTCAAAGATGCGACCAAGGTCTTTCTCTGGGATACCGAAACCGTTGTCTTTAATGCTTATCTGCACCTTAGATTCCAGTTCCTCCACCTTGATTTTGACCTTCTTATTATCGTCGCTGTATTTAATGGCATTAACCACAAGATTGTCCAGCACCTGCTCTATTCGTGCACTGTCACACAAAACGTCTATACGCTCCGCTACCTCATAGTCCACGCTTATTTCCGCTTCATTCTTACGCGCATACGACTCAACACCTTGCAAGGTGTCTTCGATGAGTAAGTTCAACTGAACCGGCTCTAATCGAATATCGTATTGCCCGCTTTCCACTTTCGAAAGTACGTCCATGTCCTTGATAAGTGAGGTCATACGATCTACCGATTTTGCAGCGCGCTTCAAGAATCTTGCAGCAATTTTAGGATCGTCCTTGGCACCATCTAATAAGGTTAAAATGTAGCCTTGAATATTAAATATAGGTGTCTTCAGCTCGTGACTCACATTCCCCATGTACTCCCGGCGAAACTCCTCACGACTTTCCAACTCTTCTACTACCCTAGCCTGTTTTGCGGTCCACTCACCAATAGCCTCCTCTAGTTTATCTAAGGTCATGGTCCTTGACGAATTGCTCATCGTATCGACACCACTTTCGTGGATGCGCTTTTGAATGCGACGCACTCTTTTGGTAATGTTGATGTTGATAGCAATCAGCATCAGCGCAAAGACAGCTGTGAAAAATAGCAGGCACCAAATTACATCAGGTACACCTACGAATTGATCATCTAGGAAGACAAATAAAACGCCTGTAAGGGTAAAAAGTACAGCTAAGCCAAGTGAAACAGGAACAAGTCTACCTACACCCATTAACCTAGTGCTTCAAATTTATAACCAACCCCTTTTACAGTTTTGATACGGTCGTCGCCAATTTTTTCACGCAATTTTCTAATGTGGACATCGATTGTTCGACCGCCTACGATGACCGCTGTTCCCCAGATGCGGTCCATAATTTCCTCTCTCGGAAATACCTTGCCTGGCTTTGAGGCAAGCAAGCTCAACAATTCAAATTCTTTTCTCGGCAAATCCAATACCTTACCTCCTAGCTCGATGTGGTAGCGTTCTGGGTCTATCACAAGATCTCCCAAGCTCATACGCTCAAGCACTTCTTGCTCAGCAGTAGGTCTACGACGTAACAATGCCTTTAATCGAGACGTCAACACTTTCGGCTTAACCGGCTTAGTAATATAATCGTCTGCACCGGCTTCGAATCCTGCCACCTGCGAGTAGTCCTCGCCGCGGGCGGTTAAAAAAGCAATGATGGTTCCTTCCAAGGCAGGTACTTTACGAATTTGATCACAAGCCTCAATACCGTCCATTTCGGGCATCATTACGTCCAATAATATAAGATCCGGCTTTACTTCCTTGGCAACAGCCACTCCCTCTTTACCGCTAGATGCAGTATATACTTGATATCCTTCATTCTTGAGGTTATACCCTACAATTTCCAGGATATCCGGTTCGTCATCAACTAATAATATTTTGGCGCCAGTAGCTTTCATAGTTCGAATGTTTGTGCGAGTAAAAGTACGCGCTTTGAAGATACACTTTTACTTTGAATGCTAGTAAAATGGGCACTTAACAATCCGATAACACTGCGATAAAAATTCTTTGATATCGGATTACGGAAGGTTCACAAGCGCTTAACTGTGGATTAACATTAGTCTCTTTTGTTTGTGGTGTCAAAAAAATCAAACACAAGACGAAAATGAAATTGAACAAACTAATGACTGTTGTTGCAGCTGCTACCCTCCTAGCTGCATGTGAAGGAAACGGTGGCGGTGGCACTGATCCAAATGTTAACCCTCTAGAGGTAAACAAGGCGGGTGTACTTTCTGCTGACGAAACTTGGAGCGGAGATTCTATCTACGTGCTCAATGGTCGTGTAGTTGTTCCTGCAGGTGTAGAACTTACTATCGAGCCGGGAACTATTATTAAAGGTAAAGAAGGTGACGGTGCGAACGCATCCACTTTGATCATCGCACAAGGCGGTATGATCGATGCACAGGGTACAGAAAGTGCTCCAATCATCATGACTTCAGTGCTAGACAATATCACAGTTGGTCAGCAAGCGGGTACAAACCTAGACGAAACAGATGCTGGTCTTTGGGGCGGTTTAATCGTATTGGGTTACGCACCTATCTCGGCAGATGCTGCTACTGCGTTGATCGAAGGTCTTCCTGCAAACGAAGCCTACGCAGTATACGGTGGAACTGATGCAGCTGATAACTCAGGTTCCATTGAGTACGTGAGTGTACGCCACGGGGGTACTTTGATTGGTGACGGTAACGAAATCAACGGTATCACATTGGCAGGAGTAGGTTCTGCAACAGTGGTAAACAACATTGAAGTTGTTGCTAACGTAGATGACGGCGTTGAATTCTTCGGTGGTTCTGTAAACGCTTCTAATATCGTTGTTTGGGCTCAAGGTGATGATGCATACGACATCGACCAAGCCTACTCAGGTACTATTGACAACTTCGTATACGTAGCGGGTCCAGATTCAGATCACGGTATGGAAGTTGACGGTCCAGAAGGCACAATGGGTGCTGGTTTTACAGCGACTAACGGTACACTTTACGGTATGAGCGCAGAGATTGCAGATTTCCGCGATTCAGCTATGGGTACCGTTCAAAATATCTACATCACAGGATTTGATGATGCAGGCGATTGGGAAATCGACGAAACTGGTGGTGCTTACAACTACGAAAACGGCTTGTTGAACTTCGCATCTATCGAAATCGACATGACTAACTACAGTGCAGACAAAACACTAGCTGAAGTATTTATGGATAAATCAGGCGCATTGACTGCTTGGGATCCTTCAACCTTCGCTACAGTAGTGACTACTCCTACAGTGGGTGCAGACGAAACTGGACTAGCTTGGACATATGCTGCCATGAAAGGTGCATTCTAAGCTTCCGCACTTAACATAAAGTTAAAGGAACATTAAAAGGCTCGAGACATTCGTCTCGGGCCTTTTTTCGTGTTTTGCACTCTGAAACGAAGAGTAAACTCTATGAAAATTAAAGCGCTATTTGCAGCACTTCTATTCAGCGTAATTTCTTACGCTCAGAATGGTATTATCCGCGGAACTGTGTACGAAGACGAAACCAGTGAAGCACTCTTTTATGCCAACGCACAAATCCCTTCTGTCGGAGCTGTGGCATTCACAGATTTTGATGGAAACTTTGAATTGAGCTTGGAGCCAGGTACCTATAATCTAGAGATCAGCTTTCTCGGTTTAGCTACATTGACTATTTCTGACGTAAAAGTAGAAGCAGGCGAAGTAACCGCTTTCGAAAATCTTCGATTAAAGCCTTCCACAAATGAGCTGATGACGGTAACCGTTACAGCATCTGCAATGCGCAACACAGAAAGTGCACTTCTCGATGTAAAGAAGAAAAGCGCTACTGTTATGGACGGTATCTCCGCACAGAACTTCAAACGTGTAGGAGATGGTAACGCAGCTGCAGCGGTAACGCGTGTACCTGGTGTGAGTATCCAAGGAGGGAAATATGTGTTCGTTCGTGGTCTAGGTGACCGTTACACGAAAACTCAATTGATGGGTATGGACATCCCTGGTTTGGATCCAGATAGAAACTCATTGCAGATGGACATCTTCCCAACGAACATACTTCAAAACATCGTAGTTCTTAAAACACTTACAGCAGATTTGCCAGCAGATTTCTCTGGAGGTTTGGTGAATATAGAATTGGTAGATTTCCCTACTAAAAAGACATTGAACATCAGCTCTTCTCTTGGATACACTCCAGGAATGCACCTTGTTCAGGGCTTGGGACACCAAGGGTCAATGACTGATTTCTTAGGTTTCGATAGCGGTTTCAGAACTAACCCACTTCCTAATCAATACATCTACAGCGGTATTCCTAACCCAGCGTTGGACGACCCTACAACCACTGAGCTTACCCAAAGCTTCGCGCCTGTTCTAGCAGCGCAGTCTCGTTTGATGCCTGTAAATGGCTCATTGGGTATTAGCGGTGGTAACCAAATCAAAAAGGACAACGGTAAGACCATCGGTTACAACGGATCGTTCTCGTACAAGGCCAATACGAACTTCTTTGGTAGCATGGGTGGAGATTCGACACGCATGTACGAGCAAAACTTCTACCGCAAAGGAAACTTGCCTAACCAATACAACTTGCTCGCTGACCGCACTCAAAAAGGGTCTTTGGCAGTGAACAATGTATTTATGAGCGGTCTATTCGGCTACTCGATCAAAGACGACAACGATAAGTACAGATTCACCTTGATGCACTTGCAAAACGGTGAGACTCGTACAGGCCGATTCATAGAAACAGCTTCTATCGAAAACTCTTTCGAAGGTCTAAGAGACAACCTCGAATATTCAGAGCGTTCTATTACTTCAGCGCTTTTCAACGGCCAACACAGCCGTAAAGACAACGATTTGAAAATCGATTGGAGAATAGCACCAACCTTTAGCCGTATTGCGGATAAAGACATCCGCTCTACTTCATTCCGTACCGAAGACAACGCTTTTGTAATTGCACCAGGTGAAACCGGTTTCCCAAACAGAATCTGGCGTAACCTGAACGAATTCAACCTATCGAACCGCATCGATGTAACCCGTAATCACGAGGTTCGTGGACGCGATGCGAAATTCAAATACGGTGCGAGCTACACCTTCAAATACCGTGATTACGAAATCTTACGCTACCAGTTGCGTACAAAATCGATGGGTGATCTACCTGCCCTTTCAGGCAATGCAGATGACCTTCTATCAGATGCGTACATCTGGAATGTTGGTACAGACGCAGGAACGTACTACAGTGGTAACTACGAAGCGAACAATGCCTACCAAGGTATCCAAAGCAATTTCGGGGCTTACGTAAACGAAGAGTTCAGCATGAACGCTTTGATGAAGGTAGTCGTAGGTCTTCGCTTGGAACGCTACGACCAGTTCTACACAGGTGTTGACCAGCAAGAAGCTGCTGCCCCAGGTACCGGTCTCAATTACTACTGGGAGCCTGTTCTAAACAACTTCAACCTGTTCCCTACTGCAAACTTCATCTACAGC
>JAAZVU010000180.1 GCA_018623275.1 Flavobacteriales bacterium
CAAGCCAATTGCTCCTTGGTTTTCCAATGCAAACTTTTCATGAAAAATTGGATGATTCCAGGGCTGCTGAGCGTTTGACTGAGAACAGCTTCTACATCTTTACGTCCCTTGGTAGCCGAAAAGTCCACACTTTTCATCGCTGCGATATACCCTTCATGGTGCACAGGGTAGGCCTTCGGTGCGATATCTACCACAATAATGGCATCTACTAGCTGAGGTTTACGCACAGCAAAGTTCATCACAGTCTTGCCGCCCATACTATGTCCAAGCAAAACGACATTTTCAAGTTGATTGCTTTCTATGTAGGCCTCTAAATCGGCGGCCATAGCATCATAATTGTGCTCAACATGGTGCGGGCTGCGGCCGTGATTGCGCCCATCCACAGCATGTACTTGCCAGCCTTTAGTAGCAAAGAATTTTGCGTGGGTCGTCCAGTTATCACCCATACCAAATAAGCCGTGAAGGATGATCAGTGGTCGGCCTTCTCCATAGACTTTAGAGAAAAGTTCTACTGTTTCCATGAGTTTGGGTTCAGACAGTTGAGGTATTGCTGTATCGTATTGTGTAAACCGAGGTAGAGCGCATCGGCGATCAGTGCATGACCAATACTCACCTCATCGAGGTTGCCGTGCAATTGCTGACCGAAATAAGCCAAATTTTCAAGGCTGAGGTCGTGACCCGCGTTCACGCCAAGTCCTATTGATTTCGCATGTTTCGCAGCTTCTAGATAAGGAGCTACAGCGTTTTCTGGATCCTTTGCATAACCCACCGCGTAATCTTCGGTATACAGCTCAATGCGGTCGGCACCTACCTTCTTAGCGCCATCAATAAGATCGAGATTCGTTTCAATGAATATACTGGTACGGATGCCCGCTGCTTTAAAGGTGGCAATGACCTCAGTAAGCAACGCCTCGTTTTCAATGGTGTCCCAACCAGCATTTGAAGTCAGCACTCCAGGTGGGTCTGGTACCAGTGTTACTTGGGCAGGTTTATTGGCTAAAACGAGCTCGATGAACTCTGGATTTGGGTAGCCTTCTATATTGAATTCTGTAGTTACTGCGGGAGCCAATTCCGCCACATCGCTGTAGCGAATGTGTCTTTGGTCCGGTCTTGGATGTACAGTAATTCCCTCGGCACCAAATGTTTCACAATCGAGTGCTGTTTTTAAAACGTTAGGGACATCTCCACCACGCGCATTGCGTAATGTGGCAATTTTGTTGATGTTTACGCTGAGTTTTGTGTGCTCGTTCATGGGTGCAAAGCTAAAGAAAAGGCCTATGTTTGTTATAGAATGATGAAACAATCCGTACATCTTGAACCCTTCGCGGCCCTAGGTCCTGAAACCAGCATCATCGAAGCCATCGATCGAATGGAAGAGATGAAGGTGAGCGATTTTCCTGTGGTCAATTCTGAGGGCATTTATATCGGGCTCGTGAGTGAAGATGCATTGTTAGAGTACGGCGACGATAACGCGCCAGTTACTAACGTCATCAACCCGGCCAACGCACACTTTGTTCTGCCTGAGGCGCATTACTTCGACGTGCTTGCGATGGTCGTTCAGTACAGGTTGACTTCACTGCCAATAGTCTCTGAAGATGGCACCTACCAGAGTGCATATTTACTGAGTGATGTGGTGGAATTTTTCCGCGAAACACCGACCCTGATGCAGCCTGGAGCAATTTTGACCATGAGCGTAGACCAAAGCCAATATTCGTTAATCACCATTGCGAATGCTGTGGAGCAAAACGATGCAAAGCTCTTAGGATTGTGGCTCGTAGCCCCGGATTCCCCTGCTGAGGTGAAGATGGTGCTAAAGTTGAACGTAGAGCACAGCACCCCTATTGTACAAAGCTTGGAGCGTTACGATTACCGTTTAGATGTGATCTCCGGTGATGCCAATTTTGAATTGGATTACAAAGAGCGCTTTAACCACTTAATGAACTATTTGAAGTACTGATGAGGATTGCACTTTTTGGCCGCGAGCCTAAAACACAGAACCTTGCTTACATAGAGGTGGTACTCGAAAAACTCATCGAGGAAGGCGTTCAGATTGGGGTATATCGTCCACTTCGCGACGCCGTTCAGCAGATGAAGGAAGAGGAATTTGAAGAGCTCGAATTTGTTGTATACGACAACGAAGAAGAGTTGGACAACTTCGATCCAGATTTCCTCATCTCACTCGGTGGCGACGGTACCATTCTGGATGCGACGGTACTCATCCAAAGCAAGGACATTCCTATTTTAGGGATTAATATGGGCCGACTGGGCTTCTTAGCAAACGTAGCTAAGAGCAATATCGAGAGTTCCTTAGATGCTCTTTTTACGGGCCGATTCCAATTGGACTTCCGCTCTCTTCTTCAAGCTCGTACTTCCTGTGGCAAGCTCATGAAGCCGAATTTCGCACTAAATGAGATCACTCTTGCGCGAAAAGAAAGCACGAGCATGATCACTGTGCACACCTATCTCAACGGAAATTATCTCAACAGCTACTGGGCCGACGGCCTAATTGTGGCAACGCCTACAGGTTCTACAGGCTATAGTTTGAGCTGTGGCGGACCGATCATCATGCCAAATAG
>JAAZVU010000057.1 GCA_018623275.1 Flavobacteriales bacterium
ACACTAACACTTACCGTAAACAACCTTTGGATGATGATGTGTACCGCATTGGTATTCTTCATGCACCTAGGTTTCAGCTTTCTTGAAATTGGCCTCACTCGTCAGAAAAACACAATTAACATCCTCTTTAAAAACTTCTTCATCATTAGTGTAGGGCTCGTCCTATATGCTTTTGTTGGATTTAACCTGATGTACCCGGCATCATTCTGGAACGGTATTCTTCCAGATTACTTTGTAGGCCTTTTTGGTCTCGAGAGTCCTATGGGAGAGACAGGCCTAGATCTTACCTACAACGAAGGATATACGTATTGGACAGACTTCCTATTCCAAGGTATGTTCGCCGCTACGGCAGCTACGATTGTTAGTGGTGCTATCGCTGAGCGTGCTAAACTGGGTTCATTCTTCTTGTTCTCTATCCTATATGTAGGTATCGTTTATCCTATTGTAGGCTCTTGGAAATGGGGCGGAGGATTCCTTGACGGATGGGGATTCTATGATTTCGCAGGATCAACACTTGTACACAGTGTTGGTGGATGGGCAGCATTGTTATACATCGCAAAGCTTGGACCAAGATTGGGCAAATTTGACAAAGAAGGAAATCCATTGGCCATCCCAGGTCATAACCTTCCCTTCGCAGCAGCAGGAGTCCTTATCCTGTGGTTGGGCTGGTTTGGTTTCAACGGCGGATCTGTATTGAGTGCCGATCCTGGTTTAACCTCTTTAGTTTTGACTACCACTTCACTCGCGGCAGCCGCAGGAGGACTTGCGGCAGCTGGTTTCGTACATATCTTTTACAAAAACTTCGACCTTACCATGTTCATGAATGGAATCCTTGGGGGTCTTGTAGGTATTACAGCTGGCGCAGATCAAATGAGCATCATGGAAGCTATCATTGTAGGTGGTATCGGTGGCGTTGTAGTTGTTCTTGCCGTATCTCTTTTAGACAAACTAAAGCTAGACGACCCTGTGGGTGCAGTTGCTGTTCACTTGTTCACTGGAATCTGGGGAACTCTAGCTGTCGGTATTTTTGGCCAATTGGCCTCGTGGAACCAATTCCTAATTCAGCTTTCTGGCGTAGCACTCGTAGCGGTATTCTGTGTGATTACCACTGCCATCTTCCTAGCTGTTATCGGTAAAGTTTGGGGTCTTCGCGTCGATAAGAAAGAAGAGCTTGAAGGTCTTGACCAAGCAGAGCATGGCGGAATGCATGCGTATGCAGACTTCCGTATGAACCAACACTAATAAACTATTCTTTAAAAAACGACCCGAGATGCTGCAACACCTCGGGTCAAGTAAAACAATTCTCGGGTATGAAAATTATTTCTGCAAAAGTCTCAAAAATTTGGGTAATAGCAATATGTCTAGTTACCAGTTATACATCTAATGCACAAAGTGCTGATGATGAATCGATCGAATTCTCAGGTTCCGTCGATACTTACTTCAGAACAAACCTCAGCGGCGATAAGTTCGACGCTCCTGCTTCAAGCTTTGCTAACCTCAACGGTTTCGCATTAGGGATGGTTAATGTGAAAGCCGAGCAAAGCACTGCTCAAGGTGGTTTTGTGGCTGACCTTGTATTTGGTCCTCGCGGTACGGACGCAGTTTTTGCCTCTCCTTATTACAGCGCTACCGGAAATATTGTGAACCAACTCTATGCCTATTGGAACGCCAGCGAAAAGCTAACCTTGACTTTAGGAAACTTCAACACCTTCCTTGGATATGAAGTCATCTCTCCAGTAGACAATTTCCATTATTCTACCTCTTATTTGTTTTCCTACGGGCCTTTTTCACACACGGGATTAAAGGCAGATTATGCCATCTCAGAGGAGCAAAGCTTCATGTTCGCAGTAATGAATCCAACCGATTTTACAGAAATGAATGATGTGGATCTATATACCTACGGATTGCAATATAGCTTTGGTGGCACTTACTTGAATTTGCTTTACGGAAAGCAAGCGGTTGATGCTAATGCTACTTTCCAAATAGACCTTACCGGTGCATATGACCTCTCGGAAACTATTAGTCTCGGAGTAAACGCTTCCTATAACGAGACCTTCGAAACTGGTGGGTTCTATGGAGTTGCAATTTATCCCGCTCTAGCTCTAGAAGACGGATTCGATGTCGGAATGCGTATAGAGTACTTTAAAGAATTGGCCGAAGGCGGAGTCGCATATGGTGCTGATAACTCCGTAATCGATGCGACCCTCACAGCTAGCTACACCACAAAGGACCTTAGACTTATCGCTGAATTAAGATTGGACGATAGCTCAACGGCACAATTCAATTCGATGACGTCTGACCAGCTTTCATCGTTCGTGCTTGCGGCAGTGTATTCGTTCTAACCAACCATTAAGTTTAACCTACTTCAGACCCGGGCCATTGGTCCGGGTTTTTTATGGGCAAGAAAGTCCGAATTGGTCCAGTTTTCGGTAAAACAACACTCCAAACGCCTCTACTCCTTTACCGCTATCTGCCATCTCTTTCTTAGTGACCAATTCCTCCAACCCATTGCCTCGATCTACTAACACTACAGGCAACTCGAAACCGGAATAATCAACCTTCATCTCCTCTGCCTCATTAGTGTGCAAGACATAATTTTCGCACTTAAGCGCACTAATCCAAGCCTTCCACTCTGGCTTAGCACTCACAGTACTGTGGGTAATGTCACAGAGTTCGCAATGCTCGTCTTGAAAATACTTGCCATACAGGTAGGTCAATTCTCCTCCCAATGTTCCACTTGCGTTGTAAATGAAGTAAAACTTTGGTTCGCTGGATTGAGCATACAGGGAAGGCAAACTTAAGGTTAAAAACAGCAGAATACGGAGCATATACCTATAGGGATTTAAGGAATTCTTCCAAAGCAACAAGCTCCTGTGCATCAAGGTTCAGCGGTCTGATCCGCTCACTAATAAACGCATGCCCTGTACCCCCCTCGTTATATTGTTCTAAAACTTCTTCTAAGCTCGCAAGACTCCCGTTGTGCATATATGGAGCAGTTAGGGCAACTTGGCGTAAAGAAGGAACTTTAAATAAATAGAAATCGCTAGAGTCTAGGGTCAATTCCGCTCGTCCATAATCGACGGCGCTTATCGCAGTCCCGTTGTTGTAAAAACCATAATCCGTTTGCAGCGGTCCTGAATGACACGAACTGCAATTCGCCTTGCCGTAAAAAAGATCAAACCCTGCGCGAGCCTCTACACTAAGCGCATCCTTGTCTCCCCCAACGTAGGAATCAAAGGCACTTTCATTATAGATCAATGTTCTCTCGTATTGAGCTAGGGCTCTGGTTATGGTGAAAGCTGTAGCGCTATCGCCGAAGGCATCAATAAATTCATTTTTGTAATTAGTGTTCGCATTAAGTCGCTGTGCAAGCAGCACCATGTTGAAGGCCATTTCTGAATGCTCTTGGATGGGCACGAGCACTTGCATCTCCAAGGTAGGCACTCCACCTTCACGCATGAAATACGGCTGATACCCAACGTTCCAAAGCGATGGGGAATTTCGCTTACCTAATCTATTTTCTACACCGGGACTTACGGAAACGTTATCCGCTAGACCATAAACTTCTTTATGACAAGAGGCGCAACTAATAGTGCTATCCACACTTAAAACAGGATCAAAAAAGAGCTTTTCTCCCAGTGCTATTTTCTTTGCATCGGGCTCGTTGTCTGCGGGGTATTCCATTTCTGGCCACTGCGCCAATTCCTCCAATAATTCTTCAGGTGAATCAGGAGTACAGGCTACCAGGAGGGCTAATAGAATTGAGCTAGAAAGGAGACGAGAACCTTTCATCAGTAATCAATTCATAGTCTGTCAACGTAAGTAAGAAGGCCTCTAAGTCGTCTTTATCTTGCTCACTAAGCATAAGGCCTGTATCCATGGTCATCTCCAATGCAGCGTCCAGAGTAGGAGAAGGCTGTAAACCATGATCGTAGTGATCGATCACCTCGCGAAGTGTGGTGAATATACCATCATGCATGTAAGGAGGTGTTAAGGCAATATTCCGCAAGGTGGTCGTTTTCATCAATCCTATATCCGCGGAATCTCCAGTTATCATAAAGCGGCCAAAGTCCGAATTAAGAGAATCTGTACCATTGTTCATGTAAGTCGGTGAATCGAAATTTTTTCCGCTATGACAATGCCCACAATCTGCTCCGCTTTGCTCCGGGAAAAAAGGGTTGAATTCAGCAAAAAAAAGATCCTTACCTCGCTCTTCGGACTCTGTTAGAGTAGCTTCTCCGGCGAGATACCTATCATATTTGGAGCGGTAGGAGACTATGGAATTCATGAATTGCTCCAAAGCAAGCGAAATTAGGTGAGCTGTAGGCTGCCCTGTGCCAAAGGCGCGAAGGAATTGGTTGGTATACACCGTATCCTGTTCCAATTTCTCCACGACATTCTCCAAACTCTCATCCATCTCAATGGGATCTTGGATAGGCATCAAACTTTGATCGCGAAGCTTTTCAGCTCTTCCGTCCCAGAAATAACCATTCGTATTCCACAACATGTTCACGGCGCTCATTGCCTGACGATGGCTAGGGTCTCCATGAATGCCTATGCTAAATTTAGCCGTATCGGAAAATGCATGTTCTTGGCGGTGGCACGATGCACAAGACATGCTATTGTCACCACTCAAGCGCTTCTCATAGAATAACATTCTACCCAATTGAACTCCTTGAACGGTCAATGTATTGTCTCCTTCAATATCTGGAGCAGGGAGTGCTCCGTATTCTAGATTATAGGGTGTTGTATCCTGAGTAGGTAATGGCGCTTGTTTCGCACAACCTACTGCTAGGAAAAGACCAACAAATACAACTGCCCAAGCTCTCATTACCGAACGATCAATTTCTTCGTTGTAGTACTCCCGTTTTTAGAAACAACCATTAGATAGATTCCTGCATCTGGAAGAATAATTCTTGTCAAAGTGGTAGCTCTCTGTGAGTACATTTTAGATCCTAAGGCATTAAACACTTCTATGGTTGCACCTTCAATACCCGTAACGATAAATCGTCCGCTTGAAGGGTTAGGAAAGACTGAAAGGCCTTCAAAGGCCAATTCTTTTTGTGCCAATGCAACATTGCCTTCAGCACTCTTGAAGACCTTGTTGTTTAAGTTTTTCAATGACTGGAAAGCATCCCCTGTTTCGCCATGAGAAATTGTGCCTTGTGCCACTTCAATGTCTCTTACAAGCTCGGCGTAATCTGCTTCGATATCTATTTTTAATGTATCGCTACCCACCGCTGTGCCAGAAGTAGCAATGGTTTGCATAGCATAGTTTGCATTGCCCAATCCGTGTAATTCAAAGGTTTGATTGAAGGCTGAACTGCCCACACCCTCGGCACAAACGAATCTATAGCCCGCGGCCCAACCCCAGTGCATAGAAGGCGACTTTGGCGCTAATGGATGCGCTGCCGGGTAGGTTGAGGGATCAAGATTATTCACATCAGGACCAACGCCAACTGCAAAACGAACGGCCGTAATACTATCGAAATCTAAGGCCCCTAAATCGACAGAAGTCATTTCTTCCGCAAGGGCATCAATTAGCAATACCTCAGGATAAGTGAAGGTATCTCCTTGGTTGTAGATGATTTCAATATCGTCGACGTAATACTGGAGACGATTGAATTTGAATTGGTTCCCTAAATTATTGGTACCTACCAATGAGTCAGATACGGATTGTCCGTCCATCATGTGGTGGAAGTTCAAAACGAGTTCTTTCGTCTGCGCCGCAAGCGAAAGTGAACCAAAAACAAGGGATAGGAGTAAAATTCTTTTCATAACAATATGTTCTCTTCCACTAAAATACGTAAATCACGACTTTAGCAGGTGTGATATTTAGCACAAGAATTATTCCGTTAATCCAGCTGAAGGGTTAGACCTATACCCCCGCCTATTGGGTAAATAGAAACTTTGTTGGATAAACGCTCGAAATCTCGGTTAAAATGGGACCGGTGGATGCCAAATGCGACTAGATCAAAAGCGAAAAGGAACCCACCTTGAAGCATCAAACTGTTTCCATATCCACGAAAAAGCGCCGCTCTGTCGCTTCTATTTTCAGCGTCAGTACGCATGAAACAGCCGGCTGCCATATAGCCCACATCCAGCCCTGTATTGATTAAAAATATTTGCTCGGTTTTGCGCTGCTGTGAATGCATCTCATCCAAGGTGAAGTTTCCAGCATTCTTTCTTGCCTTTAGATAACCTGGGATCGCAAGACCAAGGTTCACGGTATTCCACATCACATTCATTTCATGGAATCGCTTGGTGGTTTCGTCCTCACTTAGGAAATAACCCGCACCACTAAGAGCAAAATTGGACACGGCATACGACCCTAGCGTCACCATAAGACCTTCGTTGATTTTATTGAAGTCCTTTTGATAATCTGCAACCTGACCAAAAGCGCGAGATGTGCAGAAAAGTACAAGTAGAAGAATGACTCTCATAAGCGTTGCTTTGGAAAGGAACACGCTGAATATAAGTGAGGTTCATTTCAGTGACATGGGTTTGGGAAAAGTATGTATGACAATTGTATGCAAATAATGAAAAAAGCACCTACATCATTTGACATAAGTGCTTGATTTTCAAGGTGGAGAAGATGGGATTCGAACCCACGACCTCTTGACTGCCAGTCAAGCGCTCTAGCCAACTGAGCTACATCCCCATAATTTTGAAGATGCACAAATATAATCCTCGGGAGCATTCAAAACACGCAACCGGGAAAGAAGGTTGTTGGAGCACATAGTTTGTGGTAGGTCTATTAAATTAGCGGTGCGTGGTACAACAACTTCAATCTCTTAAAAATCTTTGGCTTGTAGTGGCTTTGATCTGGACGTCTTCGATGTTCGGGCAAATAGCTATTAATGAGTTCAATTCTCAGCGCGGCTTTACAGATGAGAACGGGGAAGATGTGGATTGGATAGAGGTATTTAACTACTCAAATAGTGCCGTTTCGCTCGATGGTTTTTACCTCAGCGATAATCCCAATAATTTGGACAAATGGCAGTTCCCTAGTTTAGAATTGGCCCCGCAAGAACTTATCACTATTTGTGCTTCGGGGAGAGAAAATTTAAAGGTGCCGAACCATTGGGAATCGATTGTAAAGGCCAATGATGTTTGGAAATATTGGAGTGGGAATAACCCTCAACCTGCGGATTATGCGAACTGGAATACGCTGAATTATAACGATCAAAATTGGGCCTCTGGACAAGGCGGGATTGGCTATGGAGACAACGATGATAACACGACCATAGCTGCAACGCCGTCTATTTTAATGCGTCGAGAATTCTCCGTGAGCGATGTGGATGATATCACGCATTTACTATTTCATGCCGATTATGACGATGGATTTATCGCCTACCTAAACGGGGTAGAAATTATGCGTTCTGACAATATCAGCAGCTCACCTGCGTATAATGAATTCACCAGTTGGGACAAAGAAGCCGTGCTCTATGCAGGAGGGATTCCTGAGCACATTTTGATGGATGCTGATGAGGCGGCAGAGTTGCTTCAAAACGGGAATAATGTGCTCGCGATTAGAGTGCACAATAGGGCCGCAAACTCCTCCGACATGACCAGCAACTTTTTCTTGTCAGCGGGCATTGCCTCAACGGTGTATAACTACCAGAGCTTGCCTTCTTGGATTGCACCTCCAGTTGTTTTACCGCATGCCGATTTTAAACTATCTCACGGTGAAACCATAGTTATCAGTGATACGAGCGAAAACATCATTGACAGTGCCTACGTAAGTACTGCTGTTAAGCATACAATAAGCCGAGGAAGAACTCCCGACGGCACGGGCAGCTGGTGCTATTTCGACACGCCTACGCCTAATGCTTCCAACAATCAAAGCACTTGTTTCACGGGTGTAGTGGATGCGCCTATAATTAGCCTTCCTTCGGGTTGGTATACTTCGGCCAACCCAGTAACCGTGGTAACCGCACCGAATGCTACATCGTATTATACCACGAACGGCGATGTCCCTGACGAGAACGATCTGCAGGTAAACGGGACCATTTACGTGGCCAGCACAAGTGTGCTCAGCATTCGCTCTTTTAGCAATAACGGAAATGCACTGCCCAGCCCAGTGGTCGACCGCACCTACCTCATCGATGAGGATAATCACGACCTTCCTGTGGTGAGTATCATCACTAACGAAGACCATCTATGGGACTGGAACACGGGGATCTACGTGATGGGTCCAAATGCAAGTACAGACTACCCATATTTCGGAAGCAATTTCTGGCAGCCGTGGTCTAGGAAATCTAGGATGGAATATTTCGATGGAACACAAACAAAACAGTTTGAGGCTGAGTTTGACCTTGAAATTCACGGCGGATGGTCCCGAGCTGAGCCACAGAAATCATTCCGAATTGATGCCAAATCTATCTATACCGGAGAGGTAGAATATGCGCTAATCTCGCGCAAACCAAACATCTCTAGTTACAACAACTTCAACCTGAGGAACGGTGGACAGCACGGTATCTCAAACCGCATGCAGGATGCTGTAATGAGCCGGCTAGCAGAGGGCAGCAACATTGACCGTATGGGCTATGAGCCGTGCATAGTGTACCTCAACGGGGCCTACTGGGGTCTTTATGGGTTAAGAGAAAAAATGGACGAGCACTACGTGGAAAGCAACCACGGTGTACCCAGCGACCAAATACAGTTACTGAACAGAGACGGTGCTCTCGAGGGAAGTGCAGATCATTTCAATGCCTCCTATGATATCATATTGAACACGAGTACGGCAGCGACGGACTTTGTAGAAGTGTTCAGTTCCCGTTTTGATCTAGATAACTACATCGACTACTTTGTATTTCAGACCTACATTCAGAACAGAGATTGGCTAGGAATTGACTGGGGGCTGAACAACGTGAAATTATGGCGTCAAGATACTACCGGCGCAGTGTGGCGCTATATGATGTACGACACAGACTTTGCCTTTGGCCTATACGGCGGAAACATCTACCAGAACTATATCGGTCGTGCGAGGAACCCAAATGTCCCTAATTCACATTCGGAGATTTTCGATCACGCTCTGAAGAACGATGACTTTATGTGCCAGTTCACCAACAGGTACAACGATCTAATCAACACCACTTTCCAAAGCACGAATTTTGATGCTACAGTGGATGAGATAAAAGAACAAATGGGGCCCGCCATACCAGATCACGTGGCTAATTGGAGCAGCCAAATGGGACCCTTTTCGTATACATTTTGGCTGAACTCTGTCAATGGCCTCAAGAGCTACAATGCCGGGCGGATTGGAACTGCACGACAACACTTGAACCAGAGCTTCTCCCTATTGGGTCAAAGAGAAGTAGACCTCCAAGCCTATCCTCCAAACACTGGGCACATTAAGCTAAACAGTATCATGCCTGAGTTGCCTTGGGAAGGTATATATCACGGCGGATGCCCTGTACACGCTGAGGC
>JAAZVU010000058.1 GCA_018623275.1 Flavobacteriales bacterium
GCCCCAGTAGCAAAGCGCTTCATAATGTTTTCTGCCGCTTCTACCTCTTCTAATGGAACGGATGGACGCTGCTTGAATTCCAACAAGTGGCGCAACGAGCGACCGTTCCCGTCTAGTAATGCACTGTAATTCTTGAAGTGCTCGTAATTGCCTTCACGACAAGCACGTTGTAAAGCTGTAATGGTACGCGGATTCATATGGTGGTATTCACCATTCACGCGCCAATGGTACACCCCGCCGTAAGGCAAGGTCTCTTCAGCATCATTCAATGCCAGAGAGAGTTTGTCCAATTGCTCCTTCGCGATGTGTTCGAAGTCCAAACCACCAATGCGGCTGAGTGAGCCACGGAAACACGTTCCTACCACTCGACCGTTTAATCCAATAGGCTCAAAAATCTGAGCGCCCTGGTAACTCTCCAAAGTAGAGATTCCCATCTTGGCGAAAATCTTCAATAGCCCTTTACCAATTGCCTTTTGGTAATTCTTAACTTTCTCAAAATAAGCATCTAACTCAGTGCTAGCTGAAGTTGATTCCACCCTTCCTTCTTTCAAAGAATGACGTAGAATATCGTACACCATGTACGGGTTAACCGCATTAGCTCCATAGCCTAAAAGCGTCGCAAAATGATGGGTGCTTCTCGCATCACCACATTCAACAACCAAGCTTACATTAGAGCGTACACCTTGTTTAATCAAGTAGTGATGAATGGCACCCACGGCTAAAAGCGACGGAATTGCTACCCGGTTCTTATCGGCATTGCGGTCGGAAATGATCAGAAGATTATTGCCCGATTTCACGGCAAAATCTGCCTCCTTACAGATACTCTTGATGGCGTTTTCTAGTCCAGTCTCCGGATTATCTGCATAAAACAGACTTTCTATTTCATGCGAAGCAAAGCCTGGCGCCGATATGTTGCGTAATTTCTGTAGTTCGCCGTTGGTCAATACCGGTTGTTCAATACGGATCTTACGGCAGTGCTCATCGGTGGCATCTAGGACATTTCGTGTCTTTCCCAACAGTGCCGTCAAAGACATCACCGAACGCTCGCGTATACTGTCAATAGGAGGATTACTTACCTGTGCAAAACGCTGGCGGAAGTAATGACTCAAGTGCTGTGGTTGCTCACTTAGAGCAGCAATTGGATTATCCGCTCCCATGGAACCAATGGCCTCTTTGGCATCATTGAACATAGGAAGTAAGACACGCTCTACCTCTTCTTTCGTATATCCATGGAAACGCAACCGTTCTTCGTAGGTGCTGTTTCCTAAAGCTTTTTCATTTACCGCAGGGAGATCTTCTAGCCTAAGCTCCCCATCGGCCAACCATTGGCCGTAAGGTTTGGCTTTACAGATTTCCTCTTTAAGCTCTTCGTCGGTGATAATGCGGCCTTGCTGCAAATCAGCAACAAACATTTTACCAGGCTCTAGACGGCCTTTCTTCAACACATTCGCCGGTTCAACAGGCAGTGAGCCCGCCTCAGACGACATAATCACCATTCCATCCTTGGTTAAGGTGTAACGCGAAGGACGCAAACCGTTACGATCCAATACGGCGCCTACCACCTTGCCGTCAGTAAAGGACAACGAAGCTGGACCGTCCCAGGCCTCCATCAGGTGGGCGTGGTATCCATAGAAATCCTTTTTGTATTGCGGCATATTGGCGTCATTCTCATACGCCTCTGGCACCAACATCATCATCGCATGCGGAAGCGAACGACCCGAGGCCGTTAAAATCTCAACGACATTATCCAGATTCGAACTGTCCGAGCGACGAACGTCACAGATCGGGTGAATGAGTTCTAGTTCCTGCTCAGAAAACAAGCTGTCTTTGAATAAGGCAGTCTTACTGCTCATCCCATTTACATTACCTGCAATGGTATTGATTTCCCCGTTGTGCGCAATGTAGCGGAACGGCTGGGCCAATTTCCACTTAGGGGTAGTATTGGTTGAAAAACGGCTGTGGACTAATGCCAAAGCACTTTCAAAATTATCGCGTTGCAGGTCTAAGAAGTACTGCTGTAACTGCTCGGTCGTTAATTGACCCTTATAAATCAAGGTTCTACAACTAAGCGAGCTGATGTAAAAACTATCGTAGGTTGATGGAAATAGCTGGTGAATGGTACGGTTGGCATATTTGCGCAGAACCACCATCTTACGCTCCAAGGTATCTTCGTCCATCGCCTCTTTCGGCGCCACGAAAAACTGGATATGCGCAGGCTCTGAGTCCTTGGCGCTCTTTCCGAGAGGCTCATTGTTGACAGGTACTCTTCTGTACCCTATAAGTTCGAGCTGGAAATTCGTTACGTATTTCTCTAGTTCTAAGATGCACTTGCGTTGTAAGGCTTTTTCTTTTGGAAAGAAAGTGTTCCCCACCCCATAGGTTCCTGGCTCTGGAAGACTGAAGCCTAATTCACTTACCTCATTGGCCAAGAACTTGTGCGGAATTTGAACAAGGATGCCTGCACCATCACCTGAAGTCGGCTCTGCGCCTTGCCCTCCACGGTGCTCCATGTTTTCAAGCATGGTTAGAGCACCCTGAACAACATTGCGACTTTTATGTCCGTCAAGATTTGCTACGAATCCGATTCCACAAGAATCATGTTCGAATGATGGGTGGTAAAGTCCATCTTGTTCCTTAATTTCCTGTGATAGTTCGATCGGCTTCCTAGTCATAGACGATGATTTCGGTTGAAATTTTAAGGGAATGGCAAATTTATTGAATCAAATACAATTTTTATAGCTTTTTGTTGATTCAAATTCAACAAAACGACTAAATACTTAAACCGGAAGCAATGAAAACACGTAATCTTTTGATAATCATCGTAGTCATAATAGCTTTACCATTATTCCTCATGCAAGGATGTAGATTACTCGTGAAGAATATATACAACAGTATGGACTGCAACCAGTTCAATATTGACCACATTGAGCTCAGAACCGGAATAGATGTTCCTCAAATCACTAGAAACTATTGCGAACTAACTGAGACTAAACGCACGGTAAGCTTCCAGCTGCTTAAAACAGGTCCTGAAAAAGCGGCTTATGCGGAGAAATATTTCCACTGGACCGAAGGGCACCTTTTTACCAACGACGGAAGTAATGAGCAAACACGTTGGTTCGCCAGTTTAGATACCCTAACTTCTGAACTGATTTTTGAACTATATTACAAATGAGCCAACTAGAAGAACATTACGTCAATAGATCCAATTGGATCCGAGCAGCTGTTCTCGGCGCGAATGACGGAATACTAAGCGTGAGTAGTATCGCTGTAGGTGTAGCTTCCGCCACAGGAAAGGTAGAGCCTATTGCCATCGCATCTCTAGCGGGATTAGTTGCTGGAGCCTTGAGTATGGCGGCCGGTGAATATGTAAGTGTAAGTAGCCAGGCCGATATAGAAGAGGCCGATATCGCTCGCGAAGCCAAAGAGCTAAAGGAAATGCCTGAATTGGAGGAAAGAGAATTGGCCAAAATATATGAACGACGAGGCCTTAAGCCAGAAACAGCAGCTGAAGTCGCCCGTCAATTGCACGAGCATGACGCTCTAGCAGCCCATGCAAGGGACGAATTAGGTATCAATGAAATCACTGCTGCGCAACCACTTCAAGCGGCAGGCGCGAGTGCTTTAAGTTTTGTGTTAGGGGGGCTACTCCCCTTTGCTCTAGTCTTCTTATTCGACCCTAAACAACTTTACTGGGCAGAATATGTCTTTAGCATCTCTTTCCTTGCTTTATTGGGAGGGATAAGCGCAAAAATTGGTGGGAGTTCGGTCTTAAGAGCCGTTACTCGTGTAGCCATTTGGGGTACGATCAGTATGGGACTTAGTGCTCTAGTTGGTACTTGGGTCCAAGTTTAGCACTACCTTTGCCGCCATGGCGACACGAATCAACAAATACCTGAGTGAAATAGGACATTGTTCCCGAAGAGGAGCTGACAAACTGCTCGAACAAGGTAGGATTACCATCAACGGGAAAGTCCCAGAACTGGGTGAAAAAGTTCAGGAAGGCGATGTTGTTGCCGTCGATGGAGTTGTCGTAGGTCAGCGAACAGAAAAGCACGTCTATATTGCACTGAACAAGCCTCGAGGAATTGTTTGTACTACCGACCGCAGAGTAGAAAAAGACAATATCGTTGACTTCGTTGGCCACCCTCAACGAATCTTCCCTATTGGTCGATTAGATAAACCTTCAGAAGGCCTGATTTTAATGACCAGTGATGGCGATATCGTCAACAAAATATTGCGCGCACGGAACAACCACGAGAAAGAATACGTGGTTCATGTGCACAAGCCTATCAACCAAGATTTCATTACCAAAATGCGCAATGGCGTACCTATCCTAGATACGGTGACCAGAAAATGTCGCGTAGAACAGATTGGCCCGCGCAGTTTTCGCATCGTTTTGACTCAAGGGTTGAATCGTCAAATTCGTCGTATGTGTGAATATTTGGGCTATCGAGTAACCAAACTCAAGCGGACTCGAATCATGAATATTCAACTTGATTTACCCCTAGGGCAGTGGCGCGATCTTAAAAAGCACGAATTGGCAGAGTTGAGAAGACTGTGTGAGTCTAGTAGTAAAACGCATTTTTAATCCGTTTTAATCAAAAAAGGAGCGTTTTCGAATGATTTTGCGCTATTTTGAAGCAAAATCGTCACTGAATGAACGCAAATCAAATCTTTTCGATTGCCAACTCTTTAGCCTTAATCAGCTGGATCCCCCTATTCATCGCTCCCTTTAATCGGAAAGTACGGAATGTTCTAATAGGGTCTACGGTAACATTTTTATCAGCCACTTACGCCGCCCTATTTATTCAAACTTTTGATGCGAGTGCCCTAGAGTCGTTTTCTACTCTCGACGGACTCATGACCCTTTTCTCTAGTAAGGAAGCGGTACTCATAGGTTGGATGCATTACTTAGCCTTCGATTTGCTCGTAGGAATTTCAATTGCAAGGAATGCTAAAAAACACGAACTCAACCCTTGGATCGTACGCCCTATCTTCTTATTCACTTTCATGGCAGGCCCACTGGGCTTCCTCTTGTATGCGGTATACAAAACCATAGCAACGAAGAAATACTCTTTTGAATAATGGCTTCCCTTTTCCGTCACCGTCTTTTCACTCAAGCGGCATTTGTTTGTCTGCTATACGCTCTGGTCTCATTGATCTTAATCGGCACCTCAAACACCCAAGTACTTGGCATCAACGCTTTCATCAAGCCTTTCAAATTTGGTGTTAGTGCATTCGTCCTATTTCTAACATTTTCTTGGTATTTCAATTTTATACCGAGCCGATTACACAAATCTTTCCAACTATTCGCTTGGGTAAATATTGCTGTGATGGCATTTGAACTCAGTTGGATTTTAATTCAAGCTTACCGAGGCACACTCTCTCATTTCAATATTAGTACGGCGTTCGAAGGAATTATGTTCGGTATTATGGGAGTATCTATAGCCATTTCAACAACCTGGACGCTTCTTCTTTTAAAGTGGACCTTCGCCACCGATTTTAGAATGAATCCTGGACTTTTACAGGCTGTCCGATTCGGTATTGTCTTGTTCGTTATTTTCGGCTTTACTGGTTTTATCATGGGCGCCAACAGATCCCACACGGTCGGTGCTTCCGATGGAGGACCAGGCTTGTTTTTATTGAACTGGTCGCTCAATCATGGAGACATTAGAATTTCACATTTCTTCGGACTCCATGCGCTCCAAATCCTTCCATTAATGGCAAACCTATTCAAACTTCGTGCGAGAAGCAGCTTTGTATTGTCGGTGTTTTACGGTTTAGTATGTGCAGCGCTATTATATCTTGCGCTTTCAGGAAAACCACCTTTTTAAAATGATCATTAGCGCCCAAATCCAATTCATCCCACTCCACACTACCAATCCTATGGCCAAGGTTGACGCTGCAATTGCACTAATCCAAGGCTCAGGCCTTACCCACGAAGTGGGGCCATTTGGAACCAGTGTAGAAGGCCCAAAAGCGACAATTCAAAAGTTAATTAACGACCTTCTATCCGTGACCAATTGCGAAGAATTTTTACTGAACGTTCAATATCACATCGGTGAGAACCGATTATCCAATAAGGAAAAGGTCGCAAAGTTCAGATAGATAGCATTTTCAGTGGCGTTTTGAGTAGTATATTTGCGGCCGACATTCGGAACACTCATTAAAACACCATATATGTCTAAGATTCTTTACACGAAGACTGACGAAGCTCCAGCGTTAGCTACCTACAGCTTCCTTCCTATCGTTAAAGCGTTCACTTCAAAAGCCGGTATTGAAGTTGAAACAAGAGATATCTCGCTCGCAGGACGCATTCTAGCGAATTTCCCTGACTTCTTAACTGAAGAGCAACGCATAGCAGATGCCTTGGCTGAGCTAGGTGATCTAGCCAAAACTCCAGAAGCTAATATTATCAAGCTTCCTAACATCAGTGCGTCTATCCCGCAGCTAAAAGCAGCTATCGCTGAACTCCAAGCAGCAGGTTTCGCCCTTCCAAATTACCCGGAAGAACCAGCGAACGAAGAAGAGAAGGCCATCAAAGGGCGTTACGACAAAATCAAAGGTTCTGCTGTAAACCCAGTACTACGCGAGGGGAACAGCGACCGTCGTGCACCTAAGGCTGTCAAAAATTACGCACGTAAACACCCACATTCCATGGGTGCATGGACTTCTGACAGCAAAGCTCACGTCAGCAGCATGCCAGAAGGTGATTTCTACGGTTCAGAGGTAAGTACTACAGTTTCTTCGGCTACAACTGCAGATATCGTATTTACTTCTGCATCTGGAGAGAAAACCACTTTAAAAACAGGTATCGCCCTTCAAGCTGGTGAGATCATCGATGCAGCTCGTATGAACATGGGTGCACTTAAGGCATTCTTGGCAGAGCAAGTGGCAGAGGCTAAAGAGCAAGGCGTACTATTCTCTTTGCACATGAAAGCGACTATGATGAAAGTGAGTGATCCTATCATCTTTGGTGCTTGTGTTGAAGTATTCTTCGCTGACGTTTTTGAGAAATACGCTACGGAATTCACCGACTTGGGCGTTGACGTACGCAACGGTCTGGGCGATGTATATGCTAAGATTGCCAATCTCGATGACGCGAAGCGCACAGAAATTGAAGCTGCATTAGCAACAGCTATTGAAAATGGCCCAGATCTAGCTATGGTTAATAGCGATAAAGGCATTACCAACCTTCACGTACCGTCTGATGTCATCATTGATGCATCTATGCCAGCAATGATCCGTACTTCAGGTCAAATGTGGGATAAGGACGGAAAACCAAGAGACGCGAAAGCCGTCATTCCAGACCGCTCCTACTCTAGCATTTACCAAGCGACTATCGATTTCTGTAAGGAAAATGGTGCGCTTGACCCAACCACTATGGGTAGTGTAAGTAACGTAGGTCTAATGGCACAAAAGGCTGAAGAATACGGTTCTCACGATAAAACCTTCCAGCTCAGCGAGTCAGGAACAGTTGAAGTGATTGCTGATGGCGCAACACTACTTTCACAAACAGTAGAAGCTGGAGATATTTTCCGCATGTGTCAGGTGAAAGATGCCCCAATCAAGGACTGGGTTGGTCTTGCAGTTCGCCGTGCGCGTGCGACAGAGACACCTGCTGTATTCTGGTTGGATGAAAACAGAGCGCACGATTCAGAGCTTATAAAGAAAGTCGAAGCCTATCTACCAGAGCATGATGTAGAAGGTCTAGATGTATTCATCATGGCGCCTAAAGATGCAACAACATTTAGTTTGGAGCGCATCGTTCAAGGTGAAGACACTATCTCAGTTACTGGTAACGTATTGCGTGATTACTTAACCGATCTGTTCCCAATTCTTGAGGTGGGTACTTCAGCGAAAATGTTGAGTATCGTTCCTCTAATGAACGGCGGAGGCTTGTTCGAAACTGGAGCCGGTGGTTCTGCGCCAAAGCACGTTCAGCAATTGACCGCTGAGAACTACCTACGTTGGGACTCACTAGGTGAATTCCTAGCACTTGGGGTAAGCCTCGAGCATTTTGCTGAGAAAGACGGCAACGAAAAGGCTGCTGTCTTATCGAGCACGCTTGATGACGCAACCTCGAAGTTCTTGGATACAGATAAGAGCCCTACACGTCGCCTCGGAGGTATTGACAACCGTGGTTCGCACTTCTATTTGGCTATGTACTGGGCACAAGAATTGGCTGCTCAAGACAAGAATGCTGAGCTCAAAGCAACCTTTGCTCCACTAGCAGAGGCACTATCTTCAAATGAAAATAAGATCGTTGAAGAGCTCATCGCTGTACAAGGACATGCTGCTGATATCGGCGGGTACTACTTCATGAATGACGCACTCGCAGGAGCAATCATGAGACCGTCAAGCACCTTGAATACTGCGATTGACAACTTCTAAGCAAAGAAGTATTAGAAAACAAAAACCCGGCGCTGTACGCCGGGTTTTTTATGCTTAAAATTTTCCGTTCCTACTATTTGCCGAAAGCAAATATCAAAGGAATGTGTAACCGCTCGGCCCAACTCCTTTCGTCGTGAGCGGCACCCGGAAACTTTTCTGTAGTCCAATTCTCCCCCAACACAAATCCATTTTCCTCTAAAACAAGATTGACATTGTTCTGAAAGGGCTCATACATCGCATCGAGTGTTTCAGTACCGTAATCGAAGTAGATCTTCCCAACGCGCTCAGGAACAATATTCTGCTTCACATAGGCATTAAAAACAGCGGGAATTTCTTCATTTGGCGCGAATCCACCTGGCCAGTGTGTACTCATGCAAAGCGCAGTACCGTAAACGCTTGGGTATTCTCCGACCGCATACATGCTCATTAAACCGCCCATAGAGCTGCCCATGACGGCGGTTGACTCGGCAGTGGTATGCACTGCGAATTGGCCATCAACAAAAGGCTTTACCTCTTCTACCATATAGCGGAGGTAATTATCACTATTCACGCTAAACGTAGAATCTGAGCCGTAGCGTTTTGAAATTTCAGATAGTACAGAATCTGAAAACGCAGCCTGTAACTGTGCGGCTGGTTTCTCCGGAAAATATTCAAAGTTTCGACGCTGACCGCCATTGTATAAAGCGACAACGATCGTTGGTGCTATAATATCACCGGTAATTAAGCTGTCTAGAATTTCATCTACACGCCATTCCTGACCGTTCCAAGTCGTGGTTGCATCAAAAAGCATTTGCGCATCGTACATATACAATACGTTGTGCTTTTGGGTACCATCGTAAGAAGACGGGAGCCAAATATCTAAAGGACGTGCAGGAATAAATTCACTGGCCAATTCCGCGCGCAACAAGGTCCCTGCAGCTACCCCTTTAACAGTGTCTAACGCCACAGAAGGTGCC
>JAAZVU010000181.1 GCA_018623275.1 Flavobacteriales bacterium
AGTACAAATTGCAGAAAATTAAAACTTCCGGTCAGCAAATCTTGGCAGTTTGTAAGAAGGGTCGTTTAACTCCAGTGCAGCAGGTTGAAGCGACCATGCAGTGCGCAGTGAAATTGCGTGAATCTTTAAGGTATGTGAAGGATCCTCAAATGTCCATCAGAGTGGGCATTGGTTATGGAGATGTAATCTCTGGACTTATTGGTGCCGAAAAGATAAGATTCGATATTTGGGGAGAGGACGTGAATATAGCCTTCCGCAATGTGCAATATGCAGCCCCGGGTAAGATTAACATGAGTAAGTATGTTATGCGCTCATTGAATAAATCGAAGTACAGCGTGGAAGACCTTGGAGAGGTTGAAATCAAGGAAGGTCGAACACTAGAAATGTTTGCTGTATGATGAAGTTTAAGCATCTAATAGCTGGACTATTTTTAGTTCTTTCCGGTCCAATTTTTTCTCAAACTGCCCCTTTTGAAATCAATGGGTACGGAGCAGGTCATTGGTTTGATACGATAAATGTTGCCGTCAATGGGTCTTTTAGAAATGCTCAATCGGCTCAAGAGCAATCAGAAATACGTGCTGAGGTGGACGCCCTTATGGACAGTCTTATGGCTTCAGAAATCAGCGGTGCCGCGAAGAGTTATGCGAGTAGGTTAGCCTACAAAATTTGGGATAAGCGCAAGGACTTTGACCGCTACATTTCTACTCTAAAAGACGTTGAGGCATATGCCCCTGCGGATAGCGCCTCGCTAAAGTTCTTCGCCAACTACCAAATAGGAAATACCTACATCTTTAACGATAAGTTTGATACCGCCGCGATTTACTTGCTGAATGCGTATAAGATTGATGAAGTGCATGATCTTGGAGGGTTCGAGGGCAGTGTTCAAGAGCGCACGGCACTTATACTCTACAAGATGGGTGAATATAAACAAAGCCTTAGTTTGGCGAAATCATCTTTGGATCAGGCCACAGGCCGTCTGCGCGCTGCTGTTTTCAATCAGTTGGGAAACACATACAACATGCTCGAGCGCTATGAGGAGGCCGCAATCGCCTACGACAGTGCAGCTGTAAAATATGAGGCGATGGGTGTTTCTAATTGGATGCCACTCTTTAATTCCATGACCGCTTATATGGAGATAGAGGGTGGAGAAGACAAGTTTTTAGAGGCTTACCAGCGCGTAAAAGAAGAGACACAGCTCTTGGAATACGACCAGTTCTATCACAGTATAGAGGTAGCCAAGGCGGAATTCACCATGACCTATTGGAAAAGACCAGATCGCTATGATCCGGAAAAATTTGGTGATATGATTCTTGAACGCACCCCCGAAAATGAGAAGGAGGTTCGAAGAATTCTTGGAAATCAAATAGCTTACACAGAGGGAGAATATATGAAACAAGGAGAGGCCTATAAGCTCCTTGAACGTTACTATGCCCTGGTTCAGCCAGATTCTATAAGCTATGCACTCAAGGAAATATTGGCCATTAACAGGGCCTACAAAAAGGAGCTTTTAGTGTCAACGGCTAAGGAAGCACCTACGGAAGGGCCTTTAAAAGAATTGATCCTCGAGGTTGGACTAGACCGTCTTGATGAAACCCAAGAGATTCAAGTAGCTGCCTTGGAACAGATACAAACGGGTCGAAAATGGCTCATTGGTTACGCGGGATTACTGGCCATCTCGCTAGTTGGCCTATACCGTGCTTTATTGTTGCGCAAGCGCAGAAAAAAAATAATTGAAGATTCACAGCTGCTGCAAGAACGTGAGCGTCAATTGCTCGAAAACATGCTGCCGGAGAAATACCACAAGATCATACGGGAAGGCGGTGATGTAAAGAGCGAACAGCACCAAGAAATCATAGTACTCGTAGCAGATTTTCAGGGGTTCTCGGCTTTTGCGCAGAAGGTTCCCACCGAGGAATTGATCCAGTATTTAAAGGAGTTCTTTGACCGATTCGAATCTGATTGCGCCCACTTCGGCTTAGAAAAACTAAAGACCGACGGCGATTCTTTCATTGCTATAGGTGGTATGAACAGAGATTATGTAAGCCCACGTCAAGCGTTAAACGCAGCACTGGCCATGCAAAAAACAACGGCCTCCATCAACAGCGAGCTTAAGCGCTATAACATGTCGATGTCGCTCCGCATAGGTATAGATATTGGTACGGTAGATTCAGGCCTTGTAGGCAACACATCTCTAGTGTTTGATATGTGGGGCGAGGTGTTCCGCAGCGCAAAGAAATTAGAAATGGCCTGTCCTCCAGGTCACGTATTGATGTCCGAAAAGCTGATCAATGCAGAAAGTACCGGCGTGAAGTGGCCGAAGCATGAAGACGTGGAAGTCCCGGATATGAACGCCTACAGTTTCAAATCATAATCCAAACTCCACCACAAAAAGAAAGCCCTGCTCTTGAACGAGAACAGGGCTCTTTTTTTAACCTTCAGCGCGGTACACACAACAAGTACGCCTAGATTTATTGATAGTTCAAAATTAGATTATTTCAAGGCCGCTTTTACACCGCGCTTCCATAAAGTCTCATTTGAGACAC
>JAAZVU010000182.1 GCA_018623275.1 Flavobacteriales bacterium
GAGTAATCTTTTCATGGCAATAGTATATCGGTAGTGTTAATTCTAAAACTTCTTGGCGGCTCCTTGCTGTAGCCCGCTCTGCAGATGAAGGCCAAAGGAGCATCGCTGTTTTCATCCAGCGTCAAGCTCTTTGATAGGCTGTTGAAGGCTGTGGGATTCGTAATAAGACTTCCAAAGGGATGCATGTATGCATCGTCTTTTGCAAGTTGCAGCCATATGCGGCAAAGTATGCGCCCAAAATTGACCTGATCCTCTGGCTTGGACCATGGGTGTTGTATCCACATGATGCTGGCTGTACCCTTGTAGGTATTGCCGTAATAACTCGAGAGCATTTTTTTCCTCGCGCCTTTAGTCCATCGTTCATGATGCCTAAACACCGATTTCACCAGCTTCCCAGGGAACCCCATACACTTGGTCCACAAACCTGTGCGGAATTCTTCCGCCTCTTTTTTTGAATAGCGGAACAGCCTATCCAGCTCTTCTCGCATAGGCCCATGACTAAGGTCCTCAAAGAGCGTTGCTTGATTTATTTTCACCAACATATCCACTTTTTCCGGGTCGTGGGTATGGAACAACGTTCCCCCGAGGTTAGAAACAATTTCCTCACAGCTTTTAATGGTAGCCATAGAAAGCGGCTCGCCGTTATAATCGGTGCGAGAAGTCCTACGCTTGAGCATCAGCTCAGGTGCTAAAGACTCCTTTGAAAAACTTGGAACCAATTGCAGCTGCGCAAAGGGCTGCACTTCTTCATATTCCGTGGAAATAGTCTGGAGAATGGTCGACATTTCTATTTTGTATCCGAAAGTGGCTGCAGCAATGGATAAACTTTCTGCAAAGACGCCCATTACAGCAGTGGTAAACTCAGATTTTGGATCGCCCACGGGCAATAAAAATTTAGGGTCGTAACAAAGCAATGCCTTATCCTCAGAAATCACCTTTATTCGATAAGGCTGCAGGTTGTGCACACTGGGCGCCCAACGTGCCCACTCTACCAACTCTTGCCAGCTGGGCAGTTTCTGCCTCGCCATGGCCCCAATAGGTAAAAGGCCCGACAAGCCCAACAAACCTGTATTTAAAAGAAATTTACGCCTATTCATCTCCTTAATTTTGAATAAGTTAAGGAAATTATTCTCGTTCGCTCATTGGATAAATCAAGGACCGATTGATTGTTTATCTTCGAAACAAATTCAGAAACCATGCGTAAGATCCTAATCGCCCTAGTACTTCTTTTCGGCTTTCAAGCCTCAGCAACACACCTTATTAGTGGAAATTTCACTTATGAATTTGTAAGTCAAAGTGGGAACCAACGCACCTATAAAATCAACCTCTATCTCTTTAGAGATGTAACTGGGGTAAATTTGCCGAGCACAGCTACAGTGTATTACAAGAAAGTCAATCAAAGCACAGTTTCAACACTTTCATTGACGCAAGCAAGTGTTACTACGCCTTCGAATACTTGTAATGCGACGATCAATTACGCGGTCCATAAATACAGTGCGAACGTTACTTTGAATGCAGCGAGCGTGTACGATTTTGCTTATTCCACTTGTTGCCGCCCATCTTCAGGGACGAACCTTAGTAACCCTCAGTCTCAGAGTATTTACTTGACTACGAGAGTAGTTTCTTCAAGACCATCAGGACGTCAATTCAACAACAGTGTGGAGTTCGACAACCGCATTATGGCTGCGCCTCTGAATACGCCTTCTTCGTTTGTACTCAACTATCCTGATGCGGATGGTGATAGCCTCTCGTACCAAATTACCAATGTAAAAGGGGGTAGCGCCAATAACCTGACTCCTTCGAGTATTGCCTATGCCCCTGGGTATAGCAATACTGCACCGCTTGTACCAAATGGTTCGCTGACCATTGATGCTTCAAACGGAACTATGGTTGCTCAAAGCTCCATGCAGCAAACAGCAGTAGTGAGCATCAAGGTTACAGAATGGGACAAGGATACTACGGGGACGTTCAAATTTATGGGCATCACGGAAAAGGAGTTCATCTTTAACTTCCACAACAATGCTTCATCGAACTTGGCCAACGCTACAGTAGATTCTGCTTCAGCCAACTTCCTGAGTGATACCATTTATGTAAGCACATCGCATCCGATCTACCCAAACAGTGCGAATTTTGATTCTGTACAGGTAAGATTGACCGATCCAACAGGAGCTGCAGCCTATGTACTTTCGGCACAACCAACAGACAACTCTTTCAAGAATTTCAGACTTCAAAGCTCTGCATTATTGACCCCGGGTACATGGAGTTTGGTCTTCGACTACAACATAGATTCTGTTTCCTTCATGGGCGCTTGTAACCGTGCTCTTGTGGACAGCACTACGTTCACTGTAGACGCACCTATCATACAAATTGCTGCTCCTACAGATTCTATCTATGGGAACGACACTATTACTTACGCTCTTCAACACAGCGGTTATGTAGACAGTGTGCAATGGATGGTAACCAACGGGGCCATTGAAATGGCTTACGGCATCGATAGCGTTCAAATCGCTTGGGGAGTAAGTGGTAAC
>JAAZVU010000059.1 GCA_018623275.1 Flavobacteriales bacterium
AGCACCTGATTCTAAGAGCTTTTCTCCAATCTCATTGGCCACCATTTCTGGTGCTTTTTTAGCGGCTCTTACAAACGGAAAAACGACCAATGTGAGGTCGCCTTCAAATTCCTTTCTGGTTTCTTGTAATTCCACCGAGGCTTCTACCCCGTATAGTTCGTGAATTACTGACCCTATGTTTTGTTCTAAGCTCATGAGCTACGGTTGTTTTGGCAAATATATTTCAGCGAGCATGCATCTTGCACTTCCCCCGCCAAGAGTTTCAATAGTTGTTAAATCTGAATGAAGGATACTGTGATGGGCTTCTATCATTTCCTTTTGGTCCGATTCCAGACAGTTGTAAGCGCTCGTGCTCATGACCAGGTGCAACTTCTCATCGGTACCCTTGACAAGAAGCATATTACCACCGAATTGGTGCTTTTGCGCCTCGGAAATAACTAAAACTTGCTTGCCACTACCCTCGATGGTATCAATGACCATCTTACGTTCATTCATATCGTCAATGGTGTCCGCGCAGAGCACGGCATATTTATCCGTCATGCACATAAGCACATTGGTATGATAGATGGGCTGGCGACCTTCAGGTGTATCTTGGAAGGCGCTGAATACGATAGGCTGGTACTCAAATCGACCACAGATTTCTTCAAACAAATGCTCGTCAGCACGCTGACTGCGAGCCATATAGGCGATTTTTTGATCGTGATCAAAAATGATACAACCGGTTCCTTCCAAGAAGGTCCCCTGCTCTTCTGCATCTGAAATGTCTAGGACCTCTCCGATTATAAAACCGGCTTTGGTGAGGACTTCTTCAATATCAGAGCGGCGCTCCAACCTCCTGTTCTCGGCCTTCATTGGATAGAGTACCACACAACCGTCCTCGTGCATACTGATCCAGTTATTGGGAAAGATGCTATCTGGAGTGTGGGGCTGCGCATCGTCTTGAACGACCAGTACTTCCACGCCCGCAGCGCGTAGCTTAGTGGCAAAGGCATCAAATTCAGCTTGCGCCTTTGCATTATCTGTAATAGCATCTGTAGCAGCATCCTGCTGCTGGTAGAAATTATCAACAGCAGTTTGAGCGTTCATCCCAAAGCGAATAGGACGAACCATGAGAATGGCATTTGTGGCGTTTTTCGTCATTATTCCTCGCGTTCTAATGGCATGGTACTACAGCGCAACAATCCGCCCATCTTCACAACTTCATCGTAAGTAATCGCGTGGACCGTATAGCCTCTTTCTTCTAGCCAAAGCTTTAATCTAACCGCCGAAGCACTTATCAATACCTCCTTGGGGCCTATGCTAAACACATTAGTGTGAAGATCATAGGCTTCATCTTCAGTGCAGTAGAAAATATTTTCTTTACCAAACTGAGACTCAATCCAAGCAACGTCTTCTTCATGCTTGAAGAGTTCTGGGGCCAACAGCAACGATTCCCCTAAAGGTTGAAAGGCACAGTCCAAATGAAGAGAACCTTTACGAGGGTCCACATCACTTTTCAACAGCTCGAAACCTTTAAAGTCAAAGCCGGGAAATTCATCCTGTAAGTACTCAAAACCAGCTTCATTAGTTCTTGCTGTAGTATACTTTTCATAGGTCTCGTCATCGCTCACCCCTACAAATACAAAAGGTTCATGAACGATCACATCACCACCTTCTGCGAAACAACCGCTCGGCATCATAATGATGTTTGAAGAAGATATACTGTCTACTAGGTGATCGATAGCATGCAACTCATCAACGCGGTCTTCAATGACGTTGGGTAAGATGAATTGGTCGTCAATAACAAACCCAATATCTCTTGTAAACACCTGATTAGTAGCCTCAAGTACCTTGGGACGAAGGACGGTAATTCCCAACGACTCTAGCTTTTCCACCAAGGTTGTCATTTGTTTCATGCAATCTTCTACCTCCGGGTACGTTCCTAATTCTACACTTTCTCTACTTCGCGCGTCGTAACAATCTTCAACGGCTGGTTTAGGGCCCATTTTACGAGCTATTCCGACCATTACAGATCGTAATCTTCCGTACTCTGTTTTGATATTTGGGTGTATCTGCATGCGATGGGTTAATGGACGACAAAAATAGATGAAAAGTGTTGATAACGCTATGAAACTACGCGCTTTTACTAACGCGCAACTAACTATTTTTGATAGTACTACGCACATTACTATGGCTACAAAGAAAACCGCTTCGAAAAAGAAAAATCCTCCAAAGCTTATTGGTGCCATTAAACAAGCCAGTCAAGGGGTGAAAGAAGTTTCTGACGACCCAACCACAAAGGTATTCTTGGGTGTTATGCTAGTTTTTATTGGAGCGTTTCTTCTATTTGCTCAACTGAGCTTTCTTTGGAATTGGTCCGAAGATTATAGTCTGAATACCGCAGATGCAGATGCGCTGCAGGAGCTTACAGCCAAGAATCTCTTCGGCACACTTGGACACAGCGTTGGATGGTTGTTCATGTTAAGAGGATTCGGAATAGCTGGTTTGCTCATCGCGTTTTATGTCTTCGCCATGGGGTTGCGTTATGCTTTTGAGTTTAGACGATTCAAGCCTGTAGGCCTGCTGAATCATGTTCTCTTAACGGGCCTTTTAATTAGTGTGTTTATTTCTGCACTAGTTTCTAGCCACCCAACCGTTTTAGGGGGAATCACCGCGTATTACTTAGCTCACTTCCTTGTACTTAAGTTAGGTACCGTAGGAATTTATTTGCTCATCGTAGGGTGTACAGCGCTCTACATCATCGCTACATTTAAGGTGAGTCAATTAAAAGTTCCTACTAAAGCTGCCAACCTTAGCGCTTCAGACCAAATTGAGATGGATAGCCCGGCGAACGAGGAGGATGTAGAAGTTGAAGTTGAAGCCGAGGAAGAATCAGTACAAACAGTTTCCTTCGACGAGGAAGCATCCATTCCTGAGCCTACGCTGAAGAAAGAGTTGGACAAGAATGAGCCCGAAGAGGAATTAAAAATTGAATTGGCCCCTCAACCAGAAACTAATGATGTTCTAGTATCCAATGACCCGACACAGGAGGAAGGATTTGATGTCAAGGTGGAAGTTCATAAAGAAGAAGAGGCTACTAAGAAGGAGATCAATCAGAAAGTCAAGGATTTTGGAGAGTATGACCCTACCCTAGATTTGAGCAGATTCAGACTCCCTGGGATCGATTTACTTCAACAATACGGCGACGGTCAAATCACCTTCGACAAGGAGGAAATTGAGAAGAACAAGAACAATATTGTAGACACTCTTCGCAACTATAACATTGAGATTAAGGAAATTAAAGCAACTATTGGTCCGACGGTGACACTCTATGAAATTGTCCCAGCAGCAGGTATCCGTATTTCTAAAATCAAAAATCTTGAAGACGATATTGCTTTAAGTCTAGCGGCATTGGGTATTCGTATCATCGCTCCAATCCCAGGTAAAGGAACCATTGGTATCGAAGTGCCAAACGCCAAACCACAAATGGTGAGCATGAAGCAGGTTATTTCAAGCAAGCGCTTCCAACTAGCGGATATGGAATTACCAGTAGCTATGGGACGTACCATTACCAACGAGAATTTTGTCTTTGATCTCGCCAAAATGCCGCACTTGTTGATGGCTGGTGCTACAGGTCAAGGTAAGTCCGTTGGTTTGAATGCCATCCTAACGTCTTTGTTGTATAAGAAACACCCGTCGCAGCTCAAATTTGTGTTGGTGGACCCGAAGAAGGTGGAATTGACTCTGTACAACAAGATTGAACGTCATTACCTCGCAGTACTACCAGATTCTGACGAAGCCATTATTACTGACACAACCAAGGTGGTAAATACCTTGAACAGCCTTTGTATTGAAATGGACAATCGTTACGAGCTATTGAAATCTGCCATGGTTCGTAACATCAAAGAATACAATGCAAAGTTCATTTCGCGCCGATTGAATCCGGAAGAGGGACACCGCTTCCTGCCTTATATCGTTTTGGTGATTGATGAATTTGCCGATCTTATCATGACCGCTGGCAAGGAGGTTGAGATGCCTATTGCCCGACTTGCACAGCTCGCACGTGCCATTGGAATTCACTTGATCGTTGCTACGCAGCGCCCTTCGGTGAATGTGATTACGGGTATCATCAAAGCGAATTTCCCAGCCCGTGCTGCCTTCCGAGTTACCTCGAAGATTGATTCCAGAACCATTTTGGATGCCGGAGGTGCCGATCAGCTCATTGGAAAAGGAGACATGCTTTTCTCTCAGGGGTCCGATTTAATTCGTCTCCAATGTGCCTTTGTCGACACACCAGAAGTCGAAGAAATCTGTGACTTCATTGGTAATCAGCAGGCCTACCCTATGGCTTATCAGCTTCCTGAATATGTAGGTGAAGAAGGCGGCGGCGTAGGAGATATAGACCCTTCCGACCGCGATGTACTATTTGAAGATGCCGCTCGTTTAGTCGTAGCCACTCAGCAAGGGTCCACTTCTATGATACAGCGTAAACTGAAATTAGGCTACAATAGAGCCGGCCGTATTGTTGACCAATTAGAGGCCGCAGGTATCCTCGGTCCGTTCGAAGGGTCTAAAGCGAGACAAGTTTTAGTCCCAGACGATATTGCATTGGAACAGAAATTGAAAGGAGATGCGTAAATTGCACCACATGAGAATAATCGCCTTATTACTTCTACCCTTCTTGGCTTTCGGGCAAAGTCATGAAGAAGCTAAAAAGCTACTGAATCAAGTATATGAAAGCACTTTAGCTCTCGAGACTCAACATATCACCTTTACCAATACCATCGAGGTACCTAGCAATGGTGGTATGAAAAAACGCAGTTCAAGCGGTGAATTGTACGCTATTGGTGAAAAGGTTCGTGTAAAAACTGATGCTTTCGAATTCCTTTCGGACGGTTCAAAAGCCTACCTCATTTATCCAGAAGATGAGGAAATTGAAGTCGCTGCTACAGATGAGGAAACCAGTCTCGCTCCAGCCGATATTCTCAAAAACTACCAAAGCGGCTACAGCTATAAAATGGCGGGTCGCTCAACGGATAACGGCAAAACTCTACAATACATACGTTTAAAGCCCGTGGCTAACGAAGAAGTTAAAGAGATTTTGATAGGCATCAATATGACGACCATGCTCTTGGACAACTACACCCAATTCGGCACGAACGGCTCCAACAATATTTTCTCAGTAGATACCTACAAAGTCAATACTACATTGGACGCGTCTATGTTTGATATTAATAGCGCAGAATTCTCAGGGTACTACCGACTGTAAAAGATGAATAAACTAGACCTCTACGTCTTAAGAAGCTTTATAAAACCATTGATTCCAACCATAGGGATCATGGTTTTTTTCTTTTTGATGCAAATGGTCTGGAAATACATCGACGATCTTGCTGGTAAAGGGATTGAATGGTACACCATCTTAGAACTCATGTTCTACTGGGCAGCGAGCGTAGTCCCATTCGCACTCCCGGTTAGCGTGCTATTCGCTTCACTGCTCACCTTTGGGAATTTCGGCGAGCACTATGAGATGGCCGCAATGAAAAGCTCCGGTATCTCCCTATTTCGCGGTATCCGTTCTTTGATAATATTAAATGTTCTAATCGCTGTAGGTGCCTTTTTCTTCTACAATAATGTCATCCCCGTGGCTAATTTGAAAGGGCAAAGTTTATTGGTCAACATCTCAAAAAGTAAACCTGCATTTCATATCACCCCAGGAATCTTTTACAATGGCTTTGACGGTTACAGCATTAAAATAGGAGAAAAAGAAGGCGACGAAGAGCAATTATTGCGTGACATCTACATCTATGATCACAAGGAGAACAAAAAGGGCAATCACAAAGTCCTCACAGCCTCCTCTGGCATTATGAGAACAGTAGGTGGAAGTCGATTCCTCGAAATAGAATTGCACGATGGATCTACCTATGAGGACATCGTAAAGAAGGACCGTGCCGAGCGACGAAAAATGCCTTGGGCACGAAGCGCATTCGATACCGCCTACATTCGCTTCCCACTTGATGGGTTCTCCAATGAGGATCTGTACAAGACCAGGAGAAGAGACTTTATGATGCTCAATACGAGCCAGCTTTTAGCTAAAACAGACACACTTGAAGAGCAAATCAAAGAGCGACAAGCGCATTTCGAAAAGAACCTACAGGGCAAATACAAATTCGACTATGTAGATATCGCTTCTGGCCAGCCAGAGGTGCTCAAGGAAAATCTAATGAAGAATTTACTCAGCGGCATGCGTATTCGAGCATCCCAAAACGCAATACGCTTAGCCCGTAGCAACCTTGATTATTTACGTCAACAGCAAAGAGAAATGGAATGGCGTGAAGAAATGTACATGCGTCATTGGATCGAATACTACAAGAAATACGCACTGGGCGTTGCCGTGCTCATTATGTTCTTTATCGGGGCTCCATTAGGTAGTATCATTAGAAAAGGCGGTATTGGTCTTCCTTTGGTTATTAGTACCATAGCCTTTTTAATCTTTCACATTCTCAATACGACCTTTGAAAAAATGGGGCGTGAAATGCTTATGGATGTGGAGCTTGCCAGCTGGCTACCATCTATGATTCTTGCTCCAATTGCACTTTTGCTTACATATAGCGCATCTACAGACAGATCTTTGCTCTCCGGAGAATGGTTTAATATCATTACATCAAGATTCCGTAAAAACACCCCCGATGCCTAAAATTCTCATCCTTTCTAACAAAGTCCCCTATCCTTCTAAGGACGGCAGCTCCATTGCAATGGCCCGACTTTTAGAGAACTTATTAGAAATGGGAGGCAATAACATCACTTACGGTGCGCTCAATACGGTGAAACATCGCAAGCACCTTAATGATTTCCCACAGGCAATACTGCATCAGATTGAACTCAAGACTTTTGAGGAAGACACTTCTCCTACCCCAATGAATGGGCTGTACAATCTGTTTCTCACCAATAAGCCTTTCAATACTATTCGATTTTACGTTCATTCAATGGTGAATTGGCTACAAAGTTTTGAAGCCGGCCAATTCGATATAGTCATTCTTGAAGGCGCATTTATGGGAGACTACCTACCCCTAGCAAAAATTATTGGCAAGAAAGTGGTCCTTCGTTCCCACAATCTCGAGCACGTCATCTGGGAAAGGAGTATTGAAAATTCTAGTATGGCCCTTAAAAAGCTCTACTTCACGATCCAAGCCAATCGTTTAAGAAGATTTGAGCAGAGATTAACACGATTAGTCGATAGCATTTGGAGCATCAGCCCCGTAGACTCTTTTTGGTTTAAAGCGTTGAACAGCGAGACTCATTTTATACCTGTCAGTATCCAATCTAAGCCAATAGACTTTGAAATAGCGCCTAAAAAATGTTTTTTCCTCGGTGCATTGGATTGGCTGCCAAACCTCGAGGCAATTGAATGGTTCTTAAAAGATGTCTGGCCAAGGGTAAATGATTTGGACCCAAGTATTGAATTTCATTTAGCAGGAAATAATACTCCGAAACATATCCTAAAGCTTAAAGCGCACAACCTCTTTGTTCATGGAAGAGTACCAAGTGCTGAGGCGTTCTCTAAGAGTCACGGAATCAGCATCATCCCCTTACTTTCAGGATCAGGAGTACGCATTAAGTTATTGGAAAATGGAGCGTATGGTATACCAACCATATCTACGCGTATTGGTGCCGAGGGCGTTTACGATACCGTCAATTCTAAAATACCCATTACCGATTTCCCTGCAGAACTGGCTAGAAGAATCGTAGAGTACACTACTGAAACAGAACAGGCAAAGCACATATCAGAGCAACTTCACGAGGATATAAGTCGTAGATTTAGCGCTTCAGAATCAATTGAAGCAATTCGTAAGGCATGGCCGAATTAATCGGACTTATTGTAGCATCTCTTTGTATCCTCCTCATTGGGCTCACCTATGTCGTGTACCCTGCAGTTCGTTTACTGAGATTAAAACAACAAGAAAGTTTCTCTACTCCAGGTTATACCCCCAGCGTGACCATCATATTTGCGGCTTACAATGAGAAAGTCGTTATAGAAGACAAAATTCGCAGCATCTATAACAGCAAATACGAATTGGATAAAATCTCCGTACTCATCGGCAGCGACATGAGTAATGACGGTACGGATGAAATCATTATTCGTCTACAATCGGAATTTCCGAACCTCTATTTACACAGAACACAAAAGCGAACGGGCAAATCGGGCATCATGAATATCCTAGCCGAGAAAGCTGAAGGAGAAATTCTCATCGCCACAGACGCCAACATCATATTCACCAAGACTACTATAAGTCAGTTGGTTCAGAGCTTCACTTCAGATGATATAGGAGCTGTTGCTGGTGCATTGACCTATAGAGGGGATGCAGACAATAGTACCGCTAAAAGTGAGGGTGTTTACCTGAATCTTGAGAATAAAATTAGACTCGGAGAGAGTCAAAGCTTCGGCTTTTGCCTTGGCATGGAAGGAGGTTTGTATGCCATTAGAAAATCCCTTTGGGCCCCTATACCACCGGCTACTTTTATGGAGGATTTCTTCCAAACCATGCAACTTCTTGTACAGAAAAAAAAGATTAACTATAACCCGTTAGCAATTGGTTATGAAGATGTTAGCACTTCTATTCACGAAGAATTTAAGCGGAAAATTAGAATCTCTCTTGGAAACTTTCAGAATTTGAATAGGTTCAAAAGTGTCCTCTGGACATCTACTTTTCCGTTGGGTTATGCTTTCCTTTTTCACAAAGTGCTACGATGGTACACGCCACACATTATCATCGTTCTCTTGGGCGCACTTCTCTGGAATCCAGCAACGATGATTATTGGGGGAATTATGTTTGGCGTACTGTTGCTTCAGTTTATCCTCGTCAAATTCAATATGCACGGCCCTATCACTTACTTTTGTGCTATGAATCTAGCAATGCTGCTGGGACATTTGAAGTACCTTAAAGGTGTCAGTTCAAGTGTTTGGGAGCCCACTAAAAGAATTCAAGAATGAGTTTGAATACCATAGAAGAAGCCTTAGAAGATATCGCCGCTGGAAAAGTTGTCATCGTAGTAGATGATGAGGATAGAGAAAACGAAGGTGATTTTGTCGCTGCGGCTGAATGTGTCTCTCCAGAGATGATCAATTTCATGGCCACTGAAGGTCGAGGGCTGATTTGTACACCTATTCTTCCACAACGTGCTGAGGAATTGGACCTTCCACCTATGGTTCAGAACAATACGGATCC
>JAAZVU010000060.1 GCA_018623275.1 Flavobacteriales bacterium
ATGAAAAAAGCAATCGTTGTCGAAAGAAACTCGTATGGATATAGCGAGCCCTCAACTAACAGCAAACGAATAGTGCTATTAAGTGAGGGCAGCGCGGGTACTATCGTAAGTACAAATAATTCGTGGTACTACGTCGAATTAGGCGACGGGCGTTTGGCTTGGTTCAATACTGAAGAATGGAAGTACGTTCTTCCGGGGTTAGATTAAACCAATTTCGGCAACCAGGATTTAATAGAAGTCTTAATTCCCATGGCTTCTTTGTAGCTATTTGGGAATGCACGAACTACATTTTTGGCTTCGTTCCATCTAGGGTGAGTCTTATCGCCCGAGGCATATACAGCGAAAAGGTATTTCGCGTTGCGAATGGCTTGTTCCATTTGATCTTCGTTCAAGGTATTAAAACCTGGCAGTGAAGACATTGTGCCTTCCTCAAAAGAACTTTGAAGCGTTTGCTGTTGATCAATAGGTGATTTCCAGATTGGGAAAAAGAACGGGTAGCCGTAGATCAGGTTGTTTACAATCTTGTCTTCCATAAGAATAGCATTTATTGGTTGGTTCTTTAAAAGTACAACTAAGTATAAATTACCAACACGGTTACTCATAAATAGTACCAAATGAGACAAAAACGCTATCTCTTCTCACCAAAAAGTGAAAAATCAAATGGTTGAGGATAAAAAACGGGCGATTTATTCGTGATGGTTAAACCCTTGAGCTTTCAGTTCAATCACTTTTTCATCTCGCGTGATCAAATTTGCGCCTGAACCTCCCTTGACGTAACCGATGACTGTAAGGTTTGGGTTGGCTTTAATCTTGTCGTGATCGCCAATGGGAATGGTGAACAACAACTCGTAGTCCTCTCCCCCGTTCAATGCCACTGTGGTGGTATTCATATTGAACTCCTCACACAAGGTATAGATGCTCGGATCGATTGGAATCTTATTCTCGTAAATATTGAACTGCGCCCCTGATGCCTTGCTCAAGTGTAGGATTTCCGAGCTCAACCCGTCGCTGATATCAATCATTGACGTTGGCTGAACGTCCAAGCCCTTCAATAATTCAACGATGTCTTTGCGAGCTTCAGGCTTTAGCTGGCGCTCCAAAATGTATTCATGACCGCCCAATTCTGGCTGCATGTCCGGATTCTCAAGAAATACCTGCTTTTCGCGTTCTAAAATCTGAAGTCCCATATAGGCACCGCCGACATCGCCACTTACGACGATTAGATCGTTATCACCGGCACCGGAGCGCTTGGCTTCCGTACCTTTTTCTACTCGGCCAGTAGCCGTTATGCTAATCATTAGACCCGATTGTGAGGCTGTGGTATCGCCTCCAACGAGATCTACATTGTAGCGCTCACAGGCGAGATGGATGCCCTCGTAAATTTCTTCGAGCGCCTCTACTGGAAATCTGTTTGATACGGCAATACCCACAGTGATGTGTTCTGCAACACCGTTCATCGCATAGATGTCGCTTAAGTTCACCACTACACTTTTGTAGCCCAAGTGCTTTAATGGCACATAGCTCAGATCAAAATGAACGCCCTCGACCAATAGGTCCGTCGATATTGCTGTATAATGATCGCCTTGGTCAATCAATGCAGCATCGTCACCTACCGCAAGTGCAGTATTTGAAAGCTTGGTTTTCGCATTTTTTACTAGGTGATCGATTAGGCCAAATTCGCCTAAATCTGAGATTGGGGTACGCTGTGGGTTCTTCGAATCAAACATAGAGCAAAGTTATCACCTTATAGCTCTCGATTGCAAGATAAAAGGCCCATATTCATTAACTTTGCAGTGCTTTTTTAGAATTAGTCTAAATACATATGGTCAAAGTATCAACTTCAGCAAAAGACAAACTGACTTCCCTGATGGCAGAGGAAGGCAAAAGTCTTGAGACTACCTACATCAGCGTTGGTGTGGAAAGCGGCGGTTGTTCCGGCTTGTCGTACAAGATGGAATTTACCCCCGATATGCCCGAAAACGCTGAACTCTATGAGGATAATGGAGTTAAGGTGGTAGTTGAAAAAAAGAGCCTGCTTTACCTCATCGGAACTACGCTCGAATACAGTGGCGGTTTGAACGGTAAAGGCTTCAATTTTAATAACCCGAACGCAACGCGCACCTGTGGGTGTGGCGAGAGCTTCGCAGTATAATACCCCATGAGCGACGAAATCTTAGACGAAATCACCGCATCGGAGTATAAGTATGGATTCACCACCGACATCGAAAGTGATAAGGTGCCTCCTGGCTTAAACGAGGATGTTATTCGATTGATTAGCGCAAAAAAGAACGAGCCAGAATGGATGCTCGAGTGGCGCTTAGACGCCTTCCGCACTTGGTCAGAAATGATCGAGCCGGAGTGGCCTAATGTGACCTACGAGAAACCAGATTTCCAGGCCATTTCTTACTACAGCGCACCAAAGCAAAAGAAAACCTTAGACAGTTTAGATGAAGTAGATCCTGAGCTCTTGAAGACCTTCGAGAAGTTGGGTATTAGCCTTGATGAGCAAAAGCGCTTGACTGGAGTAGCGATGGACGTTGTGGTCGATTCTGTTTCGGTAGCCACCACCTTTAAGGAGACCCTGGCTGAAAAAGGCATCATCTTCTGTTCGATGAGCGAAGCCATTCAGGAGCACCCAGAGCTCGTACGCAAGCATTTGGGAACCGTCGTTCCAAAGCGCGATAATTTCTATGCTGCATTGAATAGCGCTGTCTTTACCGACGGTTCGTTCTGTTACATTCCTAAGGGCGTTCACTGTCCGATGGAATTGAGCACCTACTTCCGTATTAATGAAGCGGGTACTGGTCAGTTTGAGCGCACCCTTCTAGTTGCAGACGAGGGTTCTTATGTAAGTTACCTCGAGGGTTGTACTGCACCTTCACGCGATGAAAACCAGTTGCACGCTGCAGTGGTTGAGCTTGTTGCCATGGAAGATGCGGAGATTAAATACAGTACCGTACAAAACTGGTTCCCTGGCGATGCCGAAGGGAAAGGTGGGGTCTTCAACTTTGTGACTAAGCGTGGTATCTGTGAGCGCAATGCGAAGATCAGCTGGACGCAAGTCGAGACTGGTTCTGCAGTGACTTGGAAATACCCGTCGTGTATCCTGAAAGGAGATAATAGTGTTGGAGAGTTCTACAGCGTTGCCGTGACGAACAAGTTTCAGCAAGCCGATACCGGTACCAAGATGATTCACTTGGGTAAGAACACCAAGAGTACCATCATCTCTAAAGGAATTAGTGCAGGTAAGAGCCACAACAGCTACAGAGGGCTTGTTCGCGTAGGCGCTCGTGCTGAAAATGCCCGAAACTTCAGCCAGTGTGATTCGCTGCTGATGGGCGATCAGTGTGGTGCACACACCTTCCCCTACATCGAAGCGCAACACCCAAGTGCACAAATTGAGCACGAGGCGACCACTTCGAAGATTGGTGAGGATCAGATCTTCTACTGTAACCAAAGAGGAATTGGTACGGAAGAAGCTATTGCCCTAATCGTAAATGGGTACTGTAAAGAAGTATTGAACCAGCTTCCAATGGAGTTTGCCGTGGAAGCACAAAAACTATTGGAAGTCTCTCTAGAAGGCTCCGTAGGATAAGCCATGATTAAAATCAAAGATTTACAAGCACGCGTTGAGGAAAAGGAAATTCTCCGCGGTATTAATTTAGAAATAGGTCCGGGTGAAGTTCACGCCATCATGGGACCAAACGGTTCGGGTAAAAGTACCTTGAGCAGTGTCATCGCTGGTCGTGAGGATTATGAAGTAACCGGTGGCGCTATCGACTTTGAAGGCGAAGACCTATTGGACCTCGACCCGGAAGAGCGCGCACACAAGGGGATCTTCTTGAGCTTTCAGTACCCTGTTGAAATTCCAGGTGTCACGGTGAGCAACTTCATCAAAACAGCCATCAACGAGAGCCGTAAAGGCCGCGGTGAAGAGCCGATGGAGGCGAGAGAGATGTTGGCGAAGATGCGTGAGAAGACTGCACTTCTTGAGATGGACAAGAGCTACCTCAGCCGCAGCTTGAACGAAGGATTCTCCGGTGGTGAGAAAAAGCGAAATGAAATTTTCCAAATGGCGATGTTGGAACCAAAATTGGCCATCCTTGATGAGACCGATTCTGGTTTGGATATTGATGCCCTTCGCATTGTAGCAAACGGTGTCAATAAACTGCGCAGTGAAGACAATGCAGTGGTAGTTATTACGCACTATCAGCGCCTATTGGATTACATCGAGCCGGATTTTGTGCACGTGTTGTACAACGGTAAGATTGTAAAGAGCGGCGATAAGAATTTGGCGCTCGAACTAGAAGCAAAAGGATACGACTGGATCAAGGCAGAAAACGCATGACAGATTTAGCACAGGATTTACTCTCTTCATTCGTCGTTGCCGAAGCCGGCTTGAACGGAGCCAAGAATTTGGGCGTGGTCAACATGCGAAAAGAAGCATTGGACCGCTTTGAAGCTTCTGGATTCCCAACCACGCGTGACGAAGAGTGGAAATACACCAACCTCAAGCCCGTTCTGAAGCACGACTATAAGATCCTGCTGAAGAGCGAGAGCGCTGTATCGTTTGGAGATATCAAACAGTACCTACTTAGCGATCTAGATACCTACAAACTGGTATTTATCAACGGTAAGTACAGCTCATGGTTGAGCGAATCGACCCACCAGAACTATGACATTTGCACCTTTGCTGCTGCTTTGAACAAGTACCCGGATGTTATTGCCGAATACTTGGGCAAAGCTGCTCCGGCTGGAGAAACGTTCGTAGACCTCAACACGGCATTTGCAGATGACGGTGCATATATCCGAATTAAGGCGAATAAAACGGTAGATAAGCCGATTGAGATTCTCTACATCACCACGGATGAAAACGGTACTTCGTTCTCTCAGAACCGCAACCTCATTATTGTTGAGCAAAACGCGGAGGTGCAGATTTTGGAGCGTCATCAAAATTTAGGCGGAGCCGAGAGCTTTACCAACTTTGTAAGTGAAGTATTCGCTGCTCGTGATGCACGCGTGAGCTACTACAAAGTGCAGAACGATAGTGATAAAGCTTCCTTGGTGGACAACACTAACGTAAAGCAAGAAACCGGTTCTAACGTACATGTAGGTACGTATAGTTTCGGCGGAAAATTGGTACGTAATAACCTGCACTTCTACTCTGGCGGTGAACACGCTGAAAGCCACATGGACGGCATCACTATTATCGGTGACGGCCAAACTGTCGACCACCACACCTTGGTAGATCACCAGGAGCCTAATTGCTACAGCCGCGAGTTGTATAAGGGTATTTACCTAGGCAAAAGCCATGGTGTCTTTAATGGTAAGGTAATGGTGCGTCAAAAGGCACAGAAGACCAATGCATTCCAACAGAACGATAATATTCTATTGAGTGATAAAGCGAAGGTAGATACGAAGCCGCAGTTAGAGATTTTTGCAGATGATGTACGTTGTTCGCACGGATGTACTGTGGGGCAATTGGACAAAAATGCATTGTTCTACCTGCGTTCTCGTGGTATTCCAAAGCGTGAGGCTGAAGGTCTAATGACCTATGCTTTTGCTTCAGATGCCTTAGAATACGTGAAGATCCCTCAGCTAGAGAAGCGTCTGAACGGGGTAATAGCTGAAAAATTAGGAATCAATTTAGAGTTCGCACTTTAATGAGTTACGATGTCCAAGCAATACGCCAGCAATTTCCCATTCTGAATCAAGAGATTCATGGAAGGCCGTTGGTGTATTTGGACAATGCTGCCACAGCCCAGAAGCCCATCGCTGTCATTGATGCTATTTCAGATTATTACCTGAACTACAATGCTAATGTGCACCGTGGTGTACATACATTGAGCCAGCGGGCTACCGATGCCATGGAGGCCGTTCGTGAAGATGTTCGAGCACACATCAATGCAGCGGAAACAGCTGAAATCATCTTTACACGAGGTATTACCGACAGCATCAACACCATCGCCTTTGGAATGGGAGCCCTTGTGAAGAAGGGACAAAATATTGTGATTACAGCCGTTGAGCACCACAGCAATATTGTGCCTTGGCAAATGCTGTGTCAACGTACGGGTGCAGAGCTTCGTCACTTACCGATGAACGAACACGGTGAGGTAGTCTTGGACGGCATTGAAGAGATTATTGACCAGAACACCGCAATGGTGGCGTTTAACCACATCTCCAATGCACTCGGAACTATTAATCCCGTCGAGGCCATTTTGGAGCGTGCTCAGAAAGTAGGCGCTTGGACCTTAGTGGACGGTGCTCAGAGTGGACCTCATGCCAAAGTAGATGTACGCGCTTGGGACGTTGATTTCTTTACACTTAGCAGTCATAAAATGTACGGACCTACCGGTCTTGGAGTACTTTACGGTAAACGTGAAAGACTAGAAGCCCTTCCCCCTTATCAAGGCGGTGGTGAAATGATTGCCACAGTGACTTTGGAAGAGAGTACCTATGCTGGACTCCCACATAAATTTGAAGCAGGCACACCCCATATCGAAGGAATTATAGGCTTTGGGGCTGCGCTGAAATACATCAACGAAGTAGGGATTGAAGCAATCGCAGCCCACGAGAAAGAGCTGTTAGAATATGCGACGCAGGAGTGTTCAGAGATTGAAGGGTTCCGGGTTATTGGAGACGCTAAGAATAAGGCCAGCGTGCTGAGCTTTGTCGTCGATGGGACGCATCCCTATGATTTGGGTGTGTTGCTCGATCAACAAGGGGTTGCGGTGCGTACTGGACAGCATTGTACTCAACCTATTATGGATGCTTTCTGCATAGACGGAACGGCAAGAGCGAGTTTTGCGATGTACAATACAAAAGAAGAAATTGACCTGTTCAAGGCTGCCCTTGAGAAGGCCGTAACGATGCTCCGCTAATGGCAACGATTAAAGAAAGACAAGAAGTATTGGTCGAGGAATTTGAATTCTTCGACGAGTGGATGGACAAATACAACCACATCATTGAGATGGGGAAGAGTCTGGACGCTTTGCCGGAAGAAAAGAAGAACGACGATCTTTTGGTGCAAGGCTGCCAAAGCAAGGTTTGGCTGCACGCTGAGAAGAACGGTGAAAACGTGCGGTTTCAAGCAGATGCAGATGCCATCATTGCCAAGGGGATTGTAGCGATGTTGATTGATGTTTTTGATAATCAACCTGCAAAAGAAGTAGCTGCTGCCGACCTTGGGTTCTTAGAAGAGATTGGACTGAAGGACCACTTAAGCCCAACTAGGGCGAACGGTCTAATGAGCATGATCAAACAAATGAAATTTTACGCCTTGGCATTTGCCGGGTAATACAGAAGCGCCATGAGTGAAGAGTTGACGCACAGCGAAATGCAAAAGATTGGAGAAGAGGTCGTAGGTGTCCTTTGTACCATCTTTGATCCTGAAATTCCTGTAGATATCTACCAATTGGGGTTGATTTATGATGTGAAAGTGAGCACAGAGCGTGATGTGCATATTTTGATGACGTTGACCTCGCCGAATTGTCCCGTAGCGGAAAGCTTGCCGCAAGAAGTGAAGGAAAAGTCCAGAGCTTTGGATAGCGTGAATGACGTTGAGGTAGAAATCACTTTCGACCCGCCTTGGGACAAGAGTATGATGAGCGAGGAGGCGAAACTCGAGCTCGGTATGCTTTAATTTTCCCAATTCTTTAAAATTTTCCCAAAACGAGAACCTTATTACGTTTAATCCGTTAAGGAAGACGTTAATTTGTTGCTCGCCATTCAAAGAATCGAGCGATTTTTTGTGAATTAGAAAAATATCCGCCAAATGAAAATAGGAATTGACGCCATTTCATACTACGTACCTAGCCACTACCTTCCAATTGAAGCACTTGCGAATGCAAGAAATATAGAATACGCCAAGCTGAATAAAGGCCTTGGGTTGACCTCTATGTCCTTTCCAGATGTTGATGAAGATGCCGCCTCCATGGGAGCAAATGCAGTTCTCGACATGTTCCAAAGAGAATCTCTAGATCCAGCCACCGTGGGCAGAATGTACCTCGGTACAGAAAGTGCTTTGGATAGTGCTAAACCCACTGCGACGTACATTCTAGACTTAGTAGAAAAGGAATTAGCCGCTGAGCACGGTGAGCGTTGTTTAAAAAACGTTGATGCTGTAGATATGACCTTTGCGTGCATCGGTGCAGTAGATGCGTTGGAGAATGCGTGCCTATATGTGCAGCAAAACCCTGATAAGAAAGCCATTATTATTGCGGCCGATTTGGCCAAATATGACCTCGGATCAACAGGAGAATACACACAAGGTGCCGGTGCAGTAGCATTGCTCGTGAGTGTTGATCCAGCGATTGTAGCATTGGATGCTGAGATCGGTGTAGCAACCAAAGGAGAGCGTGATTTCTTCAAACCGCGCAGAACACACACCAAAGCTTCTGTTCTCGTTCAAGCGGCCTCGTTATTAGGGGTTGAATTGAGTGAAGAAGAGGCAGCGGCTAAGCTTCTAGAGGCTGAAGGTTTCTGGGGCGGAAACAGCATGATCCGCAGCTATGTTGAAGAACCTGTTTTTGACGGACAATACAGTAACGGCGCTTATGTAGGCCGTATCCAAGAAGCACTCGCTCATTTTGAAAGCAAGGTGGATCTGAATCCTGCATTGGATTGGGACCGCGTTGTAATGCACTTGCCTTATGCCTTCCAAGGGCGCCGTATGTTGGTGAATTTCTACCTGAATTGGATGAACGCTAACGGAAAATGGGACGAAGTAGTTGCTGCCATGGGCGGCGACAAACCAACAGATAAAGACGAGGCGAAAGCTTGGGTAAAAGCATTTAGTAAGAGCGATTACTACCGCGCTTATGTAGCGAAAGCCTTGGCCCCTGCAGAACGTGCGTCAAGCCTCATTGGTAATATGTACACGGCTTCCATCTTCATGGGATTGCTCAGTACGCTGTGTGATGCTGCCGATAAAGGCGAGAACATTGAAGGTGCTTGTATCGGTTTCATGGGCTACGGCTCGGGAAGCAAGGCGAA
>JAAZVU010000061.1 GCA_018623275.1 Flavobacteriales bacterium
GGGAAATGCTCTTGTTGGTACCTAGGGAAATCAAATAAGCGAGTAGGATTATTCATCGTAATTCTTGTTTGTGTGTCAGTGTTAAGCGAGTTTCAAGATAGTAAAAAAGGTCTATCGTACACTTCCTATCTCAATGCTTCATATATAACCATTCCACCAAGGATTGTTCGGGTGACTTTGCAATTATTTCGCTCCCTTTTGTTCGGGTTGTAGAGGTCTTGGTTAAGGAGGGTGAAATTGGCTCTTTGACCAATTTTAATAGACCCATAGTCGTCCTCTCCAAAGGCACTATATGCGGCGCCGTAGGTCATTCCGTCAATGGCTTCTTTAGGACTTAATTTTTGGTCTGCATTGAACCCGCCCTCCGGCCAATTTGCTTTATCTGTGCGGTCCACAGCTGCGAAGAAGGTGTTGAGTGGATCAATGTGCTCAATGGGAAAGTCTGTTCCAAGGGCAAGTAATCCTGACGCATTTAGAATGCGCTTATAGCTATAGGCATGGCCTATTCTGTGGTGTCCTAAACGCTCCTCCGCCCAGTACATGTCGCTGGTAGCGTGAGTCGGCTGTACCGAAGCAACTATGTTTGGGTGCGTGTAATAGGCGCTGTCCTCTGGTGTCATAATCTGCGCATGTTCTACCCTGAATCTTAAGTCTTTTTCGCGGTCCAATTCATTGAAGCTCTCCAACAGAACATGGTGTGCACTATCTCCAATGGCATGCACACAGAGCTGCCAATCGTTTTCCAAACAGCGGTCTCTAAGGACATCTAATTCGCTTGGTGATAGTAGTGGTAACCCATAGTGCTCAGGCAGGTCATGATAAGGGGCTCTTAAAAGTGCGCCTCTCGATCCAAGTGCCCCGTCTAAATAGGCCTTGACACTTTTAACGCGAAGGAGGTCTTTTTGAATCGGCCCGTTTTGCTCAAAAAAGTTTAAATCCTCGTCATTATTGGAGATCATGGCATTCACGATCAAATTGAATTTGCCTTCGGACTGAAGTGAATCTAGAATGAGGATTTTCTTCGTGCTTAATCCCGCATCAGTCATTGCTGTGAGTCCATATTTTACCAAGCTGTCTTGGGCAATAAGCAGTGCACTGCGCCAAAATGCGGCATCTTTTTCAGGTAGTGACACCAGGGTTTCTGCGTTATCAACTAGTACCCCATTCATTACCGATCCACCATCAATAGTGGTCTCGTTCGTGATTCCATTTTCGTCCAGAACATTCTGATTCACCCAAGCTGCATGACCGTCAATTCGTGTTAGGTAGATATTGACCCCCGCAAATTGAGCAAGATCTGAGGCGGTAGGAAATTCCTTGATTGGCCAATCATTTTGGTCCCAGCCGCGCCCAATGATCCACTTTTTATCTGGGTTTTCAGAGATGAAATGTGCGATGCGATCAAGGCATTCTTGCTTGCTTTTTGCGCCTACTAAATTGACCATGGTCAACATTTCTGCATAGCCAAAAAGATGGCCGTGTGCATCGATAAATCCAGGATATAGATATTCTCCAGAGAGATCTACCGTTGACGCTCCATTCGGTATTTCGTCTGGGGCGGTTGCGTGACCAATTGCGGCAATCTTACCGTCGTTTACAGCAATCCATTGATCCCCATTTATTGTATCCTCTCCGGGGATTTCTACGTTGTAAAAAACGATGTCATACTTTTCTTGTGAAGCGCATGCTGAGAAAAGGAATAGAGCGATTAGGTTATAAACAACGAATTGGCCAAAAGTGTGAGAAAGATTGCGCATTGAAATGAAATGTGTTGGTCTTAGAATGTGTAAATTTGCACAAATTCTTTTTCAAAATGAATAGCACATCCGTTGCCACTTTAGATCAGGCCAAAGAAATGGGCCTACTTCCAGAAGAGTTTGATAAAATCAAAGAAATCCTAGGCCGCACACCGAACTACCTTGAACTTTCTGTTTATGGAGTAATGTGGAGCGAGCATTGTTCGTACAAGAACTCGATTGTTTGGTTGAAAAAACTACCGAAAAAAGGACCGCACATGCTCGTTGAAGCGGGTGAGGAAAACGCCGGTCTTGTAGATATTGGTGACGGTCTAGCGTGTGCTTTTAAAATTGAAAGTCACAATCACCCATCAGCTGTAGAGCCTTACCAAGGTGCTGCAACAGGTGTTGGTGGTATTAACCGCGATATCTTCACGATGGGTGCACGCCCTATTGCACAGCTCAACTCATTGAGATTCGGTCGTCCAGAGGAAGATCGTACGAAGTGGTTGGTTAAAGGCGTGAGCAAGGGTATTGGTGATTACGGAAATAGCTTCGGTATTCCAATCGTTGGTGGAGAGGTTTACTTTGACGAGTGCTACCATCAGAATCCATTAGTCAATGCCTTTTCTGCAGGTATCGTTGAGGTAGGTAAGCAAATTAGTGCTACTTCTTCAGGTGTTGGGAACCCCGTATTTATCGTTGGGTCTGCAACAGGTAAAGACGGAATTCATGGTGCTTCATTCGCATCGAAAGATTTGGATGAGGACAGCGCAGAGGACATCCCATCAGTACAGGTAGGTGATCCTTTCCAAGAGAAATTGTTGCTCGAGGCAACTATGGAATTGGCGGAAACTGATGCTGTAGTAGGTATGCAAGACATGGGAGCTGCAGGTATAACCTGTTCATCTTGTGAAATGTCAGCTGCTGGAGAGCACGGTATGGACATTTGGTTGGATAAAGTTCCGCTACGTCAGAAAATGGAAGCTTGGGAAATCCTTCTCTCTGAAAGCCAAGAGCGTATGCTTGTTGTGGTTGAAAAAGGAAAGGAGCAAGTTGTTCTCGACATCTTTGATAAATGGGATCTCGAATGTGAAGAAATCGGTGTTGTCACTGAAGGCGGAACTGTGAATTACTACTGGGGTGAAGACCTTATGGGTAGCATTCCAGCAGATAGCGCTGTTCTCGGTGGAGATGCACCTGTATACCACAGAGAGTGGTCAGAGCCTGCGTACTACCAAGAGTACAAGAAGTTTGATATAGCTTCAGTTGAGGAGCCTACCGATCTTAAAGCAGTTGCTGAGCAGATAGTGGCCCTTCCAAACATTGCGTCTAAAAGGTTCATCTACGAGCAATACGACAGTATGGTAGGTACTCGTAACATGAGTACTAATGCTCCTTCTGATGCTGGTATTGTCAATATTAAGGGTACGGATAAAGCACTTGCTATGAGCGTAGATTGTAACTCTCGCTTTGTTCATGTCGACCCAGAGGTAGGATGTGCCATGGCAGTTAGTGAAGCCGCAAGAAACATTACTTGTTCAGGAGGTATCCCTTCAGCAGTAACCAACTGTTTGAACTTCGGTAACCCATATAATCCTGAGGTGTACTGGCAGTTTGTTGGTTCTATCAAAGGTATGAGTGCAGCCTGTGAGAAATTCGAGACTCCTGTAACCGGTGGTAACGTAAGTTTCTACAACCAGACGCAGATTGGTGATACTGTAGAGCCTGTATTCCCAACGCCAACTATTGGTATGATCGGTGTGGTTGAAGACAAGAAGTTTGTGACCACTCTCGGCTACAAAGACAAAGGCGATCTGATCTTTATGATTGGAACCAACCGCGATGATATCTCTTCGTCTCAATACTTGGTGAACATTCATGGTGTAGAGAATAGCTCAGTGCCACATTTCGATCTAGAGGAAGAGTTTGCAAATCAGAAGCAAGTTCAGATGTTGATCCGTGAAGGAGCAATTAAATCTGCCCACGATTTGAGTGAAGGTGGTCTGTTCGTTGGATTGCTAGAGAAAGGAATGGTAAACGGATTAGGTTTCGACATTACCCTACCTGCAGAATTCCGTAAGGATGCCGTTTTATTTGGTGAAAGTGCTTCGCGTATTCTCGTTACTGTAAGTGAGGAAAATAAAGACAAGTTCATCGATCTGATGATGCTTAACGGTTGTGCATTTGACCTACTGGGTCATGTGACGAAAGGAAGCATTCGTATAGACGATGAAGATTGGGGCAGCGTAGCTGATTACCAAAATATCTATGATAACGCTCTAGGAGATATTCTTTCGAAATAAGCTTCGATCTCCTTAGAGGTATAAAAACGGCCTGTGCTTTAGTACAGGCCGTTTTCTTTTACATAACGTCCTATTCTATACTCCATGCTAAAGAGTACTCCTGGTGTTAGGTTTGCTGCACTACTCAATGGCCAAGTGATACTACTAGATACGGCCCATTTACGGTGCAGGTGCAGTGTGTAGCCAATCTGAGGTGCGGCACCGAAGGTATTTGCCTTCTGATTCAGTACGCGTTCTTCGCTTTGCACAATCCCCATACCGAGGCGAATTTCTGAACGCAATGGTGAGATGGGTATGGAGCGAATTAAAGAGAAGGATCTCCAATCGTTGAATTGGTTTTCTTTCCAAATACCACCACCGTCGGTTAGTGCTTGACTTTCCAGAAATATGTGGGGCCTAACTTCAAAACCAATCTTTCCGCCGACATAAGGATAAGCTGCACCGGCGCTGATGTAGGTGAACCGATTGGGGTTCATTTTCCCGAATTTTTGGGCACTTGCTCCAATAGAGTAGAGCAGTATTGCGCATAAAAATAGTCGTTTCATAAGGCTTCTCGCATGGGGTTACCTTAAAGTAACGCATCCATTGTGAGAAACGCATGAGTGAATTATTTCAAAATACGAACAGTCTTATATGAGTTTTAATGCCAAGCCCACTTGAATAATAGGAGCTCTTCTGCCGCTGAATTCGTGGCTCATTGGTTGCCAAATTTCTAATAGTACATAGCTGTTGGCCATAACGTATTGCTGGCCGCTGATTATAAAGTATGGTGAGGTGAGCTGCTGAGAATTATTAAGGTCAAACCCTAAGCCGGCGCCAGCCTTTAGGATAACTTCATTTAGACTGTAAGCGCAGGTACTACCGAGAAAATGAAGATTTGGCAGCCCGGATTTTTCCGCAAATACGGTCCCCATGGGACTAAACATTTGAGTCCTCAAGGCGAAATTGTTGCTGTAAGGGGTGCTGATTTCAAGACTTAAGTTGTTGTAGTGAGCCCCGGAGGTGGCTTGCAACCATAAGTCGAAGCTTTTAGCTCTTTTAGGTGTAAAGATGCCATTATGCTTCTTTCTCCAATGAAGATCAATATAGCCTGAGGCTTGAACAACGGGTGCATAGGACTCCCAAGCAGATACGTTTGTAAAAGGCTGGGTATAGGTGGCACCTATAGAAAACCAAGGGAGGATATGATATTGGACTCCAGCAAGGGTGCTCAACCCGAAGTTTAGTCTACCGGTGTGAAATTGTGGATTAGTCCCGGCACCAAGAATAACATCCATGGAAGGATTCATCTTTATTCGTCGTGTTGCGCCAATGAATTGATTATCAGGAAAGCTTAGCTGAGTCGCAATACCTCCAAGGTCTGTATTGAAATGTCCTTGTAGATTCCAACCTGAACTACCAAGGGGTACGGTGATGCCAGCGCTTTGGTAAGGATAGCCTACTGCACCATAAAGGGAGAGTGAGCGATTGGGGCCAAGTTTCAAATTTCGTTGTGCAGATACTGAGGAGCAAAATAAAAAGGTGCCAACAACAAAGAAGATTCGAATACGCATTGCAATAAGGTTTGGTTTATTACAAAGGTATTAAATCTTGTATTTAATACTTAAAATATGAATTAAGAGTAATAAAAAGCAGCGCTCCTGAAAGTGTTGGCGTGTGCTTCGATAATTCTGCGAATCTCCGGGCTGTAACCGCCACCCATATTCACGGCCACAGGCACTTCATTTCTATGACAGATTTCAAACACCATTTGGTCTCGTTGTTTACAGCCGTCTAGAGTAAGATCCATACGTCCTAATTTATCTCCTCGAATAACATCAACACCACTTTGAAAGAAGACAAATTGTGGTTCGAAACGGTCAAAAAGCGTTTTTAGATGGTGGTCAAGGAGTTTGAGATAGGCATTATCAGAGATGAAATCTGGGAGAGGCAGGTCTAGATCGCTTTGTTCCTTATGGTACGGATAGTTTTTGGCGCCGTGCATACTAAAGGTGAAGATGCGTTCGTCTCCAGCTGCCAGTGCTGCTGTTCCATTTCCTTGATGAACATCGAGGTCTACGACTAAAATTCTTTCGAAGTCGTGCTTGTCGATAAGGTGGTGGGCACCAATGATGATATCATTTAGGATGCAAAAACCTTCACCTCGGTCGAAAAATGCATGGTGGGTTCCGCCTGCGATATTCATCGAACAACCGTATTGAAGTGCATATTCGGTATTGTCGATGGTACCTCGGCAAATGGTACGCTCCCTATCGATAAGCTGTTGGCTTAACGGAAACCCGATTTTGCGCTGGGCTTTAGGGTCTAGGGTAAGCTCATCGAGCGTTTTCCAATAATCAGGACAATGCGTTCTTGTGATTTGCTCAGGAGTGAGCATCTCAGGAGCAAAGAAATCACCTTCGCTCAATGTGCCTTCATGGATGAGTTGCTCGGGCAACAGCGAGTATTTGGCCATCGGAAATCGATGGTTCTCAGGAAGAGGATGATGATAAATAGGGGCCCAAGCGACCTTTAGCATGCTGGATTAACGCAATTGGGCATTTAATCGTTCACCCAACTGGTGTACAATTCTACCCACGCTCTTTTCAACTGCTTTATCATTCAATGTTTTGTTGGCATCTTGGAAGGTCAGGCCAATGGCGTAACTCTTCTTACCCTCAGGCAATTTATCTCCCTCGTATACGTCAAATAAGAATACGTTTTTCAAGAGTTTGCGTTCAGTTTGGGTTATGGTTTCTTCCAGTTCAGCATACGTTGTTGCCGTATCCACAAGAAGCGCAAGGTCACGACGAACACTTGGGAATTTCGGCAATGCCTCGAACGGTTGCGTACCGTTGGCAATCATAAGATGGATAACCTGTTCCCAATTCAATGAAGCGTGCGCTACCGTGCCTTTTACATCAAAATGACCAAGTACCTTCGGGTGAACCGAGCCGATATGACCGACTGTGGTTTTACCAACTTTAACGCTCAAAAATTCCCCGTAAAGACTGTGATCTTTGCGGGACATGGTTGCTGTGAAGCCAAATCGATGAAGTAGGGCTTCTAGTAGACCTTTGAGGTAGAAGAAGTCATTTTCTGTAGCCGTTGATTTCCAATGATCTGTATATGCAGTGCCGGCGCAGAAGAGATCGACGACCGCAGATTCAAAGTATCCGTTTCCACCTTTTACATAAGTCTTGCCCCTTTCAAAAAAGCGTAGGTTGGATTGTTGGCGCTTTTGATTAAATCCGATGGCGGTTAGTCCTCCGAAGAGAAGGTTGTTGCGCATCACATTGAGATCTTGGCTCAATGGGTTGAGCATCTCGATGAGGTTAGCGGAAACTTCGGGTTGTAAAGATTCATAATCGGCGCCCTTAGAAAGACTATTGTTCATGATCTCAAAGAAGCCGTTCCCAGTCAACTGGTCCAACAGCGATTTTTCAATCTTCTCTGGACGAGGATCGTGTTTAGCAACGCTGATGCGCATGCCTGAAGGGATTTCTACATTATTGAAACCGTAGATGCGAAGTAGTTCCTCGGCGATATCGACATCGCGTGTTACGTCCACACGATACGTCGGGACTTTAACTGTCCATTGATCGCCGTTCAAACCGATGATCTCGAAGTCTAGCCACTTTAGAATGTCCGATGCAATCTCTATGCTAAATTCAACACCGATGAGCTTACACACTTTTTCAAAGCTAAAGCTGATTTCTAGTCTAGGGAAATCTGTGGTCCCTTTATGATCCGCAGGACTGGCTGTGGCTCCTGTCAATTCACAAATTAAAGCTGCTGCATAAGCATGAGCGGCTTCAGTACTGTTTGGATCAACACCTCTTTCGTAGCGGTAACTAGCATCACTATTGATACCATGGCGTTTTGCCGTCTTACGTACACTCACAGCATCAAAGTAGGCGCCTTCGAGGTATACTGAGGTTGTTTCTTCGCTAACTCCGCTATCTGCACCACCAAGAACACCTGCAATACATACTGGTTTTCTTTCATCGGCAATGATGAGGTCGTTAGCGCTTAATTCGCGTTCAACGTCGTCAAGAGTCGTGATTTTTTCACCTTCGTTGGCCTGGCGAACGATGACTTTTTCGCCACTTAATTTTTTTGCATCAAAGGCGTGCAGTGGATGACCGAAGCTGTGGAGTACGTAGTTGGTAATATCTACTACGTTATTTTTTGGAGTAAGGCCAATTGCGGTAAGGCTGTTTTTGAGCCAATCAGGGCTCTCCGCAACTTTGACTCCTGTGAAGTATGTGCCGTAATATGAAGGACACATTTCACTCTCAATGCTAAGTTCAATTGGGTTATTGCCTTCAGTCTGGAAGGTGCCCTTTGGCACATTTAGCTCTGGGCTTTCTTCGCCTTTTATTAGAAGTGCAGCACGCAAGTCACGAGCAACACCTATGTGGCCCATGGCATCCGTTCTATTTGGTGTAAGGCCAATTTCGAAAACGAAATCACTTTCGATATTAAACACCTCTGCACATGGAGTACCGGGCTCGAGCGAACTGTCGAGGACCATAATGCCATCATGGTCATTGCCAAGGCCAAGTTCATCTTCTGCGCAGATCATCCCGAAGCTAACTTCGCCGCGGATCTTACCTTTTTTGATTTTCAATTCTTCGCCACCAGGGTAGAGCTTTGTACCTACAGTAGCAACAGGAACTTTCTGACCGGCTGCAACATTTGGTGCGCCACAAACAATCTGTATAGGCTCTTCAGTGCCAATGTTTACCGTGGTCACTCGGAGTCGATCAGCATTCGGGTGTTGTACACAAGTCAAGACTTCTCCAACGACAACGCCGCGGAGGCCGCCTTTGATGCTTTCTACTTCGTGCACACCTTCAACCTCTAAGCCGGTATCCGTTAGTAATTCATCAACGCGTTTTGGATCTAAATCAACAGATAAAAAACGCTTTAACCA
>JAAZVU010000062.1 GCA_018623275.1 Flavobacteriales bacterium
CCTACGCTCAACTGGTCGGCATAACGAAGGCTCACAGCGCTACGCAATTCGTAGCTGTCGGTATTTACAAAGGTTCCCAAAGCACGTCCTGGACTCACTAGGTTGCCCGGCTTTACGCTGGCTGCAGCCACGACCCCATTAAAAGGTGCCTTGATGCTAAACTTTGCCAGACGCTCCTCTGCGCTCTTGGCTTGGAAGAAGGCACCTTGGATGCCACGCGCGATCAAGAATTTCTCGAGCTTACCTTCTGCCGATGGCAATGGCTCTAAAGATTTCTCCAAGCTTGTGTTATCATAGTAGGCTTTGAATCGGTCATAATCAGAAGGGTAATCCTGATTCAAATCCGGTAAAATGGCCAATAGCGCATTGATGAAATTACCTTTAACACTCATCGCATTGGCGCGCGCCTCACTATCGTCAAGTCTAATAATAGTCTCGCCTTTAGAGAATCTAGTTCCTTCCAAGAAGGCACGGTCACTACCTTTAAACGTTCCGCTTACCTCAGCAAGTAAATCCGCTCTTTTGGCAGCATTTAGGCGTCCGTACACCGTTAATGGAAGTGCGACTGTATCTAGCTTTGCGTCCAATACACTGACCTGGAGCTTGATGTTGTCTTCCTTAATTTCTTCCTTAGTGGACATGCCGCCTAAGGTCTTTGAAACGAATAATCCTACTGCTAGGATAGCTACTGCGATGATCGCATTTTTAACCCACTTCATAATTTTCTGGATTGAGGTTGTTGGTGATTTGTCGTAATGTGTGCTCGGTGATTTCTCGAGCTTCTTTTGTTATTCCTTTGAAAGCCAATTCAGTGATGTCCACCGCCGTTTCATCTATGATCTTCATCATAGATTCCCCGTGCTCGGTGAATACTAAAATATTCTCTCTTTTGTTCTCTGGATTCTGCGCAATGGCTACGATGTCCGCCTCCTGCAACTCCTTGACCATACGGCTCACTCGGTGCCGATCCACCTCAAGGAGTTCCACAAGAGCTCCTTGCTGGACTGAACCGCCTCCAAGAAGCATCTTACCGAGAATAGGCAAAGCAGCCGCATTGATATGCAGCCCTTTGTTTTGGAGCTCAGAAACCATAATGTTTCTCAGGTTTTTATGAGCTCTTCCTAGTAGGTACGGAAGAAAATTAGTGATGTTCGAGGTCAAATTGGCAAGGGTGTTTGAACAATTGTTGCATAATTACAACAATTAGGCCATAAATGTTCATTTGAAACGACTATTTAACGCAAAAAAATCCCGGAATCAAAGACTCCGGGATCAGTGTTATAACCTTAAATCTCCATCACCATAAGCTCAGGGGAATTAAGGCTGCAAAAATAGCAATTAGTGTGCCTCAAGCCAACTAGATCCAGTGCCAACTTCCGCAACCATAGGTACAGCAAGCTCTACGGCCGCTTCCATCTTTTCGACGACCAAAGCTTTCAACGCCTCTAATTCATCCAATCGCGCATCAAAGACCAATTCATCGTGCACCTGAAGCAGCATTCTAGATTTCATATTCGCTGCTCGCATCGCACGATCCAGCTCTATCATCGCCAACTTAATGATATCCGCAGCAGAACCTTGAATAGGTGCATTCACAGCATTGCGTTCGCTGTGTCCACGAACCACTGCATTACGGCTATCTATATCCTTTAAATAGCGGCGGCGACCTGTGATGGTTTCTACATACCCTTTTTCACGAGCAACAGCGACTTGCTTGTCCATATACTCTTTAATACCTGGATAAGTGCGGAAATACCCATCAATGGCTGCTTTCGCCTCCTTACGGCTCATGTCTGTTTGCTGACTCAATCCAAAGGCACTCACGCCGTAAACGATACCAAAGTTGACCGTTTTCGCATTTGAGCGTTGTTCTCTAGTCACTTCCTCAGGAGCCACTTCGAATACCTTAGCGGCTGTGGCGCGGTGAATATCCTCTCCATTCTTAAAGGCACTAATCATGGCCTCGTCACCGGCCAATGCTGCAATGACACGAAGCTCAATCTGGCTGTAATCTGCTGCCATTAGCGTATGACCTTCGTCAGCCGGGACAAACATTGCGCGGACCTTTCGGCCGTTCTCTGTTCGGATTGGAATATTTTGAAGGTTCGGATTGGTCGAAGACAATCGGCCCGTAGCAGCTACCGTTTGATTAAAGCTTGTATGAATTCTTCCCGTCTTACCATGCACCAATTCCGGCAAAGCATCCACATACGTGCTCTTCAGCTTTTTCAATTCGCGGAAGTTCAAGATGTGTTCAATAATCGGGTGTTTCTTACGCAATCCCTCCAAAATAGCTTCCGAAGTAGCGTATTGACCGGTCTTGGTTTTCTTCGGCTTGTCAGACAATTTTAAATCATCAAATAACACCTCGCCCAATTGACGTGGAGAGCCCACATTGAACGGACGGCCTGCCATTTCAATAATTTCACGCTCTAAGCGAACGATGGTCTCACCGAGCTCTTCACTGTAGGTGTTCAGCGCGGCAACATCTACCCGAATCCCTTCACGCTCCATGCGTGCGAGCACAGGAACAAGCGGCATTTCAATATTTCTAAAGACCTTATCGACACCTGTTTCGGAGAGTTTTGGCTCAAAAATTTGCTTTAATTGGAACGTGATATCGGCATCCTCAGCAGCATAATCTAGCACTGCCGCAGGTTCGATATCGCGCATATTTTTCTGATTCTTTCCCTTCTTACCCAGAACAGACTCAATGGAAATGGTCTCGTAGTTCAAATAGGTTTCAGCGAGAATATCCATGTTGTGGCGCATGTCCGGCTGGATCAAATAATGCGCGATCATGGTATCAAACAATGGCCCCTTCACCTCAACATTGTAGTTCATCAATACACTGATGTCGTATTTGATGTTCTGGCCAATTTTCTCTCCCTCGCTCTCCCAAAACGGTTTGAACGCGAGAATCCATTCCTCTGCCTCAGTGCGATCTGCCGGTACTGGAACATAGTACGCCTTGCCGGCAGCAAAACTGAAGCTCATGCCTACCACCTCTGCATCTAAGACGTCCAAGGAGGTCGTCTCAGTATCAAAGGCCACCGAAGATTTTTCAGCCAATAAATAGGCCAATTGCTTCGCTTCTTCAAGCGTCTCAACAAGCTGGTAGAGGTGGTCGGAATTGGCCACAGAGTTTCTTGAACTCACTGCCACAGCTTCCTGCGAAGGCGTATCATCACCGCCAAACAAGCTCATCTGATCGTTCGAAGCCAGGTTGACCTTCTTGGTAGGCTTCGCCGTTTCTTCGGCCGATTCTTCTCCGCTCCTCTTCAGCCCTAATCGGCGTCCTAGCGTTCTAAATTCAAGCTCCTCGAAAATATCCATCAACCCTTCCTGATCCCACGGGTCCCTGGTCAATGTTTCTGGTGCCAAATCAATAGGCACTTCCGTAATAATTCGCGCTAATCGCTTTGACAAAATACCCAGCTCGGCATTGTCGCGAATCTTCTCGCCTAATTTCCCCTTAATCTCATCAGCATGCGCCAAGGTCTCTTCCAACGAGCCGTACTGCTTCAACAGCTTACTGGCGGTCTTCGCTCCCACACCAGGAAGGCCCGGGATATTATCTACGGCATCGCCCATCATACCGAGATAATCCACTACCTGCATGACGTTGTCGAGGTCGAATTTCTCACAAACCTCAGCCTCGCCCCAAATCTCAGGAGGATTGCCTCCGCGAGCAGGTCTATACATGAAGATGTTCTCACTAACCAATTGGCCAAAATCCTTATCCGGAGTCATCATATACGTAGTGAACCCTTCCTTCTCCGCCTTCTTCGCTAAGGTCCCTATAATATCATCGGCCTCATAACCAGGCACACCCAATGCAGGGATCTTGAAGGCCTCCAAAATCTTGTGTATGTAGGGTACTGCCAGCTTGATCGCCTCAGGAGTCGCATCTCTATTCGCCTTATACTCTGGGAAAATCTCATGACGCTCTGTGGGCTCCGGCAAATCGAAACAAACAGCAATGTGTGTCGGATTCTCCTTGCTCAACAAATCCAACAACGCGCTGGTGAAACCATAAATCGCAGAGGTATCCAAACCGCCTGAAGTAATACGAGGATTCTTGGCAAAAGCAAAGTATGCGCGGAAAATAAGCGCGTACGCATCTAGCAAAAACAGCTTCTTTTCAGCTGCAGGAGTATCTTGACCCATAAGTGGAAATATTGAAATCGGAAGTTAGCTACTTCCCACTTAAATAACGAGTTTTGTCCACGGAAAACAATACGCTTCTTATGGCGTTGATACTCAGTATACATTCAGATATTATGATTTTCAGAATCCTCTTTACCCTGGGATTTGTACTTGCCATAGACCTATACGCCTATCAAGCTTTCAAAACCGTCTTCCGTTCTACCGCCACACCCTGGATTTATTGGGGCATCACACTAGCCTACATCATCCTGAGCGTTAGCATTTCCGTGCTAATGAGCAGCGGTAAAGTTGATTACAAATACCTCGGCGTTCTCATGGGCGCAAGCATATTATTGGCCGTTCCAAAATTGGTCGCCATCGTACCACTATTGATAGAGGATATTACACGTTTGGGCCAATTCCTTTTTCGTGCTGCCACTACCCAGCCTACCACCCTACCCGGGCGCCGCACCTTTATCTCACAGGTTGCCCTGGGCCTCGCAGCCATCCCATTTATTGGCATCATTGACGGTATTTGGAAAGGACGCTACCGCTACCGCGTGATCAGCCACACCCTAGAATTTGACGACCTGCCTGATGAATTCGACGGCTTCACCATTGCTCAAATCTCCGACATTCACAGCGGCTCCTTCGACAACAAGGAAAAGGTGGAATACGGTGTCCAAATGGTTAACGAGCTGGGCGCAGACGCCGTAATGTTTACAGGAGATATGGTCAACAACGTGGCTACCGAAGCAGAACCGTGGATAGATACATTTAAGAAACTTACCGGAAAAAGCGGCGTGTTCTCTATCCTCGGAAACCACGACTACGGCGATTATTGGCGCTTCCCCTCAGCTCAAGCTAAGGTGGACAACCTTAATAGACTTAAAGAAATCCACGCTGAAATGGGCATGGACCTGCTCCTCAACGAGAGCCGATTCTTCGAGCGTAACGGTCAGCGTCTATATCTAGCCGGCGTAGAGAATTGGGGTCTACCTCCATTCCCTCAATACGGCGATTTGCAAGAAGCCCTTAACGGTATTCCAGAAGATGCCTTCACCATATTGTTAAGCCACGACCCGTCACATTTTGATGCTGAAGTCAAACAACACTCTAAAAAAGTGCACCTCACCCTTAGCGGCCATACGCACGGTATGCAGTTTGGGATTGAAATACCCGGTTGGATCAAGTGGTCACCTGTGAAATTCAAATATCCAAAATGGGCCGGGTTGTATCCTGAACCGGACGGTCAGGTCCTTCATGTGAATAGAGGTTTCGGATTTTTGGCCTTCCCCGGTCGCGTAGGTATGTGGCCAGAGATTACACACATTACCCTGCGCAAAAAATTGGCTTAAACGTCCTTATACAACCGCGACATAAAATAGATGTGCGGTAGGCTGAGCGCACTCAAGAATATGAGGAAATAGCTCGACCACTGCCACAACGAAGATCGGTCAAACTGAAACAGCACTAGGAACATGATTACGGCTCCAGCGGTGAAAGGCAGTGCTCTTACAAACATCCCACTGTGCGTCCAATTCTCACTGGTTTTTAAATGACCCCATCCCGTCAAACTGTGCTGTAAAACGAAGTAAATGCCAAAACTCAAAGCCAAGGGCAACTGCGTTCCTAAAGCCAATGCGATTAAAGACAAACCCCAGGCAGGCGAACGGAACCATAGAGCCAGCATAGCTCCGAAGAAGAAAAACAACTGGACTATGGATAATGCTAAATCCTGCGCAATGGGCCACTTCGGAATATTCATATAACCCATAAGGGTATTGACTTCGGGCAAATGAGACAACAAGATGATGCCCAGCAATAGCGTGCCCCACAACATCGACAATCCTATGTTGGCTCGCTGCCATTCCACTAAATCGGTTTCGCCAAAATGCCAAGCACTATAGATTAGGAAGAAAATCAGTCCAGCAATGGGACTCACTAGCCAGAGTAAAACCACCAACGCCATGATACCCAAATAACGGGCAATAAATGCGGGTAGCTTCAGTTTTCTAGAATGAGAAAATCCATCCAATGCACCGTGTGGAATACCCACGGCAAACAAAAAGAAAATAAGCACACCTAAACCTAAACTTGTGCCATAGCCCGGTGCAAAACGATTGATTCCTATTGCAACTAATGAAAATACAACAGGTACCCACCGTTGCGGCTTGGACAACATAAATGCGAAAGAGGAGAAAATGAGACTCCAAATAAATTTGCGCTTGTTCAATCTAGTAAACATGCCTAATTCCCAACTAAGGGTGCTTCTTTGATCTAGAAATGTGAACACCTCCTCGCTAGGCTTAATCGCAAACAACCTTGTAAAGATGCTCTTACCCCAATGAGGTCGAAACTTTAGAATGAATAACAGTAGGAAATCATACAAAGCGAATCGGCCACCACCTCGTGAAGGCATACCGAACCACGGATTTGTATTCTTATTTAGACTTTCATTAGCGACCAATTCCTTCGCATGATCATACATGGCCTTGAACGCATAGCCAGTTGTTGACTTTAACTTCCCAGCACGCGCACCCGTAGAAATGACTTTGGGGCTGCTGTGAAATTGCTCGGCATTTTGCGACATAGGGATAACCCCTTGTTCTACTTCATTAATAGAATAGGACGCGTGGTAAGTCAAAAGATAATTACGCAATAAATCTTTAGCCAATTCTTCCGAAAGCATCTCTTGGCCAAAACGCGTGACTTCAATCAAGGCCTCGGTAGAGCTTGTCGGCAAGACATACATAAACTGGGTAAAGCCGTTTTGTGGAATATTAAAGTCCATCAACCTCATGGTGCGCTCTTCGAAAGTCGGCTGATCGAATTTAACCTTCCATCCTTCAAAGCTTTGCCAAACCGTTTTGCCTATAACCTCGTTGATCTGTGGAGGGCGGCTGTCGTAAACTTTGAGTGCTTGATGTTTTCCTTGGTCTGTGAGTATGTCTACATAGACGGATTGATCTTGTACGTCCCTTACTTGTTCCTTAGAACGCTTTAGGTTAGGATGACGCTCTAAGAGTTCTCGTGTTCTATTGTAAAGGACAATACTCTCTACCATGTAATAATTCATGGAAGAGAACTTTTGCAATTTATTTCCAGCAATTACGTGCGACCAACTGTGCTTTATGCTGGCTTTGAGATCATGGACAATTTCATCATCGGGGTTCGCCCAGAAACAATACGTTTTGTCGTTGGTGGCTTTAAAGTTTGGATCGAAAATGATTCCGGACGCATCCTCAAGAACTCCCGCCTTCTCCATGCGAAGAAGAAGCAATGAATTTGCGGCACCCAAGCCAATGATTCCAAAACTGAACATAATTCCTATTAAGTGTCTTTTTGACCCTTTATTTTGAGAACAAATTCCCTCACCTTTTGTTTTCTTAACGCACATTGATTTGCGAAAATATGTATGCAAATGGTTGATTATCAGTATTTGTCTAAGTTTTTAGACTTATTTTTAAACAGCTGTGAACAAAATCCCCATAGGGCAGTTAAATGGTAGTTATAACCTTTAATTTTTATACACCATGTCATTGACAACTTTATTGGCTAGCGTGAGTGCTAGCAACTCGGCAGTAGATTTGACTGCCTACACTGACATCACAACTATTACTTCGTTTACGTTCTTCGTAGGCTGTATGGCAATGATGGCTGCTTCTGTGTTCTTCTTCTTCGAAATGTGGAACGTAGACAAAAAATGGCGTACTTCTTTATTGGTAAGTGGTTTGATCACGTTCATCGCGTTCGTACACTACTACTACATGAGAAGCTACCACTTCGAAACTGGAGAATCTCCAACATTCTTCCGTTACGTTGACTGGACGCTAACTGTACCACTAATGTGTGTTGAGTTCTACTTGATCACTAAAAAAGCTGGTGCGAAGATGAGTCTTCTATGGAAACTTATCGCTGCGTCTGTAATTATGCTTGTAACTGGTTACTTCGGTGAGACTATCTACCGTGAGTCTTCAGTTATGTGGGGTGTCCTTTCGGGTGCTGCTTACTTCTACATCGTATTCTTGGTGTGGAAAGGAGAAGTTGCTCAATTGGCAGCCAACGCTGGTCCTGCAGTTGCGAAAGCAGTAAAAGTTCTTTTCTGGTTCGTATTAGTAGGATGGGCAATCTACCCATTAGGTTACATCTTGGGTACACCAGGTGGTTTGTTCGGAATCCAATTGGTTTCTGATGCAGCTGCTGCTTCTGCATACATGGATGTTGTATACAATATCGGTGATGCAGTTAACAAAATCGGATTTGGTCTAGTAATCTACTCTCTTGCTGTCAGCACGAAAGAAGAGGCGGCTTAATCATACGTTTCAGAGTGTTTGGAACCCCCACCGCGGCTTCGGTGGGGGTTTCGTTTTTTATATACCTACTCTATTTCAAAGGCGATTATCTTTACTCTACAATTGCCATTGATTTATGAAGACCCGATTCCTTTTCCTAACCCTATTTCTTTCGACCTTCACTTTCGCACAGAAAACTGGTTCACATACCTACAAGATCGACCTGACCAATGTCGTTAACGACCGCGTAAAAGTCACCGTTGACGCAAGCATGACTAACCTCGGAGAGACCTTTGACGGCATCTACAGATTCAACTTTCCCGCGACCATCCCAGGGACTTACGCCACACTAGATTACGGCCGATTCATTCACGATTTCACAGCATACGACGCTGCCGGAAACACCCTAAAGGTTTCTAAGAAAAAGAACACCTACACCATCAAGGGCAAACCAGCCAAACTAGAATACTGGGCAGAGGATAGTTTTGATGCCAAAATC
>JAAZVU010000063.1 GCA_018623275.1 Flavobacteriales bacterium
GAGCAAGATATTGCCTCACAATAACAAGGCCATCATCAAAGATATCTATCTCTCTTTCTTCTATGGAGCCAAAATAGGTATCCTTGGTTTAAACGGCTCGGGTAAATCTACGCTTTTGAAAATCATTGCAGGGGTAGATAAGAGTTACCAAGGAGATGTAGTCTTCGCCCCAGGCTATTCTGTCGGTTACCTCGAGCAAGAGCCGCAATTAGAAGCGGGCAAAACGGTTTTAGACATCGTTAAAGAAGGTGCTGCCGAGACTGTTGCTGTTCTTGACGAATACAACAAGATCAACGATATGTTTGGTTTGCCAGAGGTCTATGAGAATCCAGATAAAATGGAAGAGCTCATGGCTAAGCAGGCAGAACTCCAGGACAAGATCGACGCGACCAACGCTTGGGAATTAGATACGATGTTGAATCGCGCTATGGACGCCCTGAATTGTCCGCCATCTGACCAACTAGTGGATCACCTCAGTGGGGGTGAGGCCCGTCGTGTAGCGCTATGTCGCTTGTTGATCCAACAGCCTGATGTATTGCTTTTGGATGAGCCTACCAACCACTTGGATGCAGAGAGTATCCTTTGGCTTGAGCAACACTTACAGCAGTATAAAGGGACGGTTATTGCAGTAACGCACGACCGTTATTTCTTGGATAATGTCGCTGGCTGGATTCTAGAATTGGACCGCGGTGAGGGTATTCCATGGAAAGGGAATTATTCTTCATGGTTGGACCAGAAGACGCAACGACTAGCTCAAGAAGAGAAGCAAGCCTCAAAACGTCGCAAGACTCTGGAGCGAGAGCTGGAGTGGGTCCGAATGAATCCTAAGGGGCGTCAGAGCAAGAACAAGGCTCGTTTGAGCAACTATGAGAACCTGCTTTCACAGGAGCAAAAGGAGAAGGAGAGCAAACTCGAAATCTTCATTCCAGCTGGACCGCGTTTGGGTACGAATGTGATTGAAGCGAAGAGTGTGAAAAAAGCCTTCGGTGAAAAGCTGCTTTACGACGATCTAAACTTCAAATTACCACCTGCAGGTATCGTGGGTATTATTGGGCCAAACGGTGCAGGTAAGACCACCATTTTCAAGATGATCATGGACCAATTGGCCCCAGATGCCGGTCAGTTCGATGTGGGTGAAACAGTGAAGATTTCTTATGTAGATCAGAACCACGAGAAGATGGATCCTGAGAAGTCTATTTTCGAGGTAATTGGAGACGGTACGGAAGAAGTATTGCTCGGTGGCCAGCGCGTCAATGCTCGAGCATACTTGAGTAGATTTAACTTCGCCGGCGGTGATCAGAGCAAGAAAGTAGGGGTGCTTTCCGGAGGGGAAAGAAACCGTCTGCACCTCGCTATGGCACTCAAGGAAGGAGGTAATGTTTTACTTTTAGATGAGCCTACTAACGATCTAGATGTGAATACGTTGAGAGCATTGGAGGAGGCCTTAGAAAACTTCGCTGGTTGTGCGGTGATTATCTCTCACGACCGCTGGTTCCTAGATAGGGTATGTACGCACATTTTAGCTTTTGAGGGCGATTCTGAAGTGTATTCATTTGAAGGTACATTCAGTGAATATGAACAGAACAAGCTGAAGAGACTTGGTAAAACCGAGCCTACCAGATTCAAGTATAAGAAGTTGATGAAATAGGTAGATTTCCATTAAATCCGAGTAAAAATTAAAGAGCCCGCAAACCAATTTGCGGGCTTTCTTGTTATCTTACCATTGCCTAAAACAAACAGAAGTTATCTATGAGAATCACCATGAGTGATGAGCGTCAAGAAACGCTCGAATTAATCCGTCAATCCGCCAGAGATTTTGCGGAAACAAAAATTCGTCCACACGTTATGGAGTGGGACGAGAGCCAACATTTTCCAATCGAAGTTTTTAAAGAATTGGGTCAACTAGGATTCATGGGAATTTTGGTCCCTGAGGAATATGGTGGTGCTGGTTTTGGTTACCAAGAGTACATCACGGTAATTGATGAAATTGCACAGGTATGTGGTTCAATTGGCCTCTCCGTTGCAGCACACAACAGTTTGTGTACGGGACATATTTTGCAGTTCGGAACGGAGCAGCAAAAGAAAAAGTGGCTTCCCAAATTGGCTACTGCTGAATGGATCGGCGCTTGGGGCCTCACGGAAACCGGTACAGGTTCGGATGCTGGTGGGATGGATACTACAGCAGTTCTAGACGGTGACGATTACATCTTAAATGGATCGAAGAACTGGATCACCCACGCCATTAGTTCGAGCATAGCCGTAGTCATCGCTCGTACTGGTGAGAAAGGAGATTCTAGAGGAATGACTGCCTTTGTAGTTGAAAAAGGAACACCAGGATTTACCGCAGGTCAGAAAGAAAATAAGCTCGGAATGCGTGCTTCAGAAACGGCATGTTTGTTCTTTGATAATTGTCGCGTACCAAAAGAAAATGTTCTTGGAAACGTAGGCGAAGGCTTTATTCAAGCGATGAAAATCCTCGATGGCGGTCGTATTTCTATTGCAGCATTGTCTGTGGGTATCGCTCGCGGCGCAATGAATGCAGCCATCAAGTATGCTGATGAGAGAGAGCAGTTTGGTAAGAAGATTCGCTCTTTCCAAGGAGTGAGCTTTAAGCTGGCTGAAATGTCTACTAAAGTGTACGGTGCGGAGTTGATGACTCGCCACGCGGGTGCCTTGAAAGAGGAGGGTAAACCGATGACTCAAGAGAGTGCCATGTGTAAATTATACGCTTCGGAAATCTCAACAGAAGTGGCTAATGAAGCCGTTCAGGTCTTTGGAGGCTACGGTTACACCAAAGATTATCCGGTAGAGAAATTTTACCGCGATTGTAAACTATGTACCATTGGAGAGGGGACATCTGAAATCCAGAAAGTTGTGATTTCCAGGAATTTATACCGTTAGTTTTTTGGGCGATTTGAACTGCATCTTTTGCTGCAGTATTTGACATTCTCCCAATTTTTCTCCCATTTTTTGCGCCATGTGAAGGGTCTTCCACACGTGGCGCAAACTTTTTCTGGCAAATGAGGTTTTTTGTGCATAGACCCTGAAAACAAACCCAGTCATGAAAGGTTCCAAAATCGCAAAGAATTTTACTGAAAGAGAATTAGACCGCATTGTTGAAATGGCCTGGGAAGATCGTACTCCCTTTGACGCAATTACTGACCAATTCGGCATCTCTGAGGCAGAAACTATCGCACTGATGCGCCATCAAATGAAGGCAAGCTCCTGGCGAATGTGGCGTGCCCGAGTACAGGGAAGGAGCACTAAACATAGGGCAAGAAGAGGCTTTGAAGTAGGTCGTCATAAGTGCTCTCGTCAACGCCATATCACACACAACAAGATTTCGAAGCGTTAATTAATAGCTCTAAGGCTTTGTTTTACAGCGTGTAAGAGCGTTTACTCATTGTGTGAAATACTACCCTAATCGCAGTGCGAAAAGTGGAATAAATCCGTTATTTTCGGAGTTCTATGTATGGTATAACGACTATGAAGAAATTTTTACTCACTCTTGTTCTCGGTTTGTTTGCATTTCAAGCAAATGCAACGCACTTGTTGGGAGGGGAGATCATTTGGAAATGTAAGCCAAATGGTAAATATCAATTCACCCTTGTTCTTTACCGCGAATGTGGTAGTAGCGTACCCATTTCTACTGCAGCGCAAACATTGTCTAACAATGCCGGGGTAAGCATTTCTTGTGCTTACATCAGCACGACTGATGTTACCCCTTCGTGTTATGCGGGTACAGAACCTTGTCAAGCTGGAACTGGATTGAGCGGTTTAGGTAGAATGCAAAAATATTTGTTCCGCAGTGGTGATATTACCTTAACTGGTACGCCCCCTGCCGGTGGCTGGACCTTTACTTGGACTTCATGTTGTCGACCAGGCTCAGTTTCAAACATTACTAATGCCGGAGGCGCCTCTTACTGGTTAAGGGCAACTATGTATCCATATACCCCACCAGGATCAACTACGCCTTTATCTGCTGGAACTTCGGGGAATGCCACATGTTACGACTCTTCACCTGACTTTTTGGAAGATCCACAGGTGGTTGCGTGTGCGAACCAAGATGTTGTATACAATAACCTTGGATATGATCCCGATCTTGACTCACTTCATTATGTTTGGGCGACGCCGTTAGCAGCTAGTGGAGGTGCAGTCAATTGGTCATCCGGTTATTCAACAACTTCGCAATTGCCAAGTGGAACAGGTTCTACAGCAGCTGTTTTATCTGGTGAGATTGGAACAGTTTCGTTTAATTCATCGCAAACGGGGTCGTTTGCAACTTGTATTAGTATTGAAGCTTGGAGATGTGGTCAAAAAGTAGCTGAGATTTTTCGTGATATTCCTGTAGTAATCAGATCTTGTACAGTTTCTGCAGGGCCGACTGATTATTGTGCGGCAAACTACACACCCGTACCTCCAGAATTTTACTTAACACCTGATAGCTCGCTGGTCAATCCAACAGTGCTATCGCCTGTTACAAATGTTTCAGGGGATACAGTAGCCTACAGAACTGAGGCCTACCCAGGAGATACCGTAAGATTTACGCTGAAGGCTACAGACCCTTGGACACATCCTAACTGTGCTGCACAAAAGATTTCTTTGGAAGCACGTGGTGGTAATCTTAGTAATGCTTCGAATTATCAAAACGCCAGTTCTTGTCTGTTCAATCCTCCTTGTGCTACCATTACACCAACTAACGGTACTACGGGATTGACAGATATTTCAGGTTCCTTAGATGCTTTGTTTAATTGGGAGATAGAATGTAACCACCTTTTCTACCAAGAATTCATCTGTGGAACTTTGAAATCGGAATACGAATTCTACTTTAAGATGACAGATGATCAATGTCCGGTTTCATTGACCTCCTATGCTAAGGTGATCGTTAAGGTTAAAAACTACATGCCACGAAATGTGGATGTCAGCAATACTTGTATTTCTCAGGACCCTGTGACTGGAGCAGTAACCTTTGATTGGGTCAATGATGTCGACACAGGTTTTAACTTTGATTACTATATTATCAATCACATTGATACGCTAGGTAATTCAACGGTAGTTGATACTATATATGATTGGTCCACACAGACATACACGCATACCGGTGCTGATCCAAATGCTAAAAATGCCTACACTATTCAAACGGCAGGTGGCTGTGGATTGATTACTAACCCAACGGATACCATTCAGAATATTCGTGTAGGTCTTCAGGCATTCCCACCGCCGCCAAACAGCAGTATTGCGAGAATGGACTGGAACAGATGGACGGTAGGAGATACATCAACAACCTACGATGTTTGGGTGGAAGCTCCAGCAAATTCTGGCCAATGGACGCAATTGGGTTCTACCAAGGATACCACTTGGATTGATACGGTTGCATTCTGTGGTTCATGGCTGAACTACCAAGTCCGCTACAATACGACGTGTGAAAGTTCACTCGACTCGGGCTTCTTCTCAGACAAGACTGCACCTTCAGCCGTAGTCTTTGACTCTGTAACTGTGGCAGGCGGTAACCTTAGCGCACTTGCTTGGGAAGCTTCAAACGATAGTGATGTTGTTTACTACGTTATTTACAGAGAGGATAACAGTGGGTTCTTTGTACCTATTGATTCCATCTCGGCTGCTGACTGGGCTACTTCCATGCCTTGGGTATACAACTTGAGTAATGCGGAGAACCAGAGCGAAAACTTCGTAGTTACTGCTGTGGATAGCTGTGGCAACCAAAGCTCGGTAGGAAATACGGTTCCATCAAGCAGCATTCACTTGCAAATAGGTATTGATCCTTGTGACGGATATGCTCGCTTGCGTTGGGGTACTTACAAAACTTGGACACAGACACAGCCTTTGGAGTACAACTTGTACGCGGATATAACCGACCCTGTTGGAGGAACTATTACTGGGGTGCTTCTCAAGGGTGGAAATTTAGACACTACCTTCAATCACTATGGTATTATAAATGGTTATTCCTACTGCTATTATGTGAAAGCGGTAGATACCACTGGAACCGTAAGCTCTACATCTAATAGAGTATGTAATAGTTCTGCAGTTGTTCAAGGTTCTCGAGTGCTCTATTTAGGAAGAGCTTCGGTGAATAGCCAGAACGGTGTGGATATGTATGCCTACATCGATAAGGATGCAGATGTCATTGATTTCCAAATTCAACGTGCCGATGATGAAATTGGGCCGTATTTAACCATTGGAAATGTTGCTAAACCGGCTTTAGGGCCTTGGGAAGTGAAGTTTGTGGATTACACTGCGGATCCAATGTCTCGCAAGTACTACTACCGCATCTCCTCAAGAGATTCCTGTGGGGCGCTTGACACCATTTCAAATTTGGGAACAAACATTCTTTTGAATGTTGAAGCAGTGGGCAATCTAACATGTGCATTGAGCTGGACTCCATACAGAGACTTCGATGCAGGGGTTGAGGAGTATGAAATCTACCGCTCGACCGATGGGGGTAATTCATTCTCCTACGTAACATCGACTTTGGATACGGCCTATACAGACGATATAAAACCTTTTTCAAACTCTAAAGGAAAATTCTGTTATTACATCAAAGCCATCGCTGCAGATGGAATTATTCCTTGGAGGGACGAATTTGGAATGAAATTCAACGCTCGATCTAACGTCGCTTGTGCAGTGCATAAAGCACGTCTATGGTTCCCAAGTGCATTCAACCCATATTCAGATGTGGTAAAGAACAGAGTTTGGAAGCCACAAGGTGTATTTGCTCGCCCAGACAGCTATACGATGTTTATCATGGATCGTTGGGGACAAGAAGTATTCCGAACAACTACCATAGCAGAAGGTTGGGACGGTAAAGTAAATGGTAATGATGCCCCAATGGGCGTATACACTTACTATGTTAAGTACCGTTCGATTGAAGACGTGCCAATTGAAGAGCGCGGTAACTTCACCTTACTCTACTAATTGTTAAGATTTTATAAAACCTTGCGGGCGGCCATAGGCCGCCCGTTCTATTTCGTAGAAATTGCTTAATTTTGGGCGCAATTCAAATCAGAATTGCAATGTCAGAATCAACTAACAAAGTAATCGGCTTAGGTCTTACTTACGACGACGTCCTCCTCGTTCCAAATTATTCAGAAGTACTTCCGCGCGATGTGGATTTATCTTCTAAAGTCACTCGCAATATTGGTCTCAAGACACCAATTGTATCTGCAGCAATGGATACAGTTACAGAAAGTGCAATGGCCATAGCTATAGCTCAAGAAGGTGGAATAGGTGTTATCCATAAAAACATGACCATCGAGCAGCAAGCTATTGAGGTTCGTAAGGTAAAGCGTGCTGAAAGTGGTATGATCTTAGATCCAGTAACACTATTGAAAGATGCGACTGTTGCTGATGCCAAGGCGATGATGACCGAATTCAAAATTGGTGGCGTACCTGTTATTAATGAGAATAAGAACCTCATTGGTATCATTACGAACAGAGATTTGAGATTCGAAAAAGACAATGACCGTCTTATTGATGAAGTCATGACCAAGGAAAATCTTATAACAGCTTCGCCAGCGACCACCATGGAGGAAGCAGAAGCCATCCTTCAGGAGCATAAAATTGAGAAGTTGCCAGTTATTGATGATAACGGTCAATTGGTCGGTTTGATCACTTACAGAGATATCACCAAGAATCGAGTAAAACCGAATGCAAACAAAGACAAATACGGTCGTTTGCGTGTTGCTGCTGCAGTAGGTGTTACTGGTGATGTAGTTGAACGTGTAGAGGCTTTGTATGAAAGTGGCGTTGATGCCGTAATCATTGATACCGCTCACGGTCATACAAAAGGTGTGGTTACCGCTTTACAGAACGTCAAGGCAAAATTTCCTGAACTAGATGTAGTGGTAGGGAACATTGCAACACCAGAAGCCGCATTGTATTTGATGGAGGCTGGAGCTGATGCTGTTAAAGTTGGAATTGGTCCAGGTTCTATTTGTACCACCCGTATTGTAGCAGGTGTTGGCTTCCCGCAATTAAGTGCTGTGATGGAAGTTGCAAAGGCTATTGACGGTCGCATTCCTGTTATTGCCGATGGAGGTATTCGATTCACCGGTGATATTGTAAAGGCGCTCGCTGCTGGTGCAGATTGTGTGATGCTTGGATCGATGTTCGCAGGAACTAAAGAAAGTCCAGGTGAGACTGTGATTTACGAGGGAAGAAAGTACAAAACCTACCGTGGTATGGGTTCTGTAGAGGCGATGTCTGACGGTTCAAAGGACCGCTACTTCCAAGATGTTGAAGACGACGTGAAGAAACTGGTACCTGAGGGTATAGTAGGTCGTGTTCCTTATAAAGGAGAAGTAGGAGAGGTTATGTACCAATTCGTTGGTGGCCTTCGTGCCGGAATGGGATACAGTGGATCTAAAGATGTAGCTACATTGAAAAAATCGGCTCGATTTATTCAGATCACAGCAGCAGGCATGCAGGAAAGTCATCCGCACAACGTTAGTATAACAAGAGAGGCACCAAATTATAGCAGAAGATAAACAATGAAGAAAATCCTTCTATTCGCCCTACTATTTGTCGGCGCACAGTTACAAGCTCAAGAAGTTCTATTCACTGTTGGTAGCCAGGAGGTTACCGCTGAAGAGTTCAAAGCAGTATACGAGAAAAATAAGGGGGTGGGCAACGCCATCGACCCGAAGACTCCAGAGGAGTACCTTGATCTATACATTAGGTTTAAGCTGAAGATTGCTGAGGCATTCGACCAACAGCGCGATACAGCTTCAAAGTTCGTCAAGGAATTTGGAGGCTACCGTGCTCAATTGGCCAAACCATACCTTAGTGATGCAGGATCTGAAGATGCC
>JAAZVU010000064.1 GCA_018623275.1 Flavobacteriales bacterium
ATGGCAAAGATTACTGCTGCTGAAGTAAACAAACTCAGAAAGCAAACTGGTGCTGGTATGATGGACTGTAAAAAAGCTTTGGTTGAAGCGGAAGGCGATTTCGAAGCTGCAGTTGACATCCTAAGAAAGAAAGGTCAGAAAGTAGCTGCAAAGCGTGCTGACCGTGATGCTACTGAAGGTGCTGTTATCGCTAAGACAAACGGTGCTGATAAAGGTGTTATCGTGAAGTTGTCTTGTGAGACTGACTTCGTTGCTAAAAACGAAGACTTCGTTGCATTGGCTAACAAATTGGCTGATATCGCTTTGGCTTCTGGTGTTGCTACGGCTGAAGAGCTAGGTGCTACAGAATTTGAAGGTGGTTTGACAGTTGCAGACAAATTGCAAGAGCAAACTGGTGTAATCGGCGAGAAAATCGAGGTAGCAGAATTGGCTACAGTAAACGCTGCTTACGTTGCTTCTTACATCCACATGGGTAACAAGATCGGTACTTTGGTAGGTTTGACTGCTGAAGCTGCTGAAGCTGGTCGTGACGTAGCAATGCAAGCTGCTGCAATGAACCCTGTTGCTCTTAACCGTGACGCGGTATCTCAAGAGGTTATCGATCGTGAGTTGGAAGTAGGTAAAGAATTGGCTCGTCAAGAAGGTAAGCCAGAAGAAATGTTGGAAAAGATCGCTACTGGTCGTCTAAACAAATTCTTCAAGGAAAACACTTTGGTAGACCAAGCTTTCATCAAAGATGGTAAGATGAGTGTTGCTAAATACCTAACTAGCGTTCAAGCTGGTTTGGAAGTAGTAGACTTCAAGCGTGTATCTCTATAATCTAGAGTAGCACTTCAATATTAAGAGCCCTTGTCTTTTAGACAGGGGCTTTTTTATTGTTGAATATCCTTGTGACTTTGGTGTAAAAGTAACCTTGTTGAAATCGGCAATGCTTTTGAGTTGGCTTATATTTGTGAACAAACCTACTTGAGATGAAATATAACCGTGTGCTACTCAAATTGAGCGGCGAAGCGTTAATGGGGGACAATGACTTCGGAATTGACCCAAAGAGAATTGCTGAATACGCAGAAGAAATTAAAGCTGTAGCCGAGAAAGGTGTGCAGGTCGGTGTCGTTATCGGCGGTGGTAACATCTTTAGAGGCATTAGTGGTGCATCTCAGGGGATGGACCGTGTGCAGGCAGACCACATGGGCATGCTAGCCACAGTAATCAACGGTCTTGCCCTTCAAGGAGCCCTTGAAAGCGCTGGGGTGAAGACTCGTTTGCAAAGTGCTATTGAGATGGATAAAGTGGCGGAGCCATTTATTCGTCGTCGCGCCATCCGTCATCTGGAAAAAGGTCGTGTAGTCATCTTCTCTGCAGGTACAGGTAATCCATATTTCACAACTGACACTGGTGCTACACTTCGTGCAGTTGAGATTCAAGCGGATGTTATTCTTAAAGGAACGCGTGTAGATGGTATCTATACAGCGGATCCGGAAAAAGATGCAAAGGCAACGAAGTTTGAGCAATTGAGCTTCAAAGAAGTATATGATCGCGGTTTGAACGTTATGGACATGACTGCGTTTACCCTAAGTAAAGAGAACGATCTGCCAATCGTGGTCTTTGATATGAACACCAAGGGCAACCTTATGAAGGTTGTGGAAGGTGCTGATGGAGTAGGTACTCTGGTAAAGAACTAAGAAAAAAGAACTCATGGAAGAGGAATTAGAATTAGTATTTGAATCGACAAAAGACGATATGGACCGTGCGATTACGCACATGGAAAAGTCCCTATTGAAAATTCGTGCTGGACGTGCAAGTGCATCTATGCTTGATAGTGTTATGGTTGAGTACTACGGTGCTCCAACACCATTAGCGCAGGTGAGCAATGTAAATACGCCAGATGCTCGCACTATTAGCATCCAGCCTTGGGAAAAGAACATTATCCCAGATATCGAGCGTGCTATTATTAACTCTGGTCTTGGATTCAATCCAATGAACAACGGTGAGAGCGTAATTATCTCTGTACCACCTTTGACAGAGGAGCGTCGTAGAGAATTGGCAAAGATGGCCAAGGCTGAAGCTGAGAATGCAAAGGTAGGTGTTCGTGCGGCTCGTAAGAGCGCTATGGATGAACTCAAGAAGATGGGTAATGACGGTTTGAGCGAGGATATTCGCAAGGACAGTGAGAACGACATCCAAAAGATGACGGATCAGTACATCGCTAAATGTGATGCTATGTTCGCGAAGAAGGAAACGGATATCATGACCGTTTAATTTGTCTTAGATATAGCAAATGACCCGCGCTGAAAGGCGCGGGTTTTTTATTTCTTGTTGTTTGTTTGAACAATTACCTTTACAATTGTTACAGTTTTATGCGTCTCGAAGAAGAAATCAAGCAAAGCAGTTTTAAATCAGAGCAATCAAAATTGATTGTGAATCTCATATATACCTCGAACAGGTTGAAGGAGCAAATCACTGCACGCCTCAAAGAAAATGGTTTAACCATGCAACAGTACAATGTTCTTCGCATTGTACGTGGTGCAGGAGAAACGGGATCTACGACATCTGAGATTCGTGAGCGCTTACTTGATAAAATGAGTGATGCCTCTCGAATGGTAGACCGCTTGGTGAGTATGGACCTCTTAGAGAAGGTTAGAGATAAAGAGGACCGCAGAATTGTCTTTATTTATTTGACCTCAAAAGGAAGTAAGCTTGTCAATGACCTTGTAGAGCGTGAAGAGGTCGAATCTTTAGCCGCAGGTATGGACGAAAAAAAAGCCCAACAACTCAATGAGCTGCTGGACTGTTTTCGTTCAGATTTGTGTAGCTAAATCTTAGCTTTTCAAATAATCAATTAGTGCTGCAGTTGAGCTGTCGTGGTCGTGTTTTGGACCGCCGTTGAGTTCATTGAGTACTGCTTTTGCAAGGACCTTACCTAGCTCTACACCCCACTGATCGTAAGAGTAGATGTTCCAGATATAACCTTGGATAAAGATCTTGTGCTCGTAAGCTGCGACCAATTGTCCCAAATGGTAAGGGTTCAATTCATCCAGTACTATACTGTTGGTTGGTCTGTTTCCTTCAAACACTCGGTACGGTGCAATCTTATCGATATCGTCACCGCTTATGCCTGCTTGACGCATTTCAATCTCCACATCCATTCTAGACTTACCGGTCATTAAGGCCTCTGTCTGAGCAATGAAGTTGGCTAGTAGAATAGGGTGGTGTTCCGGCAAACTGTGTTGGCATTTTTTAGCCGCAATAAAGTCTGCAGGAATAAGATCAGTTCCTTGGTGGATCAATTGGTAGAAGGCATGCTGGCCGTTAGTTCCTGGCTCACCCCAAATGATTGGACCAGTAGGGTAGTTCACACGGTTGCCCCCACGATCTACATATTTACCGTTGCTCTCCATGTCTCCCTGTTGGAAGTAGGCTGCGAAACGGTCCAAATATTGGTCGTAAGGAAGTATAGCATGCGATGGTGCGTTGTGGAAGTTGCGGTACCAAATACCGAGCATGGCCATAAGCGCCGGGATATTTTCGCTCCAATCTGCTTCAGCCACGTGCTTATCCATGGCATGTGCTCCACTTAAGAATTCTTGGAATCCTTGGAAACCAATGGCCAAGATTACTGGAAGACCGATAGCAGACCAAACGCTGTAGCGTCCACCTACCCAGTCCCAGAAACCGAACATGTTCGCCGTGTCGATACCGAAGCCTGCAACGCCTTCTGCGTTCGTACTTACAGCAACAAAGTGCTTGGCTACATTTTCTTGGCTGCCTCCGTTTTTCAAGAACCAATTCTTAGCGCTGTTCGCGTTTTGCATAGTTTCTTGAGTAGTGAAGGTCTTCGATGCGATGATGAATAGGGTGGTTTCCGCATCCACTTTTTTCAACACTTCGTGAAGATCAGCGCCATCAACGTTAGCAACAAAGTGGAAATTCATTTCGTCAGTCACGAAGGGCTTCAATGCGTTGATGACCATTCTAGGTCCTAGATCTGAGCCGCCGATACCGATATTTACCACATCGGTGATGCGCTTACCGCTAAATCCTTTCCAGTTGCCTGAACGAACCTCGCTTGAGAAGGTGGCTAGTTTAGCCCAAGAGTCACGAACGCCAGGCATCACATCTTCACCGTCCACGTATATAGGCTCATCGCTCATGTTACGCAATGCAGTGTGTAATACGGCGCGGTTTTCAGTGACGTTGATTTTCTCGCCGCCTTGCTGTTGCTTGATGGCTGTACGGACATCGGCTTCTTCCAATAATTCTTGAAAGAGCGCAAAAGTTTCACTTCCCATATGGTTCTTTGAGAAGTCGAAAAGTATACCGTCCCACTTGATGTGGTATTTATTGAAACGCTCGCTATCCTCGTAGAATCGGGTCTTAAGCGTTCTTTTATCGTAAATAGAGTTCTTCTGAAGCTTGTGCCAAGCTTTTAGATCAGTTGGCTTTAGGTTTTTAAGCATCGTAGATAATCTTGAATTTGCTACAAAACTAAACTATACTGCTCTACTTAGCGTTGTGTTTAGTAAATTCCCCATTGATTTTACGAAAAGTATATGTTACGATTTAAGAGCACTAGTGACTTTCAGAAGGAAGTTCGCAAAAGAGTTAGAACTTACCTCAAGGAAGAGGGGAAGTCTGGCCTAGCCGATTATCGCTATTACATGAAAGCCATATTGAACCTCGCCATGTATCTGGTTCCGTTCATTTTGTTCCTTACGGGGTACACCTCTTTCTTGATGACTACCCTATTGTGGGCCATCACTGGGATAGGAATGGCTGGTGTAGGAATGAATGTCATGCATGACGCTATTCACAACACGGTTACACGCAGTGAGTGGGTAAATCGCAAGATTGGTGCAGTTATTTACATGTTGGCAGGAAATAGTTACACATGGAGAGTACAACACAATGTGAAGCACCATACGCACACAAATTTGGACGGTCACGACGATGATATTGAAACGGGCAGCATGTTCCGCTTTCACCCAGAACAAGAGTTGAAGCCAAAGCACAAATACCAACACATATACGCACCTTTTGCGTATGCATTGATGACTTGGAAATGGTTGTTGGAAAAAGACTTTAAACAAGTAGTCCAGTACAACAAGTCTGACCTATTCAAAGCGAAAGATCAAACCCTAGGTATGGTTTGGACGAAGCTAATTGTAGGTAAGGGTGCGCATTTCGCTGTGTTTTATGTCTTGCCAATAGCTTTAGGTCTCCCTTGGTACATGGTACTTTGGGGCAACATGGTGATGCACGTAGTGGCAGGTTTGATTTTGTCATTCACGTTCCAATTGGCACACGTTGTTGATAAAGCAGAGTTCCCAACAGAGGACGAAGCTAAAGACAATAGTTTATTAGAGCACCAGTTGAAAACAACAGCAAACTTTAGCACTAAGAGTAAGCTTGTGACTTGGTACACAGGTGGTCTTAACTTCCAGGTAGAGCACCACTTGTTCCCAACGATCAATCACGTGCACTACCCTAAGATTGCAGAGATTGTTCGCAAGACAGCTGAAGAGTTCAAGCTGCCATATAATGAGTATCGCACGACGGTTGAGGCACTCAAAGGCCACTTTGCACATTTGAAAAATATGGGTCAGGCGATGGCCTAATCCAAAGCTTATAGCAATAAAAAAGGGCGACCCCCAGGGTCGCCCTTTTTTTATGGAGTGTGATTTTTCTATCCGTTCACGGCGACCACGTCATCTACTAACGTAGGAAGCATCTTTTGTAGAATGCTGAGGATACCGTTTTTCAGGGTCATGGTAGAAGACGGACATCCAGAACAAGCACCTTGCAACTGAACTTCAACGATCTTGTCCTTGTAGCCCATAAAAGCAATATTTCCACCGTCTTGTGCTACGGCAGGCTTGATATATTCTTCGAGGATATCTACAATACGCGCTTCAACTTCACCCAAATCTTCTGGGTTCAAAACTGGACCCGTGCCTTCTTCAGCTTTTTCTTCTTGAGCAGGTTTTAATTGGTCCTCATGTACAGCAACGCCACCTTCGGTTAAGAATTCAGTGATGAACACACGCACCTCTTGGGCTACGTCGTCCCATTCGACTACATCAAATTTTGCAATGGCGATGTAGTTACCAGAGATGAATACTTCTTTTACAAAAGGGAAGTGGAAGAGCTTCGTCGCCAATGGAGATGGCTTCGCCTCTTCGATATTTCTGAATTCTGCTGAATCTGTCTGAAGGAGTAGTTTGTTACTTACGAACTTCATGACCTTTGGGTTTGGGGTCATTTCGGCGTAAATACTAACTGGGACTCTTTTTATTTCCATAATTGGGGTATTTTCAGGGTACAAAAGTACATCACAAAAACAAGACCTTATGCCTATTGTTCGCCCCGTTCTGGGACATCACCCAGAGATTGGAAAAGACGCCTTCATCGCTGAAAATGCTACCATCATCGGAAACTTTTCCTGTGGTGAGGGGTGCAGCTTTTGGTTTGGCAGTGTCATCCGTGCGGATGTGAATGCTATTACGATGGGCAATAAGGTGAATGTACAAGACAATGCAACGGTGCATTGTACTTACAAGAAATTCCCGACGACCATTGGCAATAATGTGAGCATTGGGCATAACGCGATTGTGCATGGATGTACCATTGAGGATAACGTTCTTATTGGCATGGGAGCAATTGTGATGGACGACTGCGTGGTAGGCGAAGGCTGTATTGTTGCGGCAGGTTCGGTGGTCACCCAAGGAAAGAAATTAGCACCAGGGACGCTTTGGGCGGGAGTGCCGGCGAAAAAAATTGGTCAGGTACCGGAAAGGTTAAGAACGGGCGAGATAGAACGTATTGCCAATAACTACAAGAAATACAGCTCTTGGTACAAGGACGATGAATAAGTATTATTTGTTTGAAACGGACCGATTATGGATCCGTCCTACAGCTGAGGAGGATGCCGATTTTATCCTGGAAATCTTCAATAGTCCGAAAGCACTCCGGTTTATAGGTGACCGAAAAATTCGCACGGTAGACGATGCTTTGGCCTTTATTCGCAACAGAACCTTAAAGCAATTCACCGAGCTTGGTTACGGAAATTATACTGTCGTAACCAAGGGTGAAGGCAAGAAAGTAGGCGTATGTGGTTTGTACAAGAGGCCGGGTCTCGAACTTGTAGATATAGGCTATGCATTATTGCCGGAGCAGGAGGGAAAAGGCTATGCCGTTGAGGCATCAAGAGCCGTTCAGCAGGCCGCCAAAGAAGTATTTGGTCTCGATAAATTATGCGCTATTACCCACCCGGAAAATGAGGCAAGTGGGCGATTGCTTGAAAAATTAGGATTGCGGAAAATTGATCAGCGCCAATTGCCCGGGGTTGAAGGCTTGTCGGATTATTACGAGAGCTGAAGCTTGGTCTTTAGATTCGAAAGCATGGCTTCAGTCATGGAATCTAAATCGTATTTCGGGGTCCAATTCCAATCTGCCTGAGCGGCAGAATCGTCAATGCTCTCTGGCCAAGAGGCTGCAATTTCTTCACGGAAATCTGGTGCAAAATCCAATTCAAATTCGGGCATCAGCTTCTGAATACTGGCTCCAATGGTTGCCGGATCAAAACTGATTCCCGCAAGGTTGTACGAGGAACGAACTTTTACTTGGTCCGAAGGCGCTTCCGTCAGCTCTATGGTTGCGCGAATGGCATCTTCCATGTACATCATAGGCAAAGCTCTGTGTTCGCTCAAGAAGGAAGTGTACTTGCCCTCTTCAAGTGCCTTGTAATAAATCTCTACCGCATAATCTGTAGTGCCACCGCCGGGCTGCGATTTCCAAGAAATGAGTCCTGGGTAGCGAATGGAACGCACATCTACGCCGTACTTATTATAGTAATACTCACACCAACGCTCTCCAGCCAGTTTGGAGATGCCATACACTGTGGAAGGTTCCATGATGGTTTGCTGCGGTGTATTGCGCTTTGGAGTAGTCGGACCAAAAACAGCAATGGATGAAGGCCAGAAGATCTTATCAATGATATTTTCTTTGGCCAATTCCAACGCGTGCAACAGGCTTTGCATATTCAAATCCCACGCTTTCATTGGGAATTTCTCCCCCGTTGCGCTGAGCATGGCTACAAGGTGGTATACCGTGCCTACATTGTATTTTTCACAAACAGCACGCAATCCAGCAGCGTCGCTGGCATCAAGAATCTCGAATGGGCCATTTTTTAGTTCTGCGAGGGCAGGTTCTTTGATGTCTGTAGCAACAACGGCATCGTTGCCGTATTTCTCACGAAGGGTCAGGGTAAGCTCGGTGCCAATCTGGCCACAGGCTCCTAGGATAAGTGTGGTTTTCTTCATGCTCTGATTGTGATAAAAGTCAGATTTGGGTAGGTCAAAGATAGCTTATCTTTGCATCAATAAATTGCCTGTTCATGGATCCAAATGCTGGAAAAAGAGATTTAGTCAACAAGCTTGATAAAGAGAGCCTAAGAGCGAAATTGGAAGCGGAAACTTTCAAGCGCATCACCCTTTCTTTTTATAAGTATGTCATCATCGATGATCCTCAAAAGCTCCGCGATGCCCTTTTTGCAAAGTGGTTGTCGCTAGATTGTTTGGGCCGCATTTACGTGAGCCAGGAAGGCATCAACGCTCAGATGAACGTTCCCGAGCACCATTGGGAGGAATTTGAGCAGCACCTCCACGGCATGGACTATTTCAAGGACGTGCCTTTCAAAATTGCCGTTACCGATAAGACCGATGGGAAGTCCTTCTTGAAACTCAAGGTTAAGGTCCGTGGCCAGATTGTAGCCGATGGATTGCAGCCAGAGGATTACGACGTAACCAATGTGGGTG
>JAAZVU010000065.1 GCA_018623275.1 Flavobacteriales bacterium
ACTAGGTCTTGGAACGACACCTCTTTCCTGAGTACTACGGGAACAATGTCCTTCCATACACAGATCTATGCGAATGATTCTATTGTATTTGAAACGGACGATTTTACAACCGCAACGTACACGAATGTTCGTTTTTCGTTTGATCACATTTGTAAAATTCGTTTCATCCAAAAGGCGTACATCCAAATGTCTCGCGACAATGGAGCAACTTGGACGAATGTAACAGGAGCTATGTACCAAGGAGAAAGTCCGCAATTTGCTTCACAAGGTTGGTTCAACGAGCTTTCATACCCTTCAGCACTACTATCACCTTATTGGCAAGGCCCCACTATTGGTAACAGTAATTCAGGAACTACCCCACAAAGCAGCTGGTGGGCAAGAGAAACATTTGATCTAAGCTCTTACTTGGGCGTGTACGATTCGACCAACTCTCAATACGGGTTCAACCAATGTAAGATTCGTTTTGTCATGACTAACAAAACGGGTACTCCTTCACCGAGTGCTTTGGCAGGATGGTTTGTAGACAACATTATGGTGGAAGGTGCTCCGTGTGAGCTAGAACCACCAACAATGGACTGGGTTGGGATTAACCCACAAGCTAAACCGCAAGGTGCACGTTACATGCCAACGCAGGATGTAAGGGTAGAAGGAAAGGACAATGTAGGTGTGGACAGCATGAGAATCTACCTTCGTCGCTACGACTACAGTGCAGGTTCTTGGGGATCTTGGACAGATTCTCTCATGACTTCCACAGTTACGACTAACTGTCCGGACAGCTCTATTTATGAATATACCTTTGGAAATATCGGTATTAATGACACGATCGAATGGTATGTACGAATTTTTGACTGTGCTTGTCCTAATGTGGTTCGTGCGCCATTGGAGTCCGATCCAGATTTTGCCTACAAATTCTGGCGCGACCCTGCACTTCCGCCTATTTGTGGGACAACCACTCAAACTTCTTTCCCGTACTCAACTACCCTTCCAATGGAGGAAGATTTCGAAGACCTAGCCTATTGGGTCGCTGGAACAGGTACGGGAGCGACAGGTGTCGGCCACCGTGGAAACTTCCCAGATCAGAATCCACCAGATGGACAAAACTGGAAAACCATTCCGAATGAAAACACTATAGGTTTTGCTTGGTCCATTAGAACTGGCGGTACTGCGAGTAACTTCACTGGTCCCGACGGAGATGCTTCAGCAAACGGTGCAGGTAAATACATCTACACAGAAGCTGATCAAGGATCAAAGAATGATAAAGCCCACATTATCACGCCATGTTTGGATCTCGGCTCGTACAGCTGTGCCCTTTTAGAGTTTGATTACCACATGTACGGTGCGCACGTTGACTTCCTTGCTGTTACTGCAGATACAGGATTCAACACTAGTGCATACACCGGACTCGCTAGAATAGACCTTGCTCAGCAATCAAAATCTACAGATCCGTGGAAAACCTACTCTGTTTCTTTAAACGACATTGTCGGAGATTACGCACGTATCCGTTTTTCTGTAAACAGAGGAAATGCTTCCAAAGGCGATGTTGCTATAGACAATATTCGTGTTTATGAGCCCGAGCCGTACGAAGTAGCACTTAGAGAGGTGTTCAATCCAGAAAACGGATACTGTTCTTACAGCAGCAACGAGACGTTGGATCTTTGGGTTCAAAACAACGGCTGTACCATGTTAGATAGTATCCCAGTAACTTGGGACTACGATTATACCAATACTTCTGGGTCTACTTCTAACGTGACTCACACGGAATACATCACTAGTAAAGACCTTTACTTAGGGGATTCGACCTACTTCACCTTTGCGACCGGTCCTGATTTAAGTGGTTACGGTATTTATGACATCAAAGTATACGTGAGCCAGCCTGGAGATTCTACTAACACCAACGATACTATTGGACCGATTAGAATTGTACACGAGCAGCCACACACTTCCTTCCCGTATGTGTTAGATCTCGATGATTCTGGTACGACTCCTGGTAATAATACACCATTTAATGCCGGTACATTCTCCAATGCGGTTTGGACTCCTACTCCCGCGAGCAACAGTGGTGAATTTGCCTTTATGGTCGGAACTGGATTCACACCTACCGTAGGTTCTGGACCAATCTCTGATAAAAGTGGTCGCGGAAATTATCTCGTTGCAGAAGGTGATTACGGTACGTCTCCAGCTTCAGCGACATTGGTTTCAAAATGTCTAGATTTAACGGGGATGACAAGTCCTGTGCTTCAATTCCGTCATCACATGTACGGTGCAGATATTGGCGCGATGCGCGTTCAATGGATTAAAGACGGAGAAAACACTTGGTCAAACCCTATGACTCCTTTCACAACAACACTCTCCGATGAAAAAGACGAATGGTCGCACTACGAGGTAGACTTAAGTTCTCAAGCTGGTAAGATTGTGAAGTTGCGTTTCATTGCACAGAAATCAGGATTCGGGGTTGCGGCGGATATCGCATTCGATGACATCGCCATCTTTGACAAAGGAAACGTTGATGTAGGTGTAGACCACATCGTAGCTCCAGGTGCTCGTGTGAATTTGACGGGTGGCCCTGCCGGCAAGCGTTTGCAAGTGAAATTGAGAAACTTTGGTAAAGTTGCTCAGTCTAATATTCCTATCACTTACACAGTGACACCAACTTGTGGACCGAATGCAGGTACTGCTACGACATACACTTATACACATTCTGCCTCTATTGCCCCTGGAGCAATGGGTACCGCAATAGATGCTACCAATACAGTGGCATGGCCTACGGGTACATTCGAGGTACACGCTTGGACGGGTAAAGCCGGTGATAACAACGATTGGAACGATACTTCGTATACCATTTCAGCTGGATGGCCGGAGAAATACATTCAAGCAGGATTTGTTGAGGACTTTGAGAACTGTGCTGTAGGTGATACGAGCGGTTTCTTTGTTGCTGGAGATTTGAATATTTGGCAACCAGGTTCAATCAATGCCCTCGGTAGTAACAATGGCTACGCAACGAATTTGAATGCAAACGTTCCTGGCGGGATCGAGGAGAACCTCTACTTCCCGCGTTTCATTGGCTTTGATACCATTGCCGGTGTAGAACTTCGCTTAACTCATGATATCGATCTGGGAACAGGTGATGTTGCCGTTATCGAATACCAAGGTGGAGGTCAATGGAATACACTTGGTTTCTGGGATCCACAGAACGTTGTAGGAACCAATTGGTACAATACAGGTACTTCTAGCATCAACGATGCGTGGGTGGGCAATCTCGGACAGCAGACGTCTGTTTGGCCGCTAGCCAATTGGAACTTCTCCTCTGCCCCACTCATCCTTCGTGCACGCATGAAGACCGTTAGTGGAAACAGTGATGGTTGGAACATTGATAAAGTGGAAGTCTACGTACCTCCACAAAACAGTGCTGCTCCAGTAAATGTGACTACTGTAGAATACTTGCCTATTCCAGATCAGAACAATCACATCAAAACCTTGATTAAAAATACGGGCGCCAAGATTTTGGACAGCTGTATGGCTGAATACAGTGTGGATGGAGGACTTACATGGTCTTCACCAGAACAAGTGGTATTTAACCCACCACTTGTGCCACGTAAGACTGCATGGTATGAATTTGATGCACCTTGGGTAAATCCTTCAAGTGGCGTGTCAAATGTATGTGTACGTACATCTTTGCCTGATAGCAAGCCGGATAACCTTACTTCAGATGATCAAATTTGTGCAGATATTACTGTGCTTGATAAGATTGATATGTCAGTCGATAGCTCGTACTGTAACGACTTTGACGATCCTAACGTGGCACCTTGGTTAACACTGAATGCTTTCGTTAAAGAAGGCTTAACCGCTTGGGAGCTAGGTACACCAAACAATGCGCCTTTGGTAAGTACTAATTCTGGTGCCAATGCATGGGTGACTAATCTAGATTCAAACTACAAACGTCGTGATTCGTCTGCCTTGTACACGCCTGTATTCGCTATTGATTCAGGTGAGGTATACTCTTACGAGTTCATGCACGCCTTCTCTACTGAAATCTACCACGATGGTGGTACAGTCGATGTAACCTTTGACGGTGGTATTACATGGCATACAGTGGGTACCAACCTATTTGGTGCGACTTGGTTTAATACGAGCTTTGTGACATCGCTAGATGTTTACAAACCGGGATGGACTGGCTTGAGTAACGGTTGGATCCAAGCGAAGATCAATATGAGCGTAGATACAGCACGTAACGCAGTGTTCCGCTTTAGATTCGGGTCGGATGAAACGATCAACAAAGCCGGTTGGGCAATTGATGATTTCTGTTTCTACGTAACCAACGATCAAGGAAGAGTTTATGTAGTAGGTGAAGAAGAGCTTGAGCGTCACATTGGCGTGGGTAACATTCACCCTAACCCAACTACTGGATATGCACAGCTTCCAGTTTCATTCCAACAGGAAGCAGATGTTACTATAACAATTAGAAACACGCAAGGACAGCTTATGACCACGCAAACTGTACACGGTGATGAAGGAATTAACACCTTCCCTATCGAAACAACAGGATGGGCAGCAGGTATGTACCTTGTAGAAACAATAACTCCATTTGGAACAGATGTTCAGCGCTTGATTGTTGAATAATCCTTAGAGGAGTAGAACTCTTTTTTTTTTTCACCCTCGCCTTCTTCTTAAATGAAGTGGCGGGGGTGTTTTTTTTCTGCGAAATTGTCAGTTCCGACCTTACTTTCTAGACATATTTTCCGCTTTTCACTTCGCTAAATGCCCTATTGACAGCGATTTATGCGGAGGCATGAGAATTGATTTTACTCGAGTGATCCTAAAACCTATTATGATGAACATCGATAAATTCACCACCAAGAGTCAGAGCATTATCGCAGCAGCCCAATTCTCTGCAACCGATAAAAGTCATGCGACTGTTGAAGCGCTTCATATACTAGAGGCGCTCATTAGAGAGGACAAAAGTGTAGTACCCTATGTACTCCAACAAGGAGAGCTCGCAATAGATCCGCTTTCCAAGGCAGTTACAGCAGCTGTTGAAGGGTTGCCCAAGCTAGGAAATAGCGGAGATACCATGATGGGTAGAGACGGTGCTTATGTACTACAGAAATCGCTTCAAATAGCTGCTAAGATGAAGGACGATTTCGTGGCGAGCGAACACCTTCTATTGGCACTTCTTGAGGATAAAGGGACCGCAGGAAAACTATTGAATGATTCAGGATTAACCACCAAGCTTGTTCAGGACAGCATCACAGCTTTGCGTAAAGGCAGAAATGCTGATAGCGCTGGTGCGGAATCGACATACAATAGCCTCGACAAATACGCCAAGAATCTGAATAAGATGGCTGAAGAGGGCAAATTGGACCCAGTAATTGGTCGTGGTGACGAGATTCGTAGAGTGCTTCAAATCCTCTCTCGTCGCACCAAGAACAACCCTATACTCGTTGGAGAACCTGGTGTAGGTAAGACCGCTATCGCAGAAGGACTTGCGCAGCGCATTCTCAGCGGAGACGCTCCCGAAAACCTCAAAGACAAAGTGGTATATAGTCTGGATATGGGTGCGCTGATTGCTGGTGCGAAATACAAGGGTGAATTTGAGGAACGCCTGAAGGCTGTAGTCAAAGAGGTAATCAGCAGTGATGGCAATATCCTCTTGTTTATTGATGAGATTCATACCCTTGTTGGCGCAGGAAAAAGTGAAGGCGCAATGGATGCAGCCAATATTCTGAAGCCTGCCTTAGCCCGTGGAGAATTGCGTGCCTTAGGAGCCACTACCCTAGATGAATACCAGAAATACTTTGAAAAGGACAAAGCACTTGAGCGTAGGTTTCAAAAGGTCATGGTTGAAGAACCAGATATCGAGAGTAGTATTAGCATACTCCGTGGCATAAAGGAGAAATACGAGACGCATCACAAAGTTCGTATCAAGGATGCTGCGGTCATTAGTGCTGTAGAGTTAAGTGCGCGATACATCAGCGATCGATTCCTACCGGATAAAGCCATTGATTTGATGGATGAGGCTGCTTCCAAGATTCGTATGGAGATCAACTCCAAGCCAGAGGAATTGGACATTCTTGATCGAAAAATCCTTCAGCTTGAGATTGAACAGGAAGGTATTAAACGAGAAGATGATCAGAAGAAATTGGCCGCCATTAAAAGCGAATTAGTAGATCTGTACGAAGAAAGAGACGGACTGAATGCCATTTGGGAGCGTGAAAAAGGCAGCGCCAACAAGATTCAAGACATCAAAAAGCGCATTGAAGAACTAAAGCTTGAAGCTGAACGTGAGGAACGCAGCGGTAATTACGGCAGAGTAGCCGAAATACGCTATGGGCATTTGCAAGAGCTTGAAAAAGAACTCGAGCATGCTGAGGCCAATCTGGAAGCGAGCGAGCGTACTATGATTAAAGAAGAGGTTACCGCTGAAGACATTGCTGAGGTGGTAAGTCGCTGGACCGGTATTCCCCTGCAAAAGATGCTCCAAAGCGAGCGTGCGAAGCTGCTTCATTTGGAAGAAGAGCTCCATAAACGAGTGGTTGGACAAAATGCAGCCATAGTGGCCGTCAGTGATGCCATTCGTCGCTCTCGTGCAGGATTAGGCGACCCAAACAAACCTATTGGGAGTTTCTTATTCCTAGGAACTACAGGCGTCGGTAAAACCGAATTGGCGAAGGCTTTGGCAGAATATCTCTTCAATGACGAGGGCCAAATGACGCGTATAGATATGTCCGAATACCAAGAGAAGCACAGCGTCAGCAGGTTGCTCGGTGCGCCTCCAGGATATGTCGGATATGATGAGGGTGGCCAGCTTACCGAAGCCGTGCGCAGAATGCCTTATAGTGTCGTATTGCTCGATGAGATTGAAAAGGCACACCCAGATACCTTCAACATCTTACTCCAAGTGCTCGACGACGGTCGTCTAACGGACAACAAAGGCCGTACGGTCAACTTTAAGAATACCTTGATTATCATGACCAGTAACATTGGCTCAGGGACAATCAACGACGCTATCGAAAGCTGGACCGGTGAAAGCATGGAGGTGTTGATGGATCGATTAAAGCCAGAGCTGCTGGGCATGCTAAAAGGAAGCATGCGCCCCGAATTCATCAATAGAATTGACGAAGTAAGCGTCTTTACACCGCTTGGCAAGGAGCATATGGGAGCTATAGTTGAATTACAGCTAGAATTAGTGAAGCAACGATTACAAGATCAAGGCATCACCCTAGAGGCTTCGCCGGAGGCTGTAGGTCATTTAGCAGAAGTTGGCTACGATCCACAATACGGCGCAAGACCTATTAAGCGTACAGTACAAGATTTAGTGCTGAACCAGCTCAGTAGAGATATTATTGGCGGCAAAATTAGTGCCGACGACGTGATTCTGCTGGATGCCTTCGAAGGAGAATTGGTCTTTAGGAATGTAGGCCTGCCGCTGAGCGGCGATACGATCTAACGGTAGATTTTTCGTTCGTTCAAGTACCTGGTCCACTTGCGCTGGTTCACCAGATGACCTGCGTAGGTCTTTGCAAAGGCGTGGTATCCAGGCTGATCAGGATTGGCGCACATAAAGATGTAATCGTGCTCCGGCGCATTCAATACAGCAAGTAGGGCTGCTTTTTCAGGGACACATATGGGTCCTGGAGGCAGCCCTTTTACATAATAGGTGTTGTATGGATCTTCTATGCTCAAATCTTTCTTCAATACACGACGAACAGTGGCCTCAGGATTGGCTCGTTTGATGGCATAGATGACCGTGGGATCTGCTTGAAGCTTCATCCCCTTCTTCATTCTGTTTAGGTACAATCTCGCCACACGTGGTCTATCGTCTGCCTTGCTGCTCTCTTTCATGACAATAGAAGCAAGAGTACTGACCTCTGCAGGAGTTAAACCCAATGATTTAGCTTGAGCCACGCGCTCTTCGGACCAAAAGCGTACGGTGTTCTGATAGAGTTTTTCTGCAATGGAAGAGGCCGATGCATTCCAGTACACTTCATAGGTATCTGGTAAGTACGCTCCGAAAGCGGAAGCGCCCTCCCACCCTGTGCGAGATTCTTTAAAGGCTTCTAAAAGACGAATGCTGTCGGTCATCAGCTGGTGGCTTAATTTACCGGCAAGGTCTTCGAGGTTTTCTGCAGCATTGAATTGGATGCGTATGGGCTCTTGAAAACCAGCCATCAAGGTGTTTACGATGCCGTTGGAACTCTGTCCCGCTTCGATGATGTAATGGCCTGGCTTTGGTGCGGAAAGTCCTTTTTTATTCGCTAGAATCAAGAACCCTTCAGGAGCGTTTAACACCTCATCCTCAACGAATTGAGCATAAACATCATCAATGGTGGTGCTTTCGTCCACGAACAACGTGTAAGGCGCTACAGCTTCGTTCACATTGGCTTCAAAAAGCAGGTTGTAGCCTTTGATGACTATGAATACGAGGAAGCCGGGAATGATGATCCCAACGATGATGATGATGAGTTTTCTCATGAATGAAGGTATTGATAGAGGTGTGCGTTTTCGAATTGGCCGTCCTTCAGTAGCCAATGTTTAAGGATGCCCGATTGTTCAAAATATAAAGATTCAAACAGTGCTGCAGAAGCTGTGTTCGATTCAGGTACGACCGCATAGAGCATTTGCATTCCAAGTGTATCAAAAAGGTAGGTCATAAATGCTTCAAGGGCCTTCTTTGCTAGTCCTTTACCCCTCGAATTGGCATTAATCACTATACCTATGCCGCCCTTGCGAGCGATGGCGTCGTAATCGTAGATGTC
>JAAZVU010000066.1 GCA_018623275.1 Flavobacteriales bacterium
GCAGTATCATCAGCAGCTTCTTGAAGCGCAGATTGAACGCCTAAGGCTAGTTCGCGATTAAATGAATTGAATTTATCCGGTCGATCAAAGGTGATGGTCATTACACCATCAGCAATGCTGGTTTGTATCATGCTTCTTGGGTTTACCCCCAAGGTACATCATAGCCATATTTTGCACAACCGTTTAAACTAGTAGGCTACAGCTATTTTCGGTGGTATTTCGTTTGGTTATGATTACCGATTTTTTTCAGTCTTCCGTGTTCAATGCCCTGCTTTAAATCACGACTGGCAGTAGGGGGAGAGATAGTAGGAAAGCAGGCCAAATAATCAGCTCGTGTGAATGCAGATAAACTATGATGTTCTAGAAAGTAGTCGATTCGTTCTAAGGCAGTTTGTTGGCTCCGTTTGAGATGTTTAAGCTCACCCAGCGCATCGTGGATGACGTTCAGCATGAAGGTTATGAACGGGGTGGAGGCTCCTAATTTATCTGAAGCGGCTAGGGCCGTGTAATAGTTGGATTGGCGATCTCTAATCAGCGTTTCTAAGCTCAGGTATTGAAAAACGGGGTATTGGTTAGAAAGGATTAGCTGATTCCACAACCTTCCCATACGGCCATTACCGTCTAAAAAAGGGTGGATGAATTCAAGTTCATAGTGAAAAACAGCACCTTTTATTAAGACATGATCTTTACTTGTTTGCAAATAACTAAACAGGTCTTTCATTAGAAAAGGAACTCGATCATGTCCCGGGGCGTAATGTTGGACATCACCATCTTTTGTGATTGCAACACCGCTTTGCCTGTAAAAGCCTGGTTTTTGAATAAGCCCCTTCATTAATAATCGATGGGCAGAAAGAAAGTCAGTCTCTTCATCGAAGTTTAGATCATTAAATAGGTTGTAAACTTCAATAGCATTTTCAACTTCGGTAATGTCCTTCTGCCTTCCAAGAACTTGCTTTCCCTCTAAGATCGCAGTCACTTGGGATTCACCGAGCTTGTTGCCTTCGATGGCGAGTGAATGATAAATGGTTTTTATACGATTGCCTTTGCGAAGTTTTGGAGATAGCCGGTCTAATTGGCTTGTTTGAATAGAGCCAATTCTCTCGGAAATAGTTGCAACGAGATGGAGTATTTCAGACGTTATTTCAAACGGAGGCTTCATGATAGTATCATATGATACTATCAAAGATAATGCTTACAGCTTAATGGAACGCATCATCGCTTCCATTTCTAGGACTACATTGCGCTTTTTCGCGGTAGGTCCATAAAGCAAACTTTCAACCGTTAGAATGCGGTCGTTCTTTTCGTCGTAGATGGTGTAGGAAAGAAACGGTCCGCCCATGAAATCGCCTTCCATGCGCCACAATCCGCGCGTTTCAAGCGCAAACATCCCGCTGATTTCTGTTGTTTCAATGGACGGCGGAATCATCAGCTCGGTTTCCATGTAAGAGCCCTCATGGGTACCCTCGAAGTAGTTTTTGCCAATACTATCGCGGTGGGCGATAATATCATCAACGCTCACCATACCTTCGGTCATCGGGCGCTCGCTCACAATGACATATTGGATGGTCTTCACGGTTTTCGTCGCAAAAATCTTTAACTCTTCCTTGTCCAGAGTTGGATCGAATCCTTTGTGAAGTAGCATGCTCTTAATGCCAATTTTCTTCAGATTCTCGTGCGTGTAAGCATAGGCGCTCTTGCGCAATCTGCCTTGAATGACAGACATGTCGTGCTCCTGAAACGCGTCAATTACTTGCTTGGCGCTGCCTTTAATGTCTTTGGTGATGGCTTTTTCTGTAGGTGCGGTGATGCGAACAATACGCTGCGGACGTGCCCACAGATCTTTCTGCATCTTAACGAAGGAGGTGTCGCTCTTCTCCACCCACATGATACTCTTGGTCTTCTGCAAGATTTTGTTGACGTCTTTGGGCTCTACGCGTGAGGCATCAAAATAGGCCTCGGATTGCGGTAGACCCTCTTGGTCTGCGAGGTAAATTTCGCGGAAAGCCTCACCGGCAGGACCTTCCCACAACTCGTCCGGCATGACCAACAACAGTTCACTGTGTGTACCACTCGCTGGTGGCAAGATGCGCGTATCCTTCTTACGACCATCACCTTTTTCCGAAGAGGAACATGATGCCAAAGTGAAGATGAAAGCGAGCGATAAAAGTGAAAAGAGTTTACGGGCCATAGTTGAAGTATTTACTCTAAAGTAGTCAAAAAGTAAGCCAAAAAGAGTAGGTAGAAATTAGAGGCGTCGCGGATAAACCACAATGCGCTGACCGACGCGAATCATGTCGCTTTTCAGGCCGTTCCAACGTTTAATTTCGCTGACTCTAACGCCGTATTTTCCAGCAATGTGGCCCAAGGTTTCGCCGCTTTTTACGCGGTGCACAGTGCGCTCGTTCATCTGGGTGAAATCCGGCATGCTACTCGCGCGCGATTCGAAATAACCTTCAGCAATCTTGTAGATGGAATCTTGGCCCATTCGGAAGTGATCGGCGGCATCTTTCGGCAAGCTCAGAAAGTAATCTTGCCCTTTAACTACAGGCACTATTTTGTACTTGTACTGCGGATTTAAGAATTCCATCAAAGCTTCATCTACCCCCAATTCTTCTTGAATCTGCTTGAAATGTACTTGCTGGGTAATCCGCACCGTGTCGGTCTCCATGTAGTACACGGGTATGTCGGCGGGACCTATGCCGTAAAGATGGCCGTACTCCATTGCGTAAGTCGCAGCGATAAAGAGGGGGACGTAGGCTGAAGTTTCTCGAGGAAGGAAGGGACGGATTTCCCAGTAGGAGGTTTTACCACCACTTCGACGAATGGCTTTGCGGACATTACCCGGCCCGGAATTATAGGCAGCGAGGACGAGGTTCCAATCTTCAAAGACATCGTACATCTTGAGCATGTACTGACAAGCGGCTTCGGTGCTTTTTAACGGGTCGTTGCGATCGTCCACGTAACTGTTGACCTTGAGGTCGTAGATTTTTCCAGTACCGTACATGAATTGCCATAAGCCGGTAGCCCCTACATACGAGCGTGCTTTGGGGTTTAGGGCGCTCTCTACTACTGCGAGGTATTTGATCTCTAGGGGCATGTCGTACTTATCGAGATGCTCCTCAAACATTGGGAAGTAGTACTGCCCGTGGGCCATCATCCGAGATAATCGCGCTGTTCCGTATTTGAGGTAACGATTTAGATAACGCTTGACCACAGGATTGTATGCCATTTCAAAAGGCGTACGTGCGTCCAATTCTGCCATGTAGTATTCGAATACACTATCCGATAACGGCAAAGGGCTAATGGTATCTACTTCAGGCAGGCTGTGGAAGGCAAACATGAGGTGTTCACTGTCCAATCTCGCTAGTCGCTCGTCGAGTGCATGTAAAGCGGCCGAATCTAAATCTGTGGTGGGGGCTGGGACTGAATCGGCTACCACTAAGGAAGAGTCCGCTGCCGTTTCTTGTCCAAAGGCAGAGAAGGCCAGAAAGCTGGCAAAGACTAGAGATAATGCGCGCATTTTTATTGCTTTTGAATCCACTGTGCGATGGCCAACGTATCCATATCTGAACCGTTTGCACCCATCACTTGAAGCCCGATAGGGAGCCCGTTTGGATCCACACCGATAGGAATACTAACGGCTGGTGTACCTGCAATATTGGCTTGTACAGTGAAAATATCTTCGAGGTAATTCACTGTAGGGTCACTTACTTCACGGCCCAATTCAAATGCGGTAGAAGGTGTGGTTGGACTAAGCAACACATCGTATTCACTCAACGTCTTATCTGTCCATTCCTTCACCATACGGCGAACCGCTTGCGCCTTGCCAAAGTACGCGTCGTAATATCCTGCACTCAATACGAACGTACCGAGCATAATTCTGCGTTGCACCTCTTTGCCGAAACCGGCACTGCGGCTTTTCTTATACACGCTCTCGAGATCACTCACCTCTTCTGCACGGAATCCTGCGTGAACACCGTCGAAACGGGCAAGGTTAGAGCTCGCTTCGGCTGTGGTGAGGATGTAATAAACGGGTACCAGTGCATCGAGTAGGTCAAATTCTACCGGCTCTACAATACAACCCGCATTTTCGAGCAATTCAAGCTGTGCTTGGAAGGCCTTTTTGATATTGGCATCCACCTTTGGGTGGTCCACTGCAGTTTTTAGATAGGCTACTTTCTTTGGAGCTTCTTTCGATGCGGCAGCCATAGGTTGTTGCATGGCAGTGGCGTCAAAGTCGTCCGCGCCGGCCATGACTTCCATAACCTTGGCAGCATCAGCTACGTTGGCTGCAAAAGGGCCAATCTGGTCAAAACTAGAAGCATAAGCGATCAAGCCGTGACGGCTAATTCTACCGTACGAAGGTTTGAAACCTACAGTTCCTGTGAAGGCTGCCGGTTGACGGATGGAACCGCCTGTATCAGAACCCAAGGCAACGTGACATAGGCCTGCGGCTACTGCGGCTGCAGATCCGCCCGAAGAACCACCCGGTACCTTGGTTGGGTCTACAGGGTTTTTCACTGCGCCAAATGCAGAGTTCTCATTGGCCGAACCCATGGCGAATTCGTCACAGTTAGTGCGTCCAATAAAAACAGCGTCTTCTGCCAAAAGGCGTTCTACGGCTGTGGCAGAGAATTGGCTTTCGAAGCCTTCTAAAATCTTTGAGGCAGCGCTCACTTTATGACCGCGGTAACAGATGTTATCCTTTAAAGCGATGACCATTCCGGCCAACTTTCCTGCAGTTCCTTGAGCGATCTTTTCATCGATTTGTTGCGCTTTTTTGCGCGCCTCATCGGCCCAAACTTCTAAGAAGATGTTTAGATCTTTAGTTTGCTCAATTTTGGACAAAAACGTCTCAACCGCTTGTGCAGTGCTGCTCATAATCGAATGATTTCGGGCTTATTCTTTTGTGTCTTCAGTAGTATCGTCAGCTACGCCGTCCTTGAATTCCTTCACGCCACGACCTAGTCCACGCATTAGCTCAGGGATCTTACGACCACCGAACAATAGCAGTACAACTACAAGAATCAAAATCATTTGGTTGGGACCCATGATCCCTAGAAATGCTGTGTTCATTTACTTGAATTTTGAGCGACTAAAGTACCGATTTTTTGCCGGATAACCCGCGGCTAATATTCGAGCAATTCTCTGAGCTTTGCTTCTACTTTATCCGCATTTGGGAGCATGGTCTGTTCTAATGTGCTGTTTAGCGGAATGGCAGGTACATCTTCGCTTCCCATGAGCATCACAGGCGCATCCAAACTTTCAAAACAATCTGATTGTATCGCTCCTTGAACAGCGCCCGCAAATGAAGGGGTTGCGCTCTCTTCAGTTAAGACGAGAACTCTTCCATGCTTGCGACTTTGCTCCATCACTAGATGGCGGTCCCAAGGCGCCAATGTTCGTAGATCTACAATGCTTATCTGCTCCTCGAAGGCTTTTGCGGCTTTCTTCGCCCAATACACGCCCATTCCGTAAGTAATAACAACGGCGGCTTCGCCGTTATCCACCTTTTCCTGCGATGCTTCTAGCACTATGCGGCCTTTGCCGAAAGGAATGACATAATCAGCACTAGGTTCAGGGGTTTTCGCACCCTCAGTGCCTGGAATTTTACTCCAGTACAGCCCTTTGTGTTCAAAGATGACTACAGGGTTCGGGTCGTAATAGGCACTTTTCATGAGACCTTTCAAATCGGCCCCGGTAGAAGGGTAAGCGATCTTAATTCCGCGAATGTTGGTCACAACACTTTCGATGGAAGACGAGTGGAACGGTCCACCAGAACCGTAGGCGCCAATAGGTACACGAATGACGGTGCTTGCTGGCCATTTTCCATTGCTGAGGTAATAGCTGCGGCTGACTTCAGTGAACAATTGGTTCATCCCGGGCCATAGGTAATCGGCAAACTGCACCTCAACAAACGGTTTTAATCCTGTAGCGGCCATACCCACCGTTGATCCTATGATGAAGGCCTCTTGAATAGGCGTGTTAAAGACGCGTTCATCGCCAAAGGTCTGGGCAAGCGTTGCTGCTTCGCGGAATACACCACCTAATCTGCCACCAACATCCTGGCCATAGAGTAGAGCCTCTGGATGCTCGGCCATCAGCTCTTTAATGGCAAAAAGTGCCGCATCTACCATCACCGTAGGTTCTGCATTTTTTGGTGCGCGTTCGCCCTTTTCTTCCGTGATTGGAGTAGGGGCAAACTGGTGGTTAAACAGGTCCTCTGGCTGTGGGTCGGGCATAGCAAGCGCTTCGCGGTATTGTGCTTCCACAAAGTCCTGAGCTTCTTTTTCCCATTGGTCCAATTCCTTTTCGCTAATCCCCGCTTCTATACATTCCTGACGCAGTACAGGATACGGGTCGCGCGTTGCGGCCTCCTCTAGATCGTCTCTGTACCATTCTTTACGCACCCCGGAGGTGTGGTGGTTAAGTAGCGGTACATCGCAACGCACTAAGAATGGTCTGCGCTCGGTGCGCATGATTTCAATGACTTCTTCTAGCGCATCATAGCACTCTTTGAAGCTTGAACCATTAAGGTCTCTCGTTTCTATGCCTGTGAATCCCTTGGCATATTCCACTGCATTGCTGTGGTGCACTTCTGCGCGGTTCGCGCTGATGTCCCAACCGTTGTCTTGAACAAACATGAGCAGCGGAAATTGCTTTAGAGCGGCCATGTGCAGTGCTTCGGAAATCTCACCCTCGGTCATAGCGCTGTCGCCTATGCTGCATACGGCGATGGCACCTTTTTCTTCTTCAGAAACGAGGCCTTGATTTTCGCGGTACTGTATACCCATGGCAACACCAGCGGTGGGAATGGCTTGCATTCCGGTTGCCGAGCTCTGGTGTGGGATTTTTGGCTTATCGTCGTCCTTCAGCGAAGGGTGGCTGTAATAGGTACGACCTCCTGAAAATGGGTCGTCAATTTTAGCCAGTAACTGAAGCATTAAATCTTTTGGGGTCATCCCAATACCCAACAGAATACTATCGTCACGGTAGTACGGTGCTACGTAGTCCTTCGGCTCTAATTGCAAGGCTAATGCCAACTGTGCGGCTTCGTGGCCGCGGCTGGTGGCGTGTACGTATTTTGAGGTTGTGTCCTTTTCGCGCTCGTAGAGTGCTGCCATGCTCTTGGCGGTTGCCATAAGCTTGTAGGCTTTGAACCATGGAATGGTCGGGCTTTTGGGCATTCTGTGATGTATTTGGGAGCTCTAATTTACGGCCTTTCCCCCGAACTTAAAGACACTTGAAGTATTCAAATGGCTCCAGGCAAGAATTGCAGGCGTATTGACTTTTACATGCGGTGCTTCCATGCCTGCTCAACATGCGCGTGTCATCACTTTTACATTTGGGACAATTCACTTTTGGAGCCTCCGCAAACAACACACGTTTATCGACACTTTCTTTAACTGGAGGCGCAATGCCATATTCCTCCATTTTCTTGCGGCCTTCTTCTGAAATCCAATCTGTGGTCCATGAAGGCTGGAGCTGCTGTTCTACCACGAAAGGGAGTTGCATGACGTACATAGCTTCGCGAATGTCTTGTTCCATGCGGTCCATAGCTGGACAGCCCACATAAGTTGGACTTATGGTGATTTTATAGACGTAGTGGGCGTTTGCTTTCGGCGCATCGGGATGCGCTGAATAGAATTGGTCAAGTGCGACCTTAAAACGCTCGTCTTCCGGAAGTAGGACATCAACAGCACGCAAAATACCCATGTCGTGCAAGCTCAATACTGGAATCTCAGGATCCTTGACCCTTCCGAGATGCTCGTATATTTCCTTGCTGCTGTCCATTTATCCAAATAATGCGCGGATCACGTCATTTCCATTGGCAAAAATCAGCAGTGCGAGTAGGAGGAAGAACCCGATCATTTGTGCAATTTCAAGCACCTTAATGGAAGGCTTTTTACCGGTAATCATTTCGATGACTGTAAACACCACATGGCCGCCATCAAGTGCTGGGATTGGCAGGATGTTCAAGAACCCAAGCATGATGCTCAAAAATGCAGTGAACTCCCAGAAATGTCTCCAGTCCCAAGCCTTTTCATATTGCTGTAGGATAGTTAAGAATCCACCTACTTCCTTATATGCTTCGGTTTTCGGATTGAAGATGAGTTTGAATTGACGAATGTATCCGTCCAGCTTAGCGGCTACTTCATCTCCGGCTCCGGAGAGGGCAGAAGCAAAGTCATATTTTTTGTTCTTGATCTCGTAGTATTTGAAGACTGCAGTGGTGTTGTAGACGTCCAAGCGGCCCGATTCAGGCAATGTGAAAGTCAGAGTATCCGCCTTTCCATCACGGTAGTATGCAAGATCCACTTCTTCTCCTGCGTAATCCGGCAGCACCGCTTTGTATTGGTCAAAAAACAACATCTCTTGGCCGTTCAAACCAACGATGCTATCGCCAACTTGTAGTCCAAGAGCCTCGCCGAAGCTATTTTCTGCGAAGGAACCCACGACATACGGCATCCTCGGCTTGATAAGACCCGGGAACTTCTTGTCCTTGATCATTTCCTCGATAAATTCCACAGCGATCGGAATACGCACTTCACGGCCGTCTCTTTCAACTACCAAATCTTCTCCTTGGCTCAACAAGATTTCCAGCGCAGTTTCGCTGTAGCTCTCTGGGGTATAATCACCAATTCTTAGAATCTTATCCCCATTTTCAAGACCCATCTCAAGGCCTATTTCATTGGTCCAAATCCCATTGACAAGCGA
>JAAZVU010000067.1 GCA_018623275.1 Flavobacteriales bacterium
CAGCGCAGCAGATTTACTCTTTTGTTTGATCTGTTTGCGACCTTTTCTTACAAGCTGTTGAATCGTTGGCATACGTACCTTTTGATTTCTAGTTTATTCCAATAATCAGTTACCCCATTTTTTGGGGACTGCAAATGTAGTGATATTATTTCCAGAACCAAACCCCTGTGAATTAAAATAATTGGCTCGTTCTGAAATAATTACGACCGGTGTTGAAAAGAGGTCGAAAATTCCAACTTTGGGAGTTGCAGATTAGCTTGTTTTAAACATGGATAAAAGTACCTTTGTTAACTGTCCAATTTAACAGCACTCCCTTTGGCACATTTTCTCGAACAACTGAACGATGCTCAGCGCAAAGCAGCTGAGCAAACTGAAGGACCTGTAATGGTCATAGCCGGCGCTGGATCTGGGAAGACGCGCGTACTTACCTTTAGAATCGCATACCTTCTTGAGAAGGGCGTAGATGCCTTCAACATACTGTCCTTAACGTTTACAAACAAAGCGGCAAGGGAGATGAAAGAGCGTATTGGCAAACTCGTTGGGGAGAGTGAAGCTAAGAACCTATGGATGGGAACCTTCCATAGCATCTTTGCGCGTATCCTAAGGATTGAAGCAGAGAAGTTAGGATACCCGACCAACTTCACCATTTATGATGCTGACGACAGCAAGAAAGTAATCACCAACATCATCAAGGAGAAAAACTTAGACAAGGACATATACAAAGCCAAATCTGTCGCTGGTCGTATTTCTTCTTTGAAAAACAACCTCATTACACCAAAAGCGTATTTCCAGAATGGGGAATTGCAGGCTCAGGACAGCTCTGCGAAAATGCCAATGTTTGGAGAAATCTACCAAGCATATACTGAAAGATGCTTTAGAGCGGGCTGTATGGATTTTGACGATTTGCTGTTGAAAACCAATGAGCTCATGTATAAGTTCCCAGATGTTCTTGCCAAGTATCAAAATAGGTTCAAATACATACTTGTGGACGAGTACCAAGATACCAACCACAGTCAGTATTTAATAGTCAAAGCACTTGCAGCGAAGTTTGAGAACATTTGTATTGTAGGCGATGATGCACAATCTATTTATGCCTTCCGCGGGGCGAACATTAGAAACATTCTGAATTTCCAGAAGGACTATCCGGACACGAAGCTCTTTAAATTGGAACAGAACTACCGATCTACTAATAATATCGTCCAGGCTGCGAATAGCATTATTGAGAAGAATAAGGATCAGATTCAAAAGAACGTATGGACGCAGAACAGTGGCGGCGAAAAGATTGTCGTTCACAAGAGCATTAGTGATACTGACGAAGGAAATTATGTAGCGACGAATGTTTGGCAAACGGCTATGAATGAGGGTGCCAAACACGATGATTTCTGTATTCTGTACCGCACCAATGCACAGAGCCGAAGCTTTGAAGATGCCTTGCGGAAGAAAAATATCCCTTACAAGATTTACGGGGGATTGAGCTTTTACCAAAGAAAAGAGATCAAAGATGTCTTGGCTTATCTGAGATTGGTCATCAACCCTAAAGATGAAGAAGCTTTTAGAAGGGTTATCAACTATCCAGCGAGAGGAATTGGGGCTACTACCCTAGCCAAGCTAACACTAGCGGCAGAGGCACAAGGAATTTCTCTGTGGGAGGTGTGCGAGCGATTGCAGAGCATCCCAACGGGCCTCAATAAACCTACGCAGAAGAAGATTAGTGATTTCGCCGTCTTAATTAATTCGTTCGCTGTTTTGGCGAAGCAGCACGATGCTTTTGATGTCGTTGCTCATGTTGCGAAAAGTGTTGGACTAATTAAAGTATTAGGTGAAGACAAGACTCCAGAAGGGGTGACGCGCTATGAAAATGTACAGGAATTGCTGAATGGAATAAAGGACTTTACTGAACAGCAAAAGGAATTGGCTGAGGGAGATCCTTCATTGGCAAATTTCTTGTCCGATGTGGCGCTTCTTACGGACCGAGATAATGAAGTGGATGACGGCACCCCAAAGGTGAGTATGATGACCATTCACTTGGCTAAAGGTTTGGAGTTCCCATACGTATATATTGTTGGGCTTGAGGAGAACCTATTCCCTAGTATGATGAGTAGTGGGAGTCGAAGTGAGCTTGAAGAGGAACGTCGATTGTTTTATGTCGCTTTGACTCGTGCTGAAAAAAGAGCGCATTTGACCTATGCACATACGAGGTATCGCTGGGGCAAGCTGATTGATTGCGAGCCCTCAAGATTTATTGACGAGATTGACGAAAAGTATTTGGACATCCAAGTACCGGAGTTCTCTCCTACTAGCTTTAGCTCGCCAGCGCTCAACAATGCTTTTGGCGGACCTAGCACAGGGAATAGCAAAGGGAATACAGTATATAGAGGAAAGAACACTAACTGGGGGAAACCTGCAGCAGCTTCACATAAAAAAGGAGCCAGCATTGGTCCGGGAGCCGGTACGACTAAAAAGCCTACCTTGAGAGGGAAAACCTTAACTCCGGTAAACAACGCCGGAGCTGGCGCTATGAATGGCGATTTCTTAAAACCAAATGAACTTCACGAAGGAAAGCGCGTAGTGCATGGCAGGTTCGGTCTAGGTACGGTGGTTCGCATGGAAGGTGAAGGCGCGGATGCCAAAGCCATTATCAACTTCGACAATGCCGGAGAAAAAAGATTGTTACTAAAATTCGCCAAGGTCAGCGCAGTCTAAGCGAAGATTTTAAGTTATTGAGACTATGGAATACAATACAGACAGAACCCAACTAAAAATACCAGAGTACGGAAGAAACGTACAACGTATGGTGGACTACTGTTTGACAATCGAGGATAAAGAGCACCGCAGCAAAGTAGCGCAGAGCATCATCGATGTCATCGGGAATTTGAATCCCGCAATCAGAGATGCTGAGGATTACGCCCACAAGCTTTGGGATCATTTGTTCATCATGTCCGATTTTCAATTGGACGTGGATAGCCCATATCCTATTCCTACCGAGGAGAGCTTTCAAGGTCTGCCTGACGAAGTGCCATATCCTCAAAAATCGCGCAGATTTAGACATTACGGCTCCGTCGTAAAAAACATGATTGCCCATGCCTTGACCAAAGAAGATGGTGAGGAGAAGGATGCACTTGTGTATGGCATTGCCTATGCGATGAAAAGGAATTACCTCAAATACAATAAAGACACCGTAAGTGATGCCACCATTCTTGGTGATTTAGCTGAGATGTCTGAGGGAAAACTAAAACTAGGAGAGTTCGACCTGCCGCATGAAAAAGCCTTTGGGATTACTCAGGCTGAGCGCAAACAAGGACAAAACAACCGCAAAAAGAAAAACAAGAAAAGGAGATACTAATTCATGGGAACATTTAAGATTACCGGAGGAAAGAAACTCAACGGCACCATCACGCCTCAAGGGGCGAAAAATGAAACCTTACAGATCCTCTGTGCAGTCTTACTGACCCCTGAGGAAGTACGCATCACCAACATTCCTGATATCGTCGATGTAAACAAACTGATTGACCTGCTAGGTGATTTAGGCGTTTATGTAAAGAAAAACGGTCATGGTGATTACACCTTCAAGGCCGAGAATGTCAATCTAGATTACCTAACATCGGATACCTTCAAACAGAAGGGTGCGAGTCTTCGCGGTTCCATCATGATTGTTGGACCACTATTGGCTCGATTTGGAAAGGCCTATATCCCTAAGCCAGGGGGTGATAAAATTGGTCGTAGAAGGTTGGATACACACTTCTTAGGATTCCAGAAGTTGGGTGCCAAGTTCAATTATGACAGCAAGGATACTTTCTACAGCGTAGATGCATCAGAGCTTAAGGGAACTTACATGCTACTAGATGAAGCGTCTGTAACCGGAACGGCCAATGTCGTCATGGCAGCAGTTATGGCCAAGGGTAAGACGACCATCTATAATGCCGCTTGTGAGCCTTACTTACAGCAATTGTGCAAAATGCTTGTTCGCATGGGAGCGAAGATCGATGGTATTGGATCGAACATGTTGCACATTGAAGGTGTAGCAGAGCTTGGAGGTACTGAGCACCGTATCCTACCAGATATGATTGAGATCGGTTCATGGATTGGATTGGCTGCAATGACAGGTTCGGACATCACCATTAAAGACGTGAGCTATCCTGACCTTGGGATCATTCCTACCGTATTCCGTCGCTTGGGTATTCATACCGAGCTCATAGGTGATGATTTACGAGTTCCTTCTCACGATCATTATGAGATTGAAAGCTTTATCGATGGATCAATTATGACTATTGCTGATGCACCTTGGCCAGGCTTTACTCCTGATCTATTGAGCATCATCCTTGTCACTGCCACTCAAGCTCGTGGATCAGTACTGATTCATCAGAAAATGTTTGAATCGCGTTTGTTCTTTACCGATAAACTCATAGATATGGGAGCGCAGATTATTCTATGTGACCCACACCGTGCAACAGTAATTGGATTGGATAAACAAACTCCACTGAGAGCAACTACAATGACCTCTCCGGATATTAGAGCGGGGGTGAGCTTGCTAATCGCTGCCCTAAGTGCTGAAGGAACCTCTACCATTCACAATATCAACCAGATTGATAGAGGCTATGAAAACATCGACGGTCGATTGAAAGCACTTGGCGCAGAAATTGTTAGATTGTAACATCATTTAGAACCAAGACAATGAAGAAATTATCCCTACTTATCGGAAGTCTTGCGCTGGTCTTAACCGCTGCAACTTTGACTTCTTCACAGAACTATTATTCTGATGCTGTAGAAGCACCTGAAGAGCAAATGGCAACGCTAAGCATTGGCGACAAAGCTCCTGAGATTGCGATGCGCGACCCACAGGATAATATTCGCAAGCTCTCAGATTTGAAAGGCAAGATTGTGCTTATCGATTTCTGGGCTTCATGGTGTAGACCGTGCCGTATGGAAAATCCAAATGTTGTTCGCACCTATGGAAAATTCAAGGATGCTGCATTTAAAAACGGTGACGGTTTTGAAGTCTTCTCGGTGAGCTTAGATCAAAACAAGGCCGCTTGGGAGAAAGGTATTCAGCAAGACAAACTCGTTTGGGACAACCACGTGAGTGACCTTCAGTTTTGGAGAAATGCTGCTGCGCGCACCTACAACGTTAACTCTATTCCAGCGACCTTCTTGATCGATGGTGACGGTGTGATCATTAAGAAAAATTTGAGAGGCAAAGCACTAGAAAATACGCTCGCTTCTCTAAAGCGTTAAAGATATTTTGACCACTGAGTCAAATTAAGGGCGCCGGCAATGCCGGCGCCCTTTTTTATGCGGTATTTTTGCGCCTCGCTGACAAGGTGTCAGCGAGGCGCTTATTGGCGAACATTTTGCACAATAAGGAGCAAACGAAGCCCTAAATTCTAGATAGATGTCAGAAAAAGAAGCAACCAAAAACGAGGAATTGCACGAAGAAAACAACGTGGAGAAAGGCAATGAAAACGCCGAGGATACTAGTGTTGAGCAAGATCCGGTAGCTAAACTTGAAGACGAGGTCAAAGATCTTAAGGACCAAAACTTGCGCTTGTATGCGGAGTTCGAAAATTTCAGAAGAAGAACCGCAAAGGAGCGTTTGGAGCTCATGGAAAGTGCCAATAAAGACACTTTAACAGCATTGCTGCCAGTTCTAGACGATTTTGAAAGAGCATTGAAAAACACGGAAGAAACTGAAGCGAACGCAGCGGTTTTGGAAGGATTGAAATTGATTCAACACAAGCTTACTGAGACACTAAAAGGCAAAGGCCTGAATGCAATGGAAAGCACCATTGGCAAGGCGTTCGATGTAGAAGAAATGGAAGCTATCACGCAAATCCCTGCCCCTACCCCAGATATGGACGGCAAAGTCATTGATGAGGTAGAGAAAGGATACAAGATTGGTGAAAAGGTGATCCGTTTCGCAAAAGTGGTAGTTGGTAAAGGAGCATAAGATGGCAAAACGCGATTTCTACGACGTACTGGGTGTGAGCAAAAGCTCGAGCCAAGATGAGATTAAAAAAGCCTACCGCAAGGTGGCATTGAAATACCATCCGGATCGAAACCCAGATAACAAAGAAGCTGAAGAAAAATTCAAAGAGGCTGCGGAAGCTTACGATGTCCTAGGTAACGAGGAGAAGCGTCGCAAGTACGACCAGTTCGGCCACCAAGCATTTGGTGCCGGTGCTGGAGGCGGTGGTTTCCACGGCAACATGAACGACATCTTTGATATGTTCGGCGATATCTTCGGCGGAGGTGGCGGCGGCTTCGGAGGTGGTTTCGGTGGCTTTGGCGGCGGTGGTCGTCAACGTCAAGCCAAGGGATCCAACTTACGCATCAAAGTGAAGTTGACCCTGGAAGAAATCGCTGAGGGCGTTGAGAAGAAAATCAAAATCCGTAGAGCTAAGGTAGCTGATGGAGTGACGTTCAAAACTTGTCCTACATGTAACGGCGCAGGTCAAGTGCAACAAGTAACCAACACGATATTGGGCCAGATGCGCACCGCAGCAACCTGTAATGCGTGTAACGGTGCTGGTAAGACCGTTGACCAAAAACCTAGCGGCGTAGGTTCTGATGGTTTGGAGCGCAAAGAAGAAGTGGTCGCTGTGAAGATTCCTGCAGGTGTACAAGACGGTATGCAATTGCGTGTGGGCGGTAAAGGAAACGATGCTTTGGGCGGTGTTCCAGGAGATTTGATCGTACTTATCGAAGAAATTCCACACGATTCACTGACCAGAGATGGCGAGAATTTACACTATGAATTAACGATGAGCTTCCCTGAGGCGGCATTGGGAACGAGTGTTGAAATCCCAACGGTTAGTGGAATTGTTAAGATCAACATAGATAAGGGCACGCAGCCTGGTAAAATCCTTCGATTGAAGAACAAGGGTCTACCAAGTGTTCAAGGATACGGTCGAGGAGATCAGCTCATCCACATCAACGTTTGGGTGCCGAAAAATCTAAGCAACGATGAGAAGAAGGCGCTCGAAAAGTTAAAGGAGAGCAAAAACTTTGAGCCTAATCCCGGAAAATCCGACAAAGGCTTCTTCGATAGAGTCAAAGAAATGTTCTCGTAACTGAGTATTTTATATCTTGAAACTCCTGTCCATTGTGACGGGAGTTTTTGTAACCAATAACCCCTAACCAAAATCGGCCACAGCCGAACCCATAAACGTATGATCAAAGCGCAAAATGTCACCAAACAGTACGGCCCTAAGGTCGCGCTCGGAGGTATTAATCTCAACATTCCCAAGGGAAGCATCTACGGACTTCTTGGCCCTAATGGAGCTGGGAAGACTTCCTTTATCCGCATTATGAACCAAATCACTGCTCCCGATAGTGGCGCCGTGTACTTTGGAGAGCGCAAGCTTATGCCCAGTGATATAGCTCGGATTGGTTATTTGCCCGAAGAGCGTGGTTTGTACAAAAAAATGAAGGTCGGTGAGCAGGTGCTCTATTTGGCTAAGCTCAAAGGACTGAGCGCTACCGAGGCGAAGAATCGTGCCAAGGAGTGGTTCGTTCGCTTAGAGATGGAAAGCTTCTGGGAAAAGAAGGTGGAAGATTTGAGCAAGGGTATGGCACAGAAGGTGCAGTTCGTGACTACGGTATTGCACAAGCCGGAGCTGTTGATTTTCGATGAGCCCTTTACTGGTTTTGACCCGATCAATACAAATTTGATCAAGAAAGAAATTAAGCGCCTAAACCAAGAAGGTGCTACGGTGATTTTCTCCACGCACCGCATGGAGAGTGTAGAAGAAATATGTGACCACATTGGCTTGATCAACAATGGCGAAGTGATGGTGGAAGGTCCACTATTGGACATTAGAAAGCACTACATGAACGGCACCTACGCATTTACCACAAAGGATGAGCAGGGTTTTGAAGGCAAGGATGTGCTAGAGCGTGATCACGTCCACACGGGATACACGGCAACCATTAAGGCGGACGAATATCCTAGTGGCTTGATTCAAGAATTGGCCAGTAAAAATCAATTGCTAGGCTTTGAAGAAGTACTGCCAAGTGTCAGTGATATTTTCATCGACATTGTGAATAACGGACCTAAACCTTGGAACCCATGAACAACCCTATCCTACTGATTATTCAGCGTGAGTTCTTGACTCGCGTTCGCAAGAAAACCTTTTTGTTAATGACCTTGTTAGCGCCGCTGTTGCTTGCTGCGGTCATGATTGTACCCGGGATTTTGGCCTCGATGCCGGAAGATGACAAGGCCATTATTGTGTTGGATGAGCCGTCGATTTTAATTCCGGCGGAAGGCACAGAGCAGTTCAGCTTGGATTATTTGAATCCGAGTGAGTTCGATTTAGAATTGGCCAAACAATTCCTAAGGGAAAGTGATAAAGATGCACTCTTATACATCCCGTCTGGAAACGGTTGGGACCCGGATTTCATCAAGAATAATGTGCTCCTTTACGGGAAAGAAGATATAGGCATTGACCTACAACGATTCATTGAGCGTCAGCTTGAGGAAAAGATAAATAACCAAAAGCTCATTCAGCAAGGTGTCGATCCTGAGGTAGTTACCCAAACCAAAACTCAAGTGAGCGTGAAGAGCTTCACCTTGGGCGAAGAAAATGGCAGCGAAGAAACCAGTGCTACTCCATTAAAAATGGGACTGGGCTACATCGCGGGAATCTTGATTTACTTCTTCATTTTCTTCTACGCAGTTCA